>NZ_JBIWPN010000047.1:0-54177 GCF_044768305.1 Kitasatospora sp. NPDC101155 | reverse complement strand
AATCCTCAGGTCGCCCCGGGCACGCTTCCCCAGGAAGTCGACACGTGGGTGTCCTGCGATCCCCGCCCACGGGGATCGCAGGACACGGCAGGGACGGGTTCATGACCGAGGACAACGCAAACGCCGCCGGGGATCTCGTGGCCGGACGATTCACGCTCCTGAAACGGCTCAACGCCGCCGGGACGGTGTGGAAGGCCCACGACCTGGCCCTGGAGCGCGGCGTGACCCTCAAGGAACTGCGCTCCCCCACTTCGTCCGGCCCCGGCCCCACCGATCCGGCACGCCAACGGCTGCTCCGCGAAGCACGCGGCCTGGCCCGGATCGAGCACCCCAACCTCGCCACTGTCCGCGAAGTCCTGAACCACCGGCCGGACCCCTGGCTGGTCATGGACCTGATCATCGGGGAATCCCTCCGAAACATCGTCGAGCACTGCCCACTCTCCCCCGCGGCCGCCGCCCACGTCGGCCTCGACGTGCTCGCGGCCCTTCAGGCCTCGCACGCGGCCGGCGTCCTGCACCGGGACGTCGAACCGGGCAACGTCCTGATCCGCCCGGACGGAACCGCCGTACTCACCGGCTTCGACCTCGCCACCCTCAGCACCCCTACCGAACTCGGCATCGAGCCAAGGAACGTGGCGCCGGAACGGTTGGACGGCGGCGCAGCCGGGCCCGCCTCCGACCTGTGGGCCCTGGGCATGCTGCTCCACGCCTGCATCCAGGACCACCCGTTCCAGAACCCCCTCGCCGCGGTCATCGACGCCCTGCTCGTCCGCGACCCGGCGCACCGGCTCAACGAGACCCGGCTCGCCCGGCTGCTCCACGACGTGATCGCGGCCGAAGCTGCCCTGCAGCACTGAGCCGCACTCCGCGCGGCCGCCCTCATCGAATCCTCAGGACACCTACGCCATGGTCGGTCCGTACCGACCACCCGACCAGAAACGACCTCACAGTCATGCGCCGATTCACTCACCGCACCGACAACACCCGTATCCCGCAGACCCGTTCCGGGCAGCGTCCCAGCCTGCGCCAGCTCGCCGCGCTGGCCGTCGCCGCGGCGACGGTGGCCGCGCTCGCCGGCTGCGACCAGCGCCCCGACCAGGCCGCGACCACCCCGGGCACCCAGCCCCCGCCGAAGGCAACCGAGTAGACCGACCAGCCACACTCGGACGTTCCACCAGCAGCGGCCCGCCTGGACAGCCCGCGGCCGACCTCCAGTGCGCCAGCCCGGCAGTGCCGATGGACTACGCCCAGCCGCAGAACGGGAAGACCTTCACCCCGCCGCTTGGCCGGGCCCCCGCAACCGACCAGGCCAAGCACTCCGTGCCGCCCAAGCCCCGCGGCAGAGCGCACCTGCTGGGACCCCAGACCAGGCCGGGACGTTCCTGCGCCACGACGCTGAGCAGTACGCCGACCAGCTGCCCGACCTGTTCGAGGTCATGCTCGGCACCGGCATGCGCCGCGGCGAAATCCTCGCTCTTGGCGCGGCACGTCCCGTTCGCCCCGGCGCACTACCAGTGCTTCGACGCGGCCCGGATGATCGCCCAGTCCGTCGTCGGGACCGACCCGGAGGTCACCTGTGTGATCGGCATCGCCTCCGGCGGGATCAAACCGGCCAGCCTCATGGCCGATTACCTCAAGGTGCCCTTCCACACCGTCACCGCCCGGCACAACGAGGGCGACGCCGCGTGGCAGCAGGCCACCGGCGACGTCGAGGTCCTGCTCACGGACACGTTTCCCGAGCGCCTGGCCGGGATGGTGCTTCTCGTCGACGACATCGCCGGCCGGAGCGACCTTCGCCGCCGTCACCGACGTGCTGCGCGGCCGGCTCGACGACGGCGCGGCGATCAACCGCGCCGCCTCTTCCCGGGCCGTCCTGCTGGTCCTCGTCTCCTGGACCCCTGACGCCCCAGCCGGGATCGAACGCGCGACGGCCGCCCTGGCCGTCGGCCTCGCCCAGAACGGCCACCGGCCCGTCATCCCGCCTCGCCCAGTCGGCTCCCCGGCGCGACCGTGACCTCCCGCCTCCCGCCTCCCACCTCCCACCTCCCACCTCCCACCTCCCACCTCCCGCCGAGCATGGCGCGATCAATGTCAGTGCACCGTGTCACACTGCCCTGTTCAACCAGTAACCGCCTTACCAGTATGACGAGTTGAGGCCGTTCACCAGATCGTGTGGCTTCTGCCGCGACACGCCGACGCGGACCCCGCCGAGCCGCCTACGGTGGGACACCTGCCCACGCACTCACGTACGACAAACGATCACCAGTTTGATCGCAGCTTCGCCATGCCCTGAACCGCCTACCCCCACACCGGTTCCCTCCCGCCCCTGGAAAGAGACGTCCCGTGCCGCACACGCTGGTTGTCGGAGTCCACCTGATCCTGATCGAGAACGGCCGGGTGCTGCTCGGACGGCGCGCCAACACCACCTTCGCCGCCCAGCACTGGCACGCTCCAGCCGGCCACCTCGAAGCGGGAGAGTCCGTCCTGGTCGGCATGGCCCGCGAGGCCGACGAGGAACTCGGCATCACCATCCGGGAGGAGGACCTCGACCTGGTGCACACCCTCCACCACCTCGATGCCGACGACGGTGCCGGACGCCTCCAGCTGTTCTTCTCCCCCCGCGTATACACCGGCGAGATCACCAACCGCGAACCGGACAAGTGCGCCGCCCTCCGCTTCTGGCCGCTGGACGGGCTTCCGGAGCCGATTGTCAGCTACACCGCCGACGCGCTCGCGCAGATCACCGCCGGTCGCCCGCTGTCCGTCGTCGGATGGCCGGCGTGAGCACCACGAGCCACCCGGGGCTCCCGGCAGCCGGGGCGCCTGCGGGGAGCGCGGAGACCCGGCTCGTGGTCGTTCGAGGGAACTCGGCGTCGGGCAAGTCGTCGGTGGCGGCGGGCATCCGGGACCGGTTCGGTCGGGGCCTTGCCGTGGTCGCGCAGGACAACCTCCGCCGCGTCGTGCTCCGCGAGCGGGACCGACCCGGCGGCGCGAACATCGGCCTGATCGACACCGTGGCACGTTACGCGCTGGACGCCGGCTATCACGTCGTCATCGAAGGCATCCTGTACGCCGATCACTACGGCGAGATGCTCCAACGCCTGGTGGGCGACCACCGCGGTGTCACCCGCTGCTACTACCTCGACATCCCGATCGACGAGACGGTGATCCGGCACGCCTCGAAGGCCGATCGTGAGTACCTGGCGGCCGTCACCGAGCGGGAACTGCGCGACTGGTACCGCGAGCAAGACGTTCTCCCGGGCGGCATCGAGACCGTCATCGGCAGCGACAGCACCCTCCGCGACACGGTCGACCGCATCATGCGCGAGACCGCGCTCTCTGAGTTGCCCGCGCGCGACAGCTAGAAGCACTTGCTCGACCGCCGTGTCCGCGCCATTGACCCGCTCCACCCGTTGACGAGGAGAACCGGAGTGTCCGCACCCGATCCGCGTGTACGCCCTGCCACGCCGCAGGACGCCGACGAGCTGCTTCGGCTGCGCGTCACCGTGCTGACCGGCGAACCGGTCACCGACCAGTGGCGGGCAACCTTCCGCGACGACATGCACCAACGCCTGGGCACCGACCCCAACCTGCTCGCCTACGTCGCCGACGCCCCCGGCGGCAGCCTCGCCGCCTGCGCAATCGGCATCGTCTACCACGGCTACTGCGGCCCCACGTACCCGACCGGGCAGTGGTCCAGGATCCATCCGGTCGTCACCGACCCCGGCCACCGCCGCCAGGGCCTGGCCCGCGCTGTCACCAGCACGCTGGTCGCCGCGATCAAGCAGCGTGGCTGTTCCATCGAACTGCGTGCCACCGACGCCGGCGCCCCGCTCTACCGCAGCCTCGGCTTCGAGCCCGTCGACGGCTTCATGGCGCTGCGTTCCACCTCACCAGGATGGACCGGCTAACCCCCGCGACTCCGCCTTCCCCTTCAACGAGGAGCACCCTGATGCACGAGACAAGCAGGCTGTCGGTCTGCGTCATCGCCCACGACCTGGACACCGACCGGATCGCCACCGTTCATTACGCGCAGCGCAGTTGGACACCGGGGCCCGCATGGACGATCCCCGGGGGGAAGGTCGACCCCGGGGAGGAGATCCCCGAGGCTGCCGCCCGGGAGCTGCGTGAGGAAGCCGGGCTCATCGCCCGGCCGTGCGACCTGCGCTTGGTGCACACCATCCAGGTCAAGGAGGGCTGGGACGGGCGCGGCGGGTTCGTGCTGTTCGTCTTCGCCACCAGCAAGTTCACGGGCGAGCTGGTCAACGTCGAGCCGGACAAGCACCTGGAGGTGCGCTGGCACCCCGCCGCCGACGTCCTGCCCAGCCCGATGTTTCCGACCTCCAAGGCTGCGGTGGAGGCGTACCTCGCCGGCGGGCCCGCGTTCTCCACCCACGGATTCGACCCCGCCTCCGGACAACGGCAGCTCGTCGAGACGTGACCGGCTCCCGCCCGGGCCGCACCGGTCGCCCCACGGCTACGTCGAACCCTGACGGCACTGGCGCCCGACCACCGCGTTCCCCCTCTACGAAAGGGACTATGTGACCAGCGCACCCAAGACCTCGACGGACCCGGTGCCGGACAACCAGCCGGACCAGTTGGCCGTACGCGTCCTCGCGCGCGCCCAGCGGCAGGCTGCTGGAGAACACCGCCGCCGACGCCTGGGGCAGGAGGCGGTCGAGATGGTCGAGATGGTCGAGCAACCGGACCCAGTCCTCGGTTTCGAGACCGCCGGGCCCGGTTCGAGCAGGATCGTGGTGTCCCCGACGCTCTCGTCCACCACCGCCACCGTGCGGCGGGTCTCCCCGGCGATCGGCAGCAGGCGTTCGGGCAGGCGGGCGGTGGCGAGCTCGCGCCGCAGCGTCGCGCCCGCGGTTCCTCCGGCGAAGCCGGTGACCACGGCCTCGCGACCGAGCGCGTGTAGCACCCGGGCGACGTTGACGCCCTTTCCGCCGGCCCGCTCGGCCTTCGCCTGCACCCGGTTGGGACTCGACGATCACTACAGTCCAGTCGCATGACGACGATTACAACGCGCACGGTCGAGTACCCGGCCGACGGTCTGACGATGATCGGGCACCTCGCACTCCCGGCCGGAGTCGATCGCCGGCCCGCGGTGCTGCTCGGGCCAGAGGGCATGGGGCTCAGCGACGTCGAGCGCCGCCGGGCCGATGCTCTCGCCGAGCTGGGATACGTAGCGCTGGCCTTCGACCTTCACGGCGGGCGCTATTTGGGTGACCCCGAGGAGATGCTGGCCCGTTGCATGCCGCTGCTCGCCAACCCCGACCGGATGCGGGGCATCGGTCACGCGGCGCTCGACGTGTTGCGCGCCGAGCCGCGGACCGACCCCGACCGGATCGCCGCCGTCGGCTACGGCACCGGGGGCGCCGTCGGGCTGGAACTCGGGCGCGACGGCGTCAACCTGCGCGCGATCGGGACAGTCAACGCGCTGACCACGGGCCGACCAGGCGAGGCGGCGCGCATTCGCTGCCCGGTGTGGGCCGGGGTCGGGTCGGAAGACCCGATCATGCCGCCCGCGCAACGGGGCGCGTTCACCGCCGAGATGCAGGCCGCGGGCGTCGACTGGCGCCTCGTGGTCTACGGCGGCGCCTTGCACGCCTTCCACCACCCGCCGGTCGACCACCCCGTGGTCCCCGGCGTCGGCTACCACCCACGGCACGCGCAGCGAGCTTGGCGCGACGTCGTCGACCTGCTCGCCGAGTGCCTGACCGTAACGGAGTGATCTGGTCGACAACCGCGATTCCGGGCCGCGGACCAGGCCCGTCGACCGCCACCGGCTCCGGTGGTCTCACCCTCGACGTGGTCAGCGGCTGGCGGGATCGGCCTGCCGGCAGACCCGGCCGCGGTGCGGCCGGCCAGGTGCTACCCCAGTCGGCGGGCGCCGCCCCAGGGCCTGGCGAGGAAGGTGCGCGGAATCGGGTACCCGAGGAGCCGGAACGCCGCTGTGACGGCGATGGTGACCTCGTCGACGACGGCGGCGTCGACCAGGGCGATGACCGACCCGCCGAAGCCGCCGCCAGTCATCCGGGCGCCGTGGGCGCCGGCCGCGACGGCCGTGTCCACCGCGAGATCGGTCTCCGGGCAGGAGACCCGGTAGTGGTCGCGCAGCGAGGCGCGCCCGGCGGTGAGGACGGGCCCGAGCGCCGCCAGGTCGCCCGCGTCGAGCAGTGCGACGGCCTCCTGGACACGGGCGTTCTCTGTGACCACGTGCCGCACCAGCGGGCGCAGTTCGGCCGGGAGCCGTTCCAACGACGCTCCCAGGTCCGCGGTTGAGAGGTCCCGAAGGGCGCGCAGCCCGAGCAGTTCCGCGGCGTGCTCGCAGCCGGCGCGCAGTTCGGCGTACGCGCCGTCGGCGAGGTCGTGCTTCGTCCGGGTGTCGATGACGAGCAGCCGCTTGCCTTGCCCGTCCGGATCGAAGGGTATCTGGCGCATTGCCAGTTCACGCGTGTCGAGCAGGAGGGCATGGCCCTCCACACAGCACACGGAAGCCAGCTGGTCCATCGCTCCGCACGGCACGCCGACGAACTCGTTCTCAGCACGCTGGGCAAGCAGGGCCAGCTCTCTGGGCAAAAGCGCCAGCGTCTCCAGGTCGTTGAGCTCGGCGGCGACCACGCACTCCAGCGCAGCGGAGGAGGAGAGCCCGGCTCCGGTGGGCACGTCGCTGGACAGGGGGATGTCGGCGCCGCCGAGGGTGTGGCCGACCTGCCGCAGCGCCCAGGCCACTCCGGCAGGGTACTTCGCCCAGCCCTCGACCCGTCCGGGGGCCAGGTCATCGATCCGCAGCTCGACCACCGGCCCGTCCACCTGGGCGCTGGACAGGCGCAGCAGTCCGTCGCTCCGGCGCCGCACCGCCGCCCGAGTCGCCTGGGGCAGGGCGATCGGAAGCACGAAACCGCGCCGACAAGGTGCGCAACGCGCTCGCCACCGGGGCGGGCCGCCGTCAAGGCGGCGACCTGGCTGCTGGACCACCCGGCGGCGTACTCGGCCGCCGTCCGGGCCGCCGCGCGCACACGCCGACTCCACCCCCGCCGACTGCCGGTCCCCGGCCCGGCCAAGGCCTGGAGCGACACCCGGGACCTGCCCGAGATGCCCGAACAGACCTTCCGTGACTGGTGGAAGGCGACCCGCGAAGAGGGGAACGACCCACGATGAGCGGCTCCCGCGAACTCGTCCTCGCCAGGATCCGCAGCGCACTGGCCGCCCCACCGGCCGAGCCGGAGGAGCCCGAGGCGCGTCGCGACTACCTCGCGGCGCACGTCGCCGAGGACCTCGGGACACTGGCCACCGTGCTGGCCGAGAACCTGGCCGACTACCGGGCGGTCGTCCACCGTGCTCCCACACCCGGTCTGGCGAGCCTGATCGGCCGCCTGCTCCGGGAACGGGGCAGCCGCTCGCTCGCCGTCCCGGTCGACCTGCCTGCCGAGTGGCTGTCGGACATCGGAGGAGCCCACCTGATCACCGACAGCCAGGGCCTGACGGCTACCCATCTCGACTCCGTCGACACCGCCTTGACGGGCTGCGCGCTTGCCGTCGCCGAAACGGGCACCATCGTGCTGGACACCGGCAGGGCCCAGGGGCGCCGCGCCCTGACCCTCGTCCCCGACCACCACATCTGCGTCGTCCACGCCGACCAGATCGTGGCCTCCCTGCCCCACGCCCTGCCCCGACTGGACCCCCGCCGCCCACAGACGTGGATCTCCGGCCCCTCCGCAACCAGCGACATCGAGCTCGACCGAGTGGAGGGTGTGCACGGCCCACGACGGCTCGACGTCGTCCTCGTGGAGGAACACCGCACTGGTCGCGACTCCGCGCGACGTCGTTGACCAATGCCCATATCGACCTTCCCTCCCCACCCTTCGAAGGAGTCGGCATGACCCGGGCGCCACCACGTCTTCGTCGAATCACAGCAGCAGTGTTGAGCCTGCTGGTAGGCAGGCCGACACGCCGATGACCGCCGCGGGCTCCTCCGGCTGTCGGGCGGGCCATCCCGTGCCCTGCCCCGCCTTGGGTCGCGGACCGTCAGCGCCGGGCCAGCAGGCCTCGTACATAGGCCGCCTGGCCGACGTGCTGGAGGTCGTCGGCGATCACACTGATCAGACGCACCCCCAGGGTGACCGGGGGCTGCCACGACTCGTCGACGATCCGGGCGAGGGACCGGTTGTCGAGGCCGCGCACGTAGTCGACGGTCCGTGCGTGGACGGCCTCGTGGTAGCCCACGAGGAGGTCGGCGGTGGCAGTGACCTTGGCGACCTGTGCGGGTCGGTGCCCGTAGCCGGTGGACGACGCGGCGAACGGCAGGGCGAACCGGCCCTCCCAGCCGTCGGCGGTCCACACCTGTTCACGGTCGGCCGCGTCGGCGAGGTGGTCGTCCTGCACCCGGGTGAGGTGCCAGACCAGCCAGGCGATCGAGTTGGCCGAGTCCTGCACCCGGAAAGCCAGCTGCTCGGGGGTCAGGCCGTCGACCACGTCGGCGACCGTTTCGCGGATCCGGTCGAACGCGTCCACGAGAAGATCGGTGCTGGTCACACCGGCCACAGTCGCCTCCCGGTCGAGTACCCCGCCCCACCGGCGGCGTGGCGGGTCACGCGCCGCCCCGACGATTGTGTCCCGCCCGTGGAGCCCCGGCCACCCGGGCCGGACGCGCCGTTGCCCGGGCAGCCTCCGAGGCGGGGGGCGGAGCTGTACGGTCAATGATCTTGCGACCGGGGCGGGCGGCGTCCGGGATCAGGCAGGGGCGGCGGGGCGGGAAACGATCCGGCTTGCCTTCGTCTCGGCACTGCAGACACTCCCGGCCCGTCGGCGTGCGGTGCCGTCCACCCCTCCACCGCGTCCACAGCCCGGCGGTGTCGGTGCTGGCGCGGCTGCCCCGGCGAGCCGATCATGGCCCTGGCGTGGTCGGGACCCCGGGTGGGGACGGCCGACCAAAGCACGACCCGATGGCATGCGATGGAACCTCCGTCTTCGCCCACCGCGGGCCGTACCGCCGCTTCGCCCGTGTCGTCCACACCAGAAGGGCCCCTCCATGGCCGTCTCCCGGCCCCTCCCCGCCGACCGCCGCGGCTCGGCACTCCGTTGCGTGAGCGTGGCCCTCGCGCTCGGTGTCGCCGTCACACTGACCGGTGCAGGCCCCGCCCCAAGGGCACGGGCCGACGGCGGCCCGTTCCCCGTACCGGTGGCAGCCGGCCAGGCCGAGCAGGTGATCACGGTCAAGGCGGACGGCACCCGCGCCACCGTGACCCTGTGGGTTCGCCAGGACGGCGTCTGGCGGTCCCTCGACTCCACCACCGACGCGCGCATCGGGTCCGGCGGCGTGCACGACGGCCTCAGCCGCGTCCAGGGGACCGGGACCACACCGACCGGCACCTACGCCATCACCCAGGCCTTCGGCATCTCCCAGGACCTGGGCACGAAGATGCCCTACCACCACGTCACCACGCACGACTGGTGGGTCCAGGACCCCTCCTCTGCCTACTACAACCGCATGCGTACCGACGCCGAGGGCGGCTTCCACCTCACCGAACAGGGCCCCCTCGGCAGCGAACACCTCATCAACTACCCCGTCCAGTACGACAACGTCCTGGTCATCGACTTCAACACCTCCCCCGTGGTGAAGGGCCGCGGCGCCGGCATCTTCCTCCACGACCTCGGCCCCCAAGCCGGCGCCACCGCCGGCTGCGTCGCTGTCCCCGCCGCCTTCATGGCCCGGACGATGCAGTGGATCGACCCCGCCGACCACCCCGTCATCGCGATCGGCTAGGCCGCGCCCCCGATCATCGGATCGTTTGTCTGGCATGACCGGTCGCGGTGATCCGACGGACGTGGAGTGGGCCCGGCCGGAGCCGCTCCTGCCGGTGAGCGACGGGCGTTGCGGCAGGTGGCGGGACCATCGGCAGATGATCAACGGCGCGTGGAGCCGCGTACCGCGTACCGAGCCTCCGCGCTCGGACTGCCGTCCGGCGTCGAGCGGAGGAACGGCCGGCGGCTGGCCACACAGGGCGGCCACGCCCGCCCCGGGCCAATGCAGCGGCTGCTTCGCAGCGCCCGCTGAGCGCTCTCCGGCAGTCGACTCGCCGGCCGGCTGGGCATACCGTACGGTCTCCCCGCGGGTGGCCGTCGCCGACGACGGCGTGATCGTCTGGATGCCGCGACGTGGCCGAGGTCGCGAGCAGCCGGCAGAGGCAGGACCGCGGTTCCGGTGAAGCGGTCGCGGATGGTGCTGTGGCCGAGGGCGAGGTCGACGAGGTCGCGGATGTCGACACGGAAGACGGGTGACGGCGAGAAGCGGTTGGCTCGTGGGCTACGGGCGAACGGCGATAAAATGACCCAAATCGGAGGCCTGGCTTCCGGGCCCAGGCTGTCGATCGATCTGCGTGACACCGGGGAGCGGCACGGTGGCGAGGTCTCCTGAGGAACGCGGTGAGAAACGCGGAGTCCCGCACAGCTCTGGTGCGCGGGCCAGGTTGCTGCGCATGCTGCCTGCTCTGCTGCTGTTCATCGGCCTGCTCATCGGCCTCTTCACGCCCCGCGATGTCAGGCCGGACGCCTTCCTCGCCACAGCCATGGTTGCTGCCGCCGCGCTGCTGCCCCTGTGGGGAACCGTGCTCACCGGAGTGGGCGCGTGCGCCATCTTCGTCGGCCTCATGGTGGACTTCCATGCGCTGCAGGATGCGACCGCCTACTCCGAGCTGGCCTCCCTCACCGCGATCGCGGCATTCGCCGTCTTCCTCAACCGCCTGCTGGGCCGACGCGCCCACCAGCTGATTCAGGTCCGCTCGGTGGCTGAGGCCGCCCAGCTCGCGGTGCTGCATCCGGTACCACGCCACCTCGGGCACGTCACGCTGGAGAGCCTCTACCTGGCCGCCGCGGCGGAGGCGCGGATCGGTGGCGACCTGTACGAGGCGATACGCACCCCGCACGACGTACGGCTGCTCATCGGCGACGTACGCGGCAAGGGCCTGCTCGCGGTGCAGACGGCCGCGGCGCTACTCAGCGCCTTCCGCGAGGCCGCCCACGACGCGCCCGACCTGCCCCAGCTCGCGCACCGCCTGGAAACGAGCATGAGCCGCCACGCCTCCCAGTACCCGGGAGTCCCGGGCTCGGAGATCGCTGAACGTTTCATCACCGCGCTCCTTGTCGAGATCCCGGACGACGAACTGGTCGTCCGGACCGTCACCTGCGGCCACCCGCCCCCACTGCTGCTGCACCGCGGCGGGGTCCGGAAGCTGCAGCCCGCCGCCCCCTCGCCGCCGCTCAACCTGGGCATGCTGGTGAGCAACGGCTACCACGTCGATCTCGCCCCTTTCCGTCCAGGAGACCAGCTCCTGCTGTACACCGACGGGGTCACCGAGACCCGCGACCGCTCCGGCGCCTTCTACCCCCTCGCCGAACGCGTCCGCTCGTGGAGCGGCGAGGCGCCCCACCAGCTCCTCGACCACCTCCACCGCGACCTGATCGCCTACAGCGGAGGCGAGCTCGACGACGACATCGCCGCCCTCGTCGCCCGGCGGCGCCCAAGCCGCCGAGCCTGAGACGAGGCTCTGACCTGCGCAGGTTCCAGGTTCCGGAACTCGTTCGAGGTGCCGTCGGGTCCGAGCCGGGCGCGACAGCCGCATTTCCGCTTCACCGGGGTGTGGGCGGGATGTCGGGCAGGAGGCTGGTCCCGGCGTTACCGGTGGCGACGGCCACCTCGCGTGGATCGACGCCGGGCAGGTTCAGGCGTCCGACCGGCTCGAACCCGAGGGCGGTCAGGGCCTCCTCGGCTGCCTGCTGGTCCTGCTCGTAGCTGCCGCCGGAGATGCCGAGTCCCCCGACACACCGGCCGTGGTCCATGATCGGGCATCCCCCGCCGACCGCCATCAGGCGTGGATGGCCGGCCAGCGGTGCGATCCGCGGGTTGGCCAGGTAGTCGTTCCACGCGTGGGTGGACGTGTGGAAGGAGGCTGCGGTCCAGGCCTTGTCGAGCGCGACCTCGGCGGTGAGGAAGGGTACGCCGTCGGCGCGGTCGAAGGCCTGGAGGTGGCCGCCCTGGTCGGTGACGGCGACGGCGGCCGTGAAGCCGATCCGGGCGGCGGCCGCGTGCACCGCCGCGATCAGGGCACCGGCGGCGGCCTGAGTGATCGTGGCGGCGGGGGCCGACTTCTGGAGCGTGTCAGTGTTCATGAAGCTTCCTTCATTGCTGTGCCGTGCGGCGGCGCGCAGCGCTCGGGGGTCACCGCAGCGGCGAGGCCGGGGTGGGAGTGACGCGGGTGACGACGGACCTCTCGGGGATCAGCAGGCCGTGGACGACCGGGCCGATCTCGTTCTTCCAGCGGTCGTGCTGGTAGACCGCCGCGTACAGGGCCTCGCTCTGGGCCTCGTCCTCGAAGCGGCGGATCCATACGTAGCCGTCCTCGTCCTGGGCATCGACGAAGGAGGCGGTCACGTCCATGCCCAGCGAGGCCTGGAACGGGATGACCACGTCCTCCATGTAGCGCACCCACTCCTCCCGGCGTCCGGGCTGCGCCTGGTATCGGCGGATCTCGTAGTACACGGTGTCACTCCAGAACATTTGCCGGGATGGTCAGTTGGCGACAGTGAGGACGAGCTTGCCGCGGGTGCGGCCGGCCTCCCCGCGGGCGTGGGCCGCGCCGGCCCGCTCCAGCGGGAAGGTCTCCTCCACTTCGACGGCGACCTTCCCGGCGTCGATCAGCCCGGCGATCGTCGTCAGCGCCGCGCCGTCCGGCTCGACCAGGAACGGGGTGACCCGCACGCCGGCCGCCTCGGCGGCCTGGGCCAGCTCCGGGGAGACCCCGGCCGGGATCGCGACCAGCAGGCCGCCGGGACGCAGCACCTTCAGCGAGCGGGTGCTGGTCCGGTCATGGGCATCGCCCACCAGGTCGATGACGACGTCGACGTCGGCGGTGGCGTCCTCGAAGCGGGTGGTGGTGTAGTCGATGGTCTCGTCGGCGCCGAGCTCCTTGAGCCAGGGGTGGCGGGCGGCGCCGGCGGTGGCGATCACGTGGGCGCCCAGGTGGTGGGCGAACTGGACGGCGAAGTGGCCGACCCCGCCGGCGGCGGCGGTGATCAGGACGCGCTGGCCGGCCTGAACGTGGGCGGTGTCGACCAGGGCCTGCCAGGCGGTCAGCGCCGCCAGCGGCACGGCGGCGGCGTGCACGTGGTCGAGGGTGGCCGGCTTGCGTGCCCACTGCCGGGCCGGGGCGGTCACGTACTCGGCGTAGGCGTTCGCGACGCGGGGGAACCAGGGCATGCCGTAGACCCCGTCGCTGACCTTCAGCGTGGTGACGCCGAAGCCGACCTCCTCCACCACACCGGACACGTCCCAGCCGAGGGTGAACGGCGGCTCACCCAGCAGGCCGGCCATGCCCGTTCCGCCGCGGGTCTTCCAGTCCACCGGGTTGATACCGGCGGCGTGCACCCTCACCAGCACCTCGGTGGGCAGCGGCTCGGGGCGGGGCACCTGCTGGACCCGCAGCACCTCCGGGCCGCCGAAAGCGTCCTGGACCACCGCGCGCATCGTGTCTGCGGACATGCGCCGCCGTTGTGGCTGGCACGGACCTCGCCGTGCTGCAACGCCTGGCCACCGCACCGACCCGGCTGTCGACGGCGGCCTGGCACACCCATACCCATTCCGCCGGTGCCGAGCACCGCGCCGGCGCGCCCCGGGGATGGTCGGCGCCCGTTCGGGTGGAACCGGGCGCCCGGCCCGGCGCAGCCGGGGTTGCGCCGGGCGGGTGGGTGATGATGCCGGATGGTTCGCCCGAGAACTGTTCCGCCGGGGACATTTGACCCCCGGTCCGGGCGGACTCCCCCGTGAGAGAGGAGCGTGATGACGGTTCCAGCTGTGACGCAGGAGGTCGAGGATTTCGTCGACCTCTGTGTGCCCCTGACCGGCTTCCCCGCATTCGACCTGTACGCCACCGGCATGGCCGAGCGCTATCTGGAGACCGTCCGGCAGCAGGTCGGCCCGGCCGCGTTCGCGGAGTTCCGGGCCGCGTGGTCGGTGGCCGTCGACGAGCGCGGCGGCCCGCAGGACCTGTCGCCCGTCCACCTGGAGGTGGCCCGGGCGCTGGCGTACATGTGGCTGACCGGCGCCTGGCCGCGGCTGGCGCCGGCCGCACACGCGGCGCTGAGCCGTCAGATGGCCAACGAGGAGTTCGTGGTCGCGCCGGAGGCGTACGTGGAGGGCCTGGTGTGGCGGACGTTCCACGGGCATCCGGCCGGGGCGAAGCCGCCGGGCTTCGGCACCTGGGCGGTCGAGCCTCCGGCCCAGCCCACCACGGACGGGCTGCGCCGGGACCTTGGCCTCGGCGAGGAGTTCGTCTGCCGCACGGGTCTGGAGTCCGAGGTCGCCCTGGACGCCGTGCCCGACCACCTGCTACCCGGCTTCCGCCCCTGGCGTCAGATCCCGCCGTCCGCCGTCCCGACCTCCACCGGGCCCGCCACCCGTGAGGAGCACGCATGACCGGGACCGCCGGCACCGTCAGCGCGGACGAGGCCGTCCGCCGGCGCTACGACGTCGTCATCGTCGGCGGCGGCTGGTCCGGCAGCCTGATCGCCAAGGAACTCGGCGACCTGGGATGGAACGTCCTGATCCTGGAGGCCGGCAACGGCGGCACCGAGACCTGGCCCGGCTACCTGGGCTCGCTCTCCACCTACCACTCCGCCGTCGCCAAGGTGCCCAACTCCGCCTACCGGCGCAGCGTCGCCGCGCCCTACCCGGACGTCCTCGACCTCGCGCCGGTGCGTGACCCGAAGCCGGGCCGGCCGGAGTTCACCGCGAACGGCTACTTCGTCCAGAACGGCATGCTCCCCTACGGCACCGACTACCTGCGGGAGTTGGGCGGCACGGCGATGCACTGGCTCGGGGCGGTGCCGCGCATGCACGCCGAGGACTTCGCCACCGAGAAGTACCGGTACGGGCGCAGCTGGCCGATCGGCGCGGAGGAGCTGCAACCCTGGTACGCCCGGGCCGAGTTCGAGATCGGCGTGGCCGGGAACGCGGACGACCAGCGGGCGATCGAGGTCGTCACCGACCCTGACTACGTCTACCCGATGCACCAGATCCCGGCCAGCTACATCGACCAGTACTGCAAGAGCCTCGACGGCACGACGATCGTCGACGACCTCACGAGCGAGCCGTACGAGCTGCGCGTCAGGAGCCTGCCGCAGGCCCGCAACTCCACCCCGGACCCGAAGTACTCCCCCGTCCCGTACCGGCCGGAGAGCGCGGTGGGCCTGCCGAACTACGGTGAGCGCTGCGTCGGCAACGCGAGCTGCGTGCCGATCTGCCCGGTGCAGGCCAAGTCCCATCCGCTGCGCCAGCAGGCCCGCTTCGCGAAGACGATCACGGTGGCCACCCGCTGCGTCGCCACCCGGGTCCGGCTGGCGGGCGCGACCCGGGGCGGCCGGGTGAGCGGGGTGGAGTTCCGTACGTACACCGACCCGGCCTCGCCGGTCAGCCGCTCGTACGTGGTCGAGGCGGACATGGTGGTGCTGGCGGCGCATGCCATCGAGAACGCCCGGCTGCTGCTGTTCTCCGGGCTCGCCAACGGCAGCGACCAGGTCGGCCGCAACCTGATGGACCACCCGACCATCCTCAACTGGGCGCTCGCCGACGAGAAGCGCGGGCCGGTCGGACCGTTCCGCGGGCCCGGGCACACCTCCGGCTGGGAGGCCTTCCGCTTCGGCGAGGGGCGCGCCAAACGGGCGCCGTTCCGGATTGAGATCGGCAACTGGGGCTGGGGCTGGGCCACCGGCGCGCCGATGAGCAACGTCGCCACCGCCCTCGGCATCGGCGGGGACCGGAACGGCGACGTGCGCAAGGACGGCGTGTTCGGGCCTGAGCTGCGCCGCCTGCTGGGCTCCGCCCTGGGCCGTCAGCTCCAACTGCAGATCGCCGTCGAGCAGTCGGCGAACCCCGGCAACCGGGTCACCATCGACCCGCGCTATCGCGATGCCATGGGCAACCTGCGCCCGGTCATCACCTACGACCTCGACGAGCACACCAGGAACGGGCTGTTCGCCGCCCGGCTGGTCGCGCGGGAGATCTTCCGGAAACTCGGCGCCACCGACTACACCGACCACTCCCCGCGCGACGGTGTGCCCCCGCTCGGCCACTTCGTGCACACCTTCGACGGCGAGACGCTGGACCTGGCCTACAGCGGCGCGGGGCACGGCGCGGGTACCCACATCATGGGCAGCTCCGCGACCACCTCCGTGGTCAACCACTACCAGCGCACCTGGGAGCACCCGAACCTGTACGCCGTCGGCTGCGGCAGCATGCCCTCCATCGGCACCAGCAACCCGACCATCACCATGCTGGCCCTCGCCCTGCGCAGCGCCGAGCAGATCCACAAGGACCTGCTCCTCGACCGGCGACCGGCCGACCTGCGCGGCACCGCAGGGGACGCGACAGACACGGAGGTACCGGCGTGATCACCGCCCTCGAACTGGACAAGGCGGGCTTCGGTGTCCCGAGGACCCTGCCCGAGCTGCGCACGTACCTGCAGGCGGCGCTGGAGGTGGAGCACTTGACCATCCCCATCTACATGACCGGGATGTACACCATCCACCCGGGCACCAACCGCACCGCGTACTACGCGATCCGCGCCGTCCTGCTGGAGGAGATGCTCCACATGACGCTGGTCGCGAACCTGCTCAACGCGGTCGGCGGCAGCCCGGTGGTCGACTCCCGCGTCGTCGCCGAGTACCCGGCCAAACTGCCGTTCAGCGGCGACAGCGTGCCGAGGATCGGTCTCCAGCACTTCTCCCCCGACGCGCTCAGGACCTTCCTGCGGATCGAACAGCCGAAGTCGATGACACCGGGTGCCGAACCGGGCTCCGGCTGGACCTCCATCGGCCAGTTCTACGACACCATCCGGGCCGGTCTGGAGCACCTCATCAGCGACCTCGGCCACGACCAGGTCTTCACCGGGGACGCCACGCACCAGGTCGGCCCGGAGGACTTCTACAACTCCGGCGGTGAGGTCTTCCCCATCGACGGCCGCGACTCGGCGCTCGAAGCGCTGGAGACCATCACCGAGCAGGGCGAAGGCGTCGGCGACAGCATCTGGAACAGCAACGACCGCTTCTTCGGCGAACAGCGCGAACTCGCCCACTACTTCCGCTTCAACGAGATCTACACCGGCCGCAGCTACGGGCCCGACGACCGCCCCAAGGACCAGCCCAGCGGCCCGCTGATCGACGTCACCTGGGACGACGCCTACCCGATCCACGGCGACTCGAAGGTCTCCGACTACAAGGAGTACGAGAAGACCAGCGCGGTGTACGAGCGGGCGGTGGCGTTCAACGCCCGCTACGCCGTCCTGCTGGGCTACCTGAACTCCGCGTTCAACGGCCGCCCCCGGGACATGGCGCTCGCCGTCCCCACCATGCTGGAGCTGCGCGACCGCGCCGAACAGCTCTACCGCAACCCCCACCCCGACCCGAAGTACGCCGCCCAAGGCCGCTTCGCCAGCGCCACCTTCCAGATCACCGATCGGGAGGACGACCTCGCCGCCGAGGAGGTCCGGCGCAACATCCAGGCGTCGGCACTCGAAGCGGGCGAACCGATCGACCTGTCCGCCCTGGCCTCCGACTCCGTCGAGGCCTTCGCCTGACCGCCCGGTGACGCGACGGCAGCACCCCGGTCGTCCGGGTGCTGCCGTCGGCGCCGGTGCCCCGGCTCATGGCCGTCCGGCACCCGGCTGCTTCGCAAACCGTGGCCAGGGGACAAGAGCCCCCGGGGCCCGGAGCCGTCAAAGCGGGCTCAGGTGGGCCTCGGGCCGGCGGGAGCCGTCACCACTCCATGCCGCACCTGGCGAGGACCGCCATCGCCAGGGCCGCGGGCAGTTCGACCAGCAGGGCCATGGCCAGCGACACGTACCAGGCGCTGCCGCCCTCCGCCGTCATCACGTCGAACCAGGCGCGAGCGGCGGAGCAGGAGCAGCGCGGTGGCGATCAGGCCGGTGCACTGGAGCAGGTCCATCCCGATCCACACGGTGGACCAGTTCCTGACCTCGGCCTGCCCGCGGGTCGTCGATCCGAGCACCAGGATCCACCCGAACAGCAGCGCCGCCACCAGCCCGCCGGCCACCGCCTTGCGCGGGCGCTCCGAGGCCGGAGCCTCCGCGCCGAGGCGGTCGAGTAGGGCGTACAGCAGTCGGGGGGCGCGTATCTGACGTTCCATGATCGGGAACCTGCCGCCCCTCAGCCAGCGCACGCCCGACCCGAAGTTCGCGCGCGACGGCCCGGTGCCGTGGGTCCGCTCGGACCCCACCGCACCGGGCCGTCGGTCGTTCGCCGCGGCGGCCTCGTCAGCCGGCGGTCAGCCGGAACGGCCCGGCCAGCACCGAGTAGCCGTCGTTGGCCAAGTAGTACGCGTCGTAGCTGCCCGCGCCGTTCAGCTTGCCGGTGGAGAAGGTCACGGCACCGCTCTGGTTCGGCGTGTAGGACCAGGTCAGAGCGGCACGGGAGCCGGGGGTGACGCCCGCCGGGTAGATGCCGACCCAGTTCTTCGGGCCGGCCTGGGCGGCGGTCGGCAGGGCGTACTGCAGGGTGACGTTGCCGCCGTTGGCCACCGCGTTGAGGTCGCCGGTCAGCGTCGGGCCGGTGGCCGTGGAGGGGGCGAAGGCGGCGTTCAGCGGCGTGGCGTAGGTGTCGTTGCCGGTCAGCCCGGGCAGGCCGAGGGCGGACTCGATGGTGCGGCCGATGCCGTAGTGGTCGTAGTGCAGCGGGCTGCTGGTGCCGGCCGGGACGGTGCCCTGCGAGCCGACCAGGACGGTGGCGAGGTGGTTGCAGCCCTCGCTCTCGCTCTCGTCCCAGGTCAGGATGAGCAGCGAGCGCTGCTGGGTCCAGGCCGGGGAGGACAGCACCGGGGCGAGGGTCTGCTGCAGCCAGCCGTCCTGGGTCTTCAGGCTGGTGGCGCTGCCGTTGCCGGAGGCCTCGCCGTCGTAGTAGTCGTCGGCGGCGATCCAGGAGAAGTTCGGCGTGGTCGCTGCCGACTGCAGGTCGGTGGTCAGCTGCGAGGTGTCGAACAGGTGCGCCGCGCAGCGGGCCGGATTGCCGCTGATGTCGGTGTAGTTGATGAACGGAGCATCGTCGGGCATGTAGGAGCTGTCGTAGTTCTTGTTGGTGTTGCAGGGCGTGCCCATGCCCTGCTCGTAGGCCTTCCAGGTCTTGCCGGCGTCCTCGATGGTGTCACCGAGGTGGCGCTGCGGGGAGTTGATGTTGGGCCAGTAGGTGGCGCCCTTGGTGTAGGTGTCACCGCCGGCCACGGCGAGGTAGTTCTCGTCGCTCGGGTGGTAGACGCCGTGGGAGTCGGTGAGGGTGGCGCCCTGGGACATCAGGCTGTGGATGTACGGCGTGTCCGTCGGGTCGTTCATGATCTGGGAGTAGTCGGTGTTCTCCATCATGACCGTGAACACGTGGTCGTAGCCCGGCACGGCGGACGCGGGCGGGGTCACCGGCGCGGGCGCGGTGACCGGGGTGTCGAGGGTGAGCGAGAGGTTGTCCAGGTAGCCGGTCTCGTTCGAGGTGGACAGGAACTGCACCTCGACCTGGATCGACCGGGTCCCGGCCGGGACGGCTCCGGTGGCGCTGCGGGAGAGGAACTTGGTGCTCAGGCCCCGGTCGGTGGCGGAGACGGTGGGCAGCTTGGCGGTCGCGCCGAGCGGAGCGCCGCCCGCGTCCTGGAAGTGCAGGCTGACCGCGACGTAGCCGCCGTAGGTGGTCCAGCCGCCCAGCCAGCCCGCGAGGTTGTAGTGCACCCCGCCGCCGTCGATCGCGGTGGCCGCCGAGGAGACGTCGACGGTCTGCGACATCGCGCCGTCGCCGAAGTTGCCCGGGCCGAAGAAGGCCTTGCCGGGGGCCTTGCCGTCGTTCGGCAGGCCGAACGAGCCCACCGAGTGGCACATCACGTTGATGCCGCCGGCCTGGACCGTCCAGCCGGGGACGGTGCTGGCGGCGCTCCAGTCGTTGGTGCAGTAACCGCCGGCCTCCGCGCCGCCGTTGACGATCAGGTTGCCGCTGCCGCCCGCCGCACTGGCGGCGGTGGGGGCGGCAACGACCAGCCCGCCGAGGAGGGGAAGGGTGGCGAGCAGCCCGCCGAGGGGGCTCCAGCGCAGTCGCATGGGGGGGTACCTCGTCCTGTGGTGAGGGTGAGTGCCATGGCTGTTCACCATGAGTGGGACATAAGTACCGGTCGGCGCTGTCCGGCGGAAGAACGCCGGTCGAACTTGACCAGACAACTTTGCGCTCGCCCATGGCCGTTCGGGCCCGGAGGAGTTGCCCGACGAGTTGCCGGAGGAGTTGCCCGACGAGTTGCCGGAGGAGTTGTCCGCACCCCCTTCCCCGACCGGAGCGGGGCGGTGAGGCGGCCGCTCAGGCCTTGAGCACCCGCACGCCGGTGTCGGCGATGGCCTGCTCCTGCTCGTCGGAGATCCCGGAGTCCGTCACCAGGTCGTGGACAGCGGTGAGCGGGCAGATCGAGGCGAAGGTGACCCGGCCGACCTTGGTCCGGTCGGCCAGCACGACCGTACGGGCGCTGCTGCGCAGGAAGGCGCGGTCGGTCTGGGCCTCCATCTCGTCGTGGGTGGTGCAGCCCTCCCGCACCGTCAGGCCGTCCACGCCGATGAAGGCGAGGTCGAGGTGGTAGCGCTGGAGCATGCTGTCCGCGGCCGGACCGACCAGTTCGTAGCTGGCCGAGCGGGCGATGCCGCCGATCACGACCAGGCGGACCTCCGGACGCACGATCAGCTCGGCCGCGATGTTGACGGCGTTGGTGACCACGGTGACCTTGCCCCGCTCGGCCAGCACCCGGGCCAGTTCGGTGGCGGTGGTCCCGCCGGTCAGGCCCACCACGGCGCCGTCCGGCACCAGCTCGGCGGCCGCCCGGGCGATCCGGCGCTTCTCCTCCTGCTGCTTCTCGCTGCGGTGCCGCAGGGGGAGTTCGAGGTTCACCGCCCCGGTCACCGCGCCGCCCCGGGTACGGTGCAGGAGCCCCTGGTCGTGCAGTTCCTGGAGGTCGCGACGGACCGTCGCGCCCGACACCGCCAGCAGATCGGCGAGCGCGTGCACGTCGGCACTGCCCACCTCCGCGATGTGGGACAGGATCAGGGCGGCGCGATCAGCTTTGAGCATGGACGGAGTTTAGCCCCGACCAAAGATGACTGAACTTGCCATGTTCACTCAAGGCCGGGCCAGACTCAGGGCCCGGCGCCAGGACTCGGGCCGACTGGCGATCTCCTGCTCGACGTGGCTCATGAGGCTCCTCAGGGTGCCCAAACCTGCGCACCTGATGCTTATTTATGAGCATTACCGGCTATTCGTCACTGCGGCTACCCAGGGCTGATCCATCCTGCACACCCGGCCGTAGCTTTCGGTCACCACCGGTCGACGAGCAGCCGGCCCGGGTGCGGCGGGGGTCATGCGTGGATCACCTCCCCGTGGACCGGGAGGGGTCGGGCGGCCCCGCACCGTGGGGGTGATGCGGGGCCGCCCGGGAGGCAGGGCGTCAGCCCGCGCAAACGGTTCCACGGGCCCGCGCCCGGTTCATCAGCCGATCGCCCAGTGCTGGAGCGCCGAGCCGGTGTCGGGCTGCTGGGTGACCAGCGCGCCGTCACCGGTCGAGGCCGTGGTCAGCAGCAGGCCGCTCTTCCGCGAGGCGAGCGTGTAGCCGCCCGGCACCTGGGTGGCGGTCCACCGCTGGTTGGCGCCGCCGGTGCAGGCCCACTGGATCACCTTCGCGCCGACCGTGGTCGAACCGCCGCTGACGTCCAGGCAGAGCTTCGACTCGCCGTTGGCGATCTGGTAACTGCCGTCCGCCTGCCGGGTGAAGAGCCAGTTCTGGTTCGGTCCGCCGTTCGGCCGCCAGGTGATCAGCTGGGTGCCCTGGCTGGTGGAGTGGCCCGGGTCGTCCAGCGCCTGGCCCGCGGCCGTCATCGTGCGGGTGCCGTCGAGCGGAGCCGCTCCGGTGGCGGTGAGCGTCAGGGTCTGCTCGGCGGCGGTGCGCCCGCCGCCGACGGCGCTGCCGCTGGTGTCGGTCCAACTCCGGTTCGGGGTGGTCTCGGTGAGCCTCCCGGTGGTCGCGGAGAGGCCGAGCACGAGCCCGCTGTAGCGGTTCACGATCCGCAGCGCGCCGGTCGCGGTGCCGTCGGCCGCCTTGCCGGGGACGAGGAACCACTGCTGGCCGACGCTCGGGCCGCCCGCCGCGGCGGCGCCGACGGTGGGCCGGGCACCCCAGGAACGTCCGCTCCGCGCCGAGGAGTTGACGCCGAGCAGCTGTCCGGTACCGGTGTTGGCGATCCGGTAGGAGCCGTCGCCGTTCGCCGCGAAGGTCCAGGACTCCAGCGCGGATCCGGTCGCCGCCGGGACGGAGGTGGTGTCCGAGCCGCCCTGGACCTGGGCGAGCACCCGGCCGTCGCCGTTGGCGATCCGGTAGGCCCGGCTCACGTCGACGGGCGGCGTCACGGGCGTGGCGGGGTCGATGGTGACGTTCACGTACTCGCCGGAGGAGCCGCCGGAGCAGCCGAACGCGCAGTAGCTGCGGAAGGTCCGGCCCACGATCGCGGAGCTGGTCCGGTTGGCGCCGTCGAGGAACCAGCGGTACCAGGAGGCGGTGTGGTAGCCGCCGGTGTCGCCGAGCGGGAACCACTTCTGGGTGGCGAGGTCCGCGGTGGCGTAGTACTGCTGGGGCGCGTTGCCGCTCTGGTCGACGGCCTGCGGCTCGCCGATGTACAGCCCGAGGTCGGCGTCGTAGGTGACGTCCATGACGAACAGCGGCGAGGTCGGCGGCATCGTCCCGGCCGCGATCTGCTGGGCCGACGTCCCCGGGTTGGCCGGGTCGTACTCGTCCGCGGCCGGGGTGTAGCCGGTGCTGTTGCTGGAGTCGACCGGCACCAGGTTGCTCTCCCGTCCGCCGGCGCCGGGCTCGGACCAGGAGCCGTCGTACCACTTCTGCCAGGAGCCGGGCGCCATCTTCGCCGAGATCGGTGCGCGGGCCACGTGCGAGTAGAAGGCCTTCCAGCCGCTGCTCTTGTCGACGACCCGGGAGCCGTAGAAGACGTAGAAGTATCCGGAGGCGGTGTCGGTCAGCAGCCGCTGGTCGCCGTCGCCGTAGTAGTACGTCTCGTTGGGGAACTGGCCGTTGTCGCCGCGCTGGGTGCTGTACGGCGAGGTGATGGCGTGGTTCTTGATCGTCCAGGTCCGGCCCTGGTCGGTGGAGACCGCGTAGTCGATGGCGTCGTAGTGGAGCCCGTCACCGAAGGGCTGCGGGGTGAACTCGTTGTGCACCAGCCCGTACCAGTCGCCGGTGTCCGGGTCGACCCAGACGCCGGACAGGTCGCAGTAGTTCTTCTGCGCGTACCCGCTGCCGGCCCCGGCGGAGGTCGCCTCGCGCCCGGTGGGGCTGTTGTTGCAGCGGGCGGTGGTGTCGTTGTTCCGGTCGGTGGGGTCGGCCGGGTTGACGGCGTCGCTCACGGCGGCGGACCGCGTGGCGGTGTCGAAGTCGGTGCCGGTGAAGAAGTCCCAGTACCGCGGGTCGGTCTTGCCGTAGAGCGCGGCGGACTGCTGGAACCAGAAGCCGCCGTCCTTGTCGAGGTACGGGACGGCCGGGGTGTCGGTGGGGTGGGTGTAGGGGACGGGCGCCCCGACGGTGACGGTGTAGGCCGCGCCGGCGGGGTCGGCCGACGGCGAGGCCGCGGCGGGCAGGGCGGCGGAGGCCGGTGCCAGCAGGGCGAGCGCCGCCGTCAGCGCGACGGCGAGTCTTCGGGAGGTGCGCCGGGGTGGGCGAGGGAACACGTGCTCCTCCAGGGGTGGTCGGGCGAGCGGGGACGGGGGCGCAGGCCCCCGTCCCCGTGTGAGTGGGCGGTCTCAGCCGGCGATGGGGCCGGCGCCGGCCAGTTGCAGCGAGAAGGCGCTGCCGGTGGACTGCTGCGGCGTCTTCACGTGCACCACGCCGGCGGCCGCGTCGTACCACCAGCCCGAGCCGGCCGTGTCCAGCTCCGCCCGGGAGCCGAAGCCGTCCAGCGGCCGGTGGTCGAGCAGCACCGCGCCGGGCCCGGCGCCGGTGTGCACGGTGAACTCGTAGGCGCGGGCGGCCGGTTTGCCGGTGTAGTCGCCGACGCTCGGCCCGACCTCGACGGTGGTCATGCCGTGGCCCCGGCCCACCGAACGGACCGTGACGTCCTGGGTGGCGGACGCGCCCTGCTCATGGCCGCGGGTGGTGCCGTCGTCCTCGTACAGGGTGTAGGAGGACGAGCCCTGGGCGTAGATGTCGTAGTCGAGCCGGGTGGTGTCGCGGGTCTGCCAGGAGAGCGTGCCCTGGGGCCACATCGGCACGACGGCACCGGCCCGGACGAACAGCGGCAGGGTGTCCAGCGGCGCCCGGTAGCCGTTGAGCGTGGTCGGACCCTGGTAGGTCTTGCCCGTCCAGTAGTCCACCCAGGTGCCCTCGGGCAGGTAGATGCCGTTGCGGGTGGCGGAGTCGTCGTAGACCGGGGCGACCAGGAAGTCCTTGCCGCTCAGGAACTCGTACTTGGCCGCGTCACCCCAGGTGTTGGGGTCGTCCGGGTACTCCAGGACCAGCGGCCGCACCGCGCCGACGCCGCTCTGGTGGGCCTGGGCGGCGAGCGTGTACAGGTAGGGCAGCAGCCGCTCCTTCAGCTGCAGGTAGCGCCGGTTGATCGAGGTGTACGGTTCGCCGGCCCGCCAGGGCTGCTTGTCGGTGGCGGCCCAGCCGTCCATGGTCATGATGGTCGGGATGAAGGTCTTCCACTCCAGGTCCCGGGTCTCCACCTTGGGGTCGCTGCCGAAGATGCCGCCGACGTCCCCGGTGTCGTACGCGATGCCGGACATGGTGGCCCCGGCGTAGGTGGGGATCTGCCAGCGGACGTAGTCGTACGTACCCTTCTGGTCGCCGCTCCACAGCACGCCGCAGCGCTGGGCGCCGGCCCAGGAGACCGGCAGCCAGACGAAGCCGCGGGCGTCGCTGTTCTGCCGGATGCCGTCGTACGCCTTCTGGCAGCCGTCGAGGGCGAACTTGTAGCCGGGCCCGACCCAGGCGACGTCCAGTTTGCGCACCCGGACCCCGGCCTTGACCTCCTCGTTCTGGTTGGGCAGGCCGGTCGAGGTCCACAGGCCCAGCTGGGCGTGCTGGTCGCGCAGCCCCTGGCCGGTCTGCTGGAGGTTCTCGTAGCCGCAGCCGTAGCCGTCGTTGACCAGCATCCAGCCCAGCGGGTCCTGGTTGGCGGTGTAGCCGTCGGCGACCTTGAGGGCGTCCAGGGTGTGCCGCTCGCCGCGGTTGGCGTTGTGCAGGTAGCAGTCGGAGTCGCCCGGTTCCAGGCCGTAGACCGGCGGCATGAAGGGCTTGCCGACCAGGTCGGTGTAGGCGCTGATGACCTTCTTCAGGTCCGGGCCATAGAAGTAGTAGCCGTCGAAGCGGCGTTCGCGCTCGGCGGTGGTGACCGGGTCGCCGAAGGTGTAGGTGCCGGGGGCGTAGGTGTGCCGGAAGACGCCGTAGCCGGCCGAGGAGAGGTAGAAGGGCTGGGAGTTGTTGAAGCCGCCCTCGTTCCAGTTGTAGTCGTTGGCGGCGTGGACGGTCCGGCCGCGGTGCGAGAACGAGCCGTTCTGCTCGCCTGCGCCGTAGAACTGCTCCTGCGGTCCGCGGGCCAGGGTCTGGGCCGTCGCGTCCTGGGTCCAGGTCAGGCCGCGGGTCTCCTGCCAGACGGGCTTGCTGTCGCCCTCGGCGTAGAGCGCGAAGCGCAGCGGGTGCTTGTAGGCGCGCAGCGTCAGGTGCTCGGAGCTGATCGCCCAGTAGTCGCTCTCGTCGCTCTGCCGGACGGTCTTCAGCACGGGCGGGGCGGTCGCGATCATCTCTCCGACGGGCGGGGCGGTGAAGGTGCCGTCCGGGGCGAACTGCAGGCGGAAGGCGTCCTCGGTGGTGAAGTCGACCCGGGCCTTGGCGGTGCCGGCCTGGATCAGGTAGCCGTCGCCGTCGCGGGCGATTCCGGTGGCGTCGCCGACCGTGGTGGGCTGGGTCAGCAGGGCGGTGGCCGTGTAGGAGGAGTTGGTGACGTTGTAGGGCACGACCAGGACCTGGTAGGTCCCGGAGGCGTCGGGGATCACGGCGGTGGCCGGGTCGGCGCCCGACGAGTCCTCGGCGACCTTCCGGCCGGTGCTGTCGTAGACGTAGAGGTCGAACTCCATGGCCGGGTCGGGCCAGCTGATGGAGACCGGGACACCGCCGTCGGGGTTGTCCTTCCAGTACCCGGCGGGGACGTCGACGGTGAGGTCGAAGCGGTCGCAGACCTTGCCCTGCGGGTCGGCGGCGGCGCTCGGGCAGTGCTTGGGATCGGGGACCGAGCCGCTCGGAAAGGTCGGGGACTGCCAGGTGACGGTCCGGTGGGCGGTCGAGAGCGCGCCGCTCGGGGGTGTCGCGGCGTGGACGACGGGGGCGGTGCCGAGCAGGCCGCACAGCATGGCGACCACGGCGACCAGGACGGCTCGGGGGCGGGGTGGGCGTAAGCGCCTGACAATGAGCATGGGCATGCCACCATTCGGGGAAGGGTCAGGGTGGTGTGCGCCGCAGGACCCTACCAGTTCACTTCTGCTCACTCAATGGTTAAGCATGCACATTATGGGGCAGCTAGCTGTCCGAACATGCTTGATACTGAACTGAATTACACAGCTTCACACAGCGAGCAGGTTCCCCAGCGGGCCGACTCGTCAGGGCGTCCGGGACTCCGTGGTGAGCGCCGTCAACAGCGGCTCCAGGAAGCGCCGTTCGAGCCGGCCGGGGGGCAACTGGTCCGGTTCGACGTAGCTCTGGGCCAGGCCGCCCTCGCGGATCGCGATCAGCAGGCGGGCGAGTTCGTCGGCGTCCACGGTGAGGGTGCGGCCGGCCCGGGCCAGGTGGTCGGTGAGGGCGCGGGCGAGTTGGGCGCGCAGCCGGGCGTCGTGCTGGGCGAGCACCCAGGCGGCCTGCCGGTCGCGGATGGCGTGCAGGGTGAACTCGGTGGTGACCAGGTACCAGTCGCGTTCGGCAGGTTCGATCTCGCAGAGCACGTCGACCAGCGCCTGCACGGTGAGGTCCTCGGTGTCGATCGAGTCGACCAGCTCGGTCATCCGCCGGACGACCCGTTCGCTGTGGGCGTCGAACAGCGCGAGGAAGAGCTCCTCCTTGCTACTGAAGTTGGAGTAGAACGCGCCACGGGTGTAGCCGGCCCGCTCACAGATCTGCTCGATGGCGGCGGCGCGGAACCCGTACTCGGCGAAGGTCTCCAGTGCTGCCTGGAGCAGGGCCGCGCGGGTGCGCGGGCGTCGCTTGGTCTCACCCTTGGGCATCGGAGGCGTCCCGGTTCACTCGAAATAGGCCAATCGGATGCATTGGCGTATCGGATACATCATTGTATCTTCTGGGGCCATGAGCATCCCCACGCCCTCGGGGGCCGGCACCCCGCTGCCCGCCTCGCTCGCCGCCGCCGTCGGACCGCTGCCGGCCGGCGTCACCCTGCCGCTGCCGCCCGGCTTCGATTCGGTCGAGCAGGAACGCCGCTACCGCAAGGAACAACTCGCCGCCGGGTTCAGGCTGTTCGGCCGGTTCGGCTTCTCCGAGGGGGTGGCCGGGCACATCACCGTGCGCGACCCCGAGCACCCCGACCGCTTCTGGGTGAACCCCTTCGGCATGCCGTTCAGCATGATCAAGGCCTCGGACCTGATCCTGGTCGACCACGAGGGCACCCTGCTGCACGGCAACCGGCCGGTGAACCGGGCCGCGTTCGTGATCCACTCCCAGGTGCACGCGGCCCGCCCGGACGCGATCGCGGCCGCCCACGCCCACTCGCTGCACGGGAAGGCCTTCTCCAGCCTCGGCATCCCGCTGGACCCGCTGACCCAGGACGCCTGCGCCTTCTTCGAGGACCACGGGCTGTACAGCGACTACCGCGGCGTGGTGAACGAGGTCGACGAGGGCAAGCGGATCGCGACCGCGCTCGGCGCCCACAAGGCGGTGATCCTGCAGAACCACGGACTGCTGACGGTCGGCCGGACCGTCGCCGAGGCGGTCTGGTGGTTCGTCACCATGGAGCGCTCCTGCCAGGCCCAGCTGCTCGCGATGGCGGCCGGCACCCCGAAACTCATCGACCGGGAGACCGCGCTGATCACCCGCGGCCAGGTCGGCAGCCACCTGGCCGGCTGGTTCCAGGCGCAGCCGCTGTTCGAGCAGATCAGCGCGAGCGACCCCGACCTGGTCGGCTGACCGGGTCAGCGCTGGGACGCCACGGATGAACCAGGAACCGCGGATCGCGGTCTTCGGCGCCGGCAGCATCGGCTGCCACCTCGGGGGCATGCTGGCCGCCGTCACCGAGGTCACCCTGATCGGCCGGCCGGCCGCGATGGCGGCCGTCGAACGGGACGGGCTGACGCTGACCGGCCCCGGCGACGCCCGCCGCCGGGTACGGGAGCTGACCACGGCCACCGACGCGGCCGGCGCCGAGGGGGCCGACTACGTGCTGGTGACCGTCAAATCCGCCGACACCCGGGCCGCCGCCCGCGAGCTGGCCGAACACCTGGCGCCCGACGCGGTGGTGATCAGCTTCCAGAACGGCCTGCACAACCCCGAGGTGCTGCGGGCGGAGCTGCCGGGCCACCGGGTGCTCGCCGGAATGGTCCCGTACAACGTGGTGCGCAGCGGAACGGCCGCCGTCCACCAGGGCAGTGGCGGTGCGCTGATGGTCGAGGACGCCCCGGCGGCCCGCCCGTTCGCGGCGGCGGCCCGGGCCTGCGGGCTCAACCTGACGCTGCGCCCGGACATGCCGGCGGTGCAGGCCGCGAAGCTGCTGATGAACCTCAACAACGCGGTGAACGCGCTGTCCGGACTGCCGCTGCGCGAGCAGCTCGGCGCCCGGGCGTACCGAGCCTGCCTGGCCCGGTGCCAGCGGGAGGCGCTGGCCACCTTCCGGGCGGCGGACATCGCGCCCGCCCGGCTCGGCCCGGTACCGCCGCGCTGGACGCCCCGGGTGCTCGGGCTGCCCGACGCGCTGTTCCGCCGGCTGGCCGCCGCCGGCCTGCGGATCGACGCCCGGGCCCGCTCGTCCATGTGGGAGGACCTGCAGCGCGGCCGCCCGACCGAGATCGACTCGCTCCAGGGCGAGGTGATCGCGCTGGCCGGGCAGCACGGCCTGTCGGCCCCGGCCAACGCCCGGCTGGTCGCGCTGGTCCGCGAGGCCGAGCGGGCCGGTCCGGGCCGCGCGCGGCCGTGGTCGGGCCCGGAGCTGCTGGCCGAGCTCGGGGGCTGAGGCCCTACCGGCCGGGCAGCCGGGGCGCGACGTACTCGACGGTCTGCATCATGCCGAGGTCCTCGTGCTGCAGCTGGTGGCAGTGGGCGACCGCGCGACCGGTGAAGTCCTCGTACTTGACCAGGAAGGTGACCTCGTCGCCGGGCTTGCCGCCGGCCAGCCCGATGGTGTCCTGCCAGACCGGCGGGTCGAGGCGTTCGCCGTTGCGGTGGGTGACCAGGACGTGGTTGGTGTGCAGGTGGAAGGGGTGGTTGAAGGCCGACCTGGTCTCGTCGGTGCGGACGGTCCAGCGTTCGACGGTGCCGAGCGGCAGGGTGTGGTTGACGTAACCGGGGTCGAACAGGCCGTACGCCGGGTCCCGGGTCAGGTCGCCGTCGGGGTCGGCCGCGGGCGTCGCCCGGTTGCCCAGCACGCGGTAGGCGCTGGGAAAGGACCCGCCGAAAACGCCCTGGTCGACGTGGAAGACCACCTCGCGGTCGGCGTTCGGGTCGGTGAGGTCGCCCTCGGCGAGGAAGGGCTTGCCGGGCGGCAGCGCGGTCGGCAGCTCCATCGGCGGTTCGACGGACTCCCCCGCCACCTCGACCGTCAGCAGCGGCTTCGACACCCCGTCGGCCCGCAGCTCGTAGGTGCCGGGTTCGCCGCCCCGGACCAGGACGTCGGCGCGGTTGCCCATGGCCAGGCTCACCGTGTCGGTGGCGACCACGGCCGGGAAGGTCACGCCGTCCTGCGCGATCTGGTGGAAGGTGAGGGACTTCCCGTCGCCGGCGAGCCGCAGACCCAGCGCGGTGAAAGCGGTCGCGGCCACCAGCCGCCAGCGCTGCACCTCGCCGGGGCGCAGCGCGATGGTGGGGTTGACCTCGCCGTTGACGATGAGGGTGGCCGGAACGGCGGCCAGCGCACTGCCCGAGGTGAAGTCGGGGACCTTGCCGTCCTTGAGTCTGAGCTCGTTGACGCAGACGACGAGGTCGGCGGCCGCCTTGATCTCGGGCACCTCGTCGACGTCGCCCTCGACGATCAGGACCCCGGCCATCCCGCCGACGACCTGTACGGCGGTGGCCCCGTGCAGGTGCGGGTGGTACCAGTAGGTGCCGGCCGGGTGGTCGGCCGGGATGTCGATGGTGGTCACGTACTGCGGTTCCGGGGCGCCGGCGTCGACCTCGTCGGCCGTGCGCGGCGCGAAGGCGCGCAGGACGTTGTCGGCGTCCCCGGACGGGGAGACGTGCAGGCCGTGGGTGTGCAGGTTGAAGCTGTTGGGGTGGTGCGGCCGGTTGTGGTCGCCGTCGTAGGGCTGGTTCGGCGGTAGGCCGTTGACCTGGGTCAGCCGCAGGGTCTCCCCGCCGCGCAGCCGCAGGGTCGGCCCCGGGATCGCCCCGTTGTAGGTGCGGGTGGTGACCGGCCCGTAGCCGGGGACGGAGAGGTCCGTGAACCGCACGTCGAGCGCCTGCTCAAGCACCTCGGACGCCCGGCCGGGCGCCGCTCGCGGGGTCCGTACATCGACGGGCTGCGGGAACGGCGCTCGCGTCCTCGCCGTCGCCGCGACCGCGCGTCGGTGCTGGAGGATTCCGCACGAGGCCTCCGTGAGGACCGCTGCGGGGATCGCCTTGAGCACCGATCGACGGCTGATTCCGACATTTTCGCTCATGCCCGGGCAATCTAAATCACATGGGCAAACCCCTCCGGAAGGCACACCGCACCGGGAGGAGACGGCCCGTCACTTGAGTTCACGCTTGAGGATCTTGCCGGTGGCCGTCATCGGCAGCTGCTCGACGATCTCCACGATGCGCGGGTACTTGTGACCGGCCATCTGCTCCCGGCCCCAGGCGATCAGCTCCTCGGGAGTGGCCTCGGCCCCGGGCTTCAGGATGACGAAGGCCTTGACCTCCTCGCCGTAACGGTCCTGGGGCACGCCGACGACGGCGGTCAGGCTGATCGCGGGGTGGGTCATCAGCACCTCCTCGATCTCGCGCGGGTACACGTTGAAGCCGCCCCGGATGATCATGTCCTTGACCCGGTCGACGATGTAGTAGAAGCCGTCCTCGTCCCTCCGGGCCAGGTCACCGGTGCGGAACCAGCCGTCCCTGATCGCCTCGGCGGTGGCCTCGGGCCGGTTGTAGTAGCCCTTCATCACGCCATGGCCCCTGACCGCGAGTTCACCGACCGCGCCGGTGCCGGTGACCTCCGACCAGTCGGCGTTGATCAGCTTGACCGCCACGCCCCAGACCGGGGCGCCGACCGAGCCGGGGCGCGGCTCGCGGTCCGGATCGGAGAAGGTCACCACCGGCGAGGTCTCGGAGAGGCCGTAGCCCTCCAGGATCCGGACGTGGAGCCGCTCCTTGACCCGGCTGATGATCTCCACCGGCAGCGGGGCGCCGCCGGAGATCCCGATCCGAAGGTTGCCGGCGATCCGGTCCACGTCGACGGCGTCGGTGAGGGCGCCCAGCAGGCCCCACCACATGGTCGGGACACCGGCGAAGAAGGTGATCTCCTCGGTGCTCATCAGCCGTACGGCCTGCTCCGCGTCGAAGCGCGGCATCAGGTGGAGGGTGGCCGCCGTCGAGAAGCCGGTGTGCATCTGGATGGTGGCACCGAAGGTGTGGAACAGCGGCAGGCACAGGACGTGGCTGTCGGTGGCCGGTGCGCTCCGGAACATCCGGTTGCACGCCATCACGTTCATCATCGTGTTGGCGTGGGAGAGTTCGGCGCCCTTGGGCTGGCCGGTGGTGCCCGAGGTGTAGAGGATCACGGCGGTGTCGGTCGCCTCGGTGGCGACCGGGTCGAAGACCGGGGGCTTCCCGGCGAGCGCCTCGCCCAGGGTCTCGGCGCCCCTGATCGGCGAGGGCGCGGCCGGATCGGCGGTGATCAGGAAGAAATCCTCGCAGGTGTCGACCTCGTTCCACGCCTTCCAGCCCTCCTCCCCGACGGCCAGGCCCGGCGTCCCCTCGTGGCAGAAGTAGGCCTTCACCTCGGCGTCGCGCAGGTGGTAGGCCACCTCCCGGGACTTGAGCAGGATGTTGAGCGGGACGACCACCGCGCCGGTCTTGAGGATGCCGTAGTAGACGATCGGGAACTGCGGCACGTTCGGACAGCTCAGCGCCACCCGGTCGCCGGGCCGGATCCCCCGCTCCACCAGCAGGTTGGCGACCTGGTTCGCGGCCGCTTCGACCTCGGCGTAGGTGAGCCGCGTCGAACCGAGGACCAGGGCCTCGCGGTTCGGGTACGTGCGGGCGGAATCCTCAAGCAGGACCGACAGGTTCAGCATGGTGCCTTCCGAAGGTGTGGATCCGGTCCCGGCCGCGGGGGTGGCGCTCCTGCGGCCCGGCCCGGGGCGGGCGGGGGTCACACGTCGATGGACTCGCGTCATCATCGCCGCCCGGGTGAACCACGACCAGTGCCCGGCCGGAGATCGCGCCCGCACGAACTCCGCCCCGGCTGCCGCGCCTCGCGTCCGCTAGCGCGTCGGCGTGAAGTCCGGGAGGCGCTCCATGCTCTCGGCGACGGCGGCGAAGCCGTAGTCGAGCATCCGCCGCTCGTACTCCTCGACGGCGGAGCGGAGTTCGGCCTCACCCCGCTGGACGGCGGCGAGCGAGCGGGTGAGCAGCGCCGCGTCGCGCAGGGCCGTGTTGGCGCCCTGGCCGCCGCTCGGTGGCATCGGGTGGATCGCGTCCCCGAGCAGGGTGACCCGGCGGGTGCTGCCCCAGTGCGGTACGGGCTTGGCGTAACGGACCGTCAGGGGCGAGCTGTTGACGACATCGGCGCCGCGTACCAGGTCGACGAGGTCGGGGTGCCAGCCGTCCAGCAGGGCGAGCAGTTCACCGTGAACGGCCTCCCAGCCCTCCGGCTCGGCCGGGACGGGACCCGGGAGCATCACCACCCAGCGCAAGTAGCTCCCGGTGTCGGGGAGTCGGACGTCGGGCGCGAGCTCGGCGGCCGCGCGCCGCGGCGGCCGGCGGAACTCCATCCGGCCGAGCAGCATGCTCACGCCGGAACCGTGCACGACGGTGCCGAAGCCCGGCACCAGCGCGGCGAACCGCTCGGTGAGCGGGGTGCGCCCGAGGACGGCGTTGCCGGGGACGGTGACCACCTCGGCCGCGGGCAGCAGCCGGCGGCGCACCGCCGAGCCCACTCCGTCCGCGCCCACCAGCAGGTCACCGACGGCGCTGCCGCCGTCGCCGAGGTGTGCCTCGACCGTCCCGTCCGCCCGTTCCTCGTAGCCGACCACCGGCTTGCCGAACTCGACGCGGTCGCCGAGCCCGGCCAGCAGCAGCTGGCGCAGCACGTGCCGGTCGGTGGCGACCCCCTCGTCCACCGCCCCGAGCCTGCGGAGCTCCCGGAGCCGCTGGTCGAGCACCAGCCGCTCCCCCGCCATCGGCCCGGTGACGGCCTCCAGCAGCGTGTGCAGCCGCTCCGGCAGGCAGGCGCGCAGAGCGGCCAGGCCGTGCTCGTTCAGGGCGATCCGGAAGCCCTGGTAGCGGCTGTGCGGGTCGTCCTCCCGTTCGAGGACGCGTACGTCGACGCCGGCCCCCAGCAGCCCGTGCGCGAGGCAGAGCCCGCCGATCCCGGCTCCGGCCACCAATACCTTCATCCTTGCCTCTCCCCCTGCTCGGTAGGCGTCCAGTCTTTCGCACCCGCCTGACCGCGGGTCAGTGATCTTTGTGGCCGGAACCACGTGACAACTGTCACCGCCGTCACCGCGAGCGGCCACCGGTCCGGCCCGGCGACAAGGCCCCCTGCTGTGCGAAAGTCGGATCATGTACTACGCGATACGCCGGATGACCGGCGCGGAGCACCGGGAACTGCGCTCGATCAAGCTGGAGGCGCTGCTCGACTCGCCGAAGGCCTTCAGCTCCTCCTACGACGACACCCTCGCCCTCCCCGACGACGCCTGGCAGCAGCGGGCCGCCGTCGAGGCCACCGCCGCGGAGTGCGCCACCTTCGTCGCCGTCGACGAGGCCGGGGACTGGGTCGGGACCGCCGGAGTCGAGCCACTCCCGGACGTCCCCGACCACGTCCACGTCCACTCGGTCTACGTCTCCCCCGAGTACCGCGGCCCCGCCGGCCCGGCCGCCGAGCTGATGCACGAGTGCATCCGCCACGCCCGGGAGCACACCGACGTCCGCTGGTTGACGCTGGGCGTGCACGAGGACAACCGGCGGGCGCTGGCCTTCTACCGCAGGCTCGGCTTCACGGACACCGGCAAGACCGTCCCCTACCGCCTCAACCCCTCCGAGCGGCTGTTCATCCTGGGCCACCCGGACTTCCGGGCCCCGGACCGGGCCTGACGCCGAACGCGCCCGTCAGGCGGCCAGGAGACGGCGCCAGCGCGGCAGTTCGGTGCCGCAGCAGGTCAGCGCGACCAGGCCGACGAGCACCGCCGCCCAGGTCGGGAACAGCAGCCAGGCGGCGGTCACGGCGCCGGCGAGTTCGGCGAGCACCATCACGATGGTGACCCAGCCGGGCACCGCGATGACCGTGCCCGGCTTGTCGCCCGGGGTCTGCAGGACGGCCGGGACGCCGATCAGCAGGACGTCCACACCGATCGCCAGCAGGATCGAGTGCGGCCAGAGCGCGATCGGCAGCCCGATCCAGCCGACCAGTTCCAGCCCGGCTCTGAGCGCGGTGGCGTACTTGGGCTCGGTGTACCGCTCGTCCATCGTCATCCCCCGTCGACGCGTGCCGGGGAAGCGTAGCGCGCGCACGCGCCCGTGCCCATGGAGCGGAGCAGCTTGTCCTCCACTGCTCCGCTCCGCGGGCCCCGGCCTAGAGGTGACGGGCCAGCGCCTCGTGCACCCGCCGCCAGGCGTCGGCCGTCGCGTCGGCGTCGTGGTCCTCCGGGCGGTCGGCCGCGAAGCCGTGCCGGGCGCCCGGGTACGTGATCAGCTCGTGCTCGACCTTCGCCTCGGTCAACCGCCGCTCGGCCTCCTGCCACTCCTCCTGCGGGAGGATGTGGTCCAGCTCGCCGCAGAAGCCCAGCAGGTGCACGCCGTTGGCGTCGATCCGCTCGGCCGTCTCCAGCGGCGGCACCGGACCGACCAGCGGGAAGCCGGAGTTGAGCAGCCAGCCCGGGTAGAACACCGCGGCCAGCTCGAAGCGCAGCTCGGTGGCCGCGCGCACGGCGATGTGCCCGCCCATGCTCGTCCCGAGGAACGCCACCCCGTGCCCGTCGGCCATGCCCCGGGCCGCGGCCAGCGCCTCGGCCGCGTCGGCGACCAGTTCGTCGCGGTCCAGGGCGCGCATCAGCACCAGACCGGCTTCGCGCTCCTCGGCGCTGTACCCGAGCTCGGTGCGGCGGGCGTTGCGCCAGTAGAAGTCCGGCGCCACCGCCACGTAGCCGAGGCCCGCCAACTCGGCGCAGACGCCCCGGAGATACGCGTTGACCCCGTACAGCTCGGAGCAGACCACCACCGCGCCGCGCGCCTCGCCCGCCGGGCGGTGCACATACGCCTCGATCCCGCCGGGCGTGCCCAGCTCCTGCCACTGACCCGCCATCAAAACCCCCGTGGATAGGTCGGAACGTGCCGCTGCGCATCGTAGTGCCATCCGTCGGGCCAGCCCGACTCCGATGGCCGGGGCGTCCCCGGCCCACAGCCCCCCCGGCTCCCCAAGTCCCCACGTCCTCAAGTCCCCTGACAAGGACTTGGTATGACCACGGCAAAGGCTTCCCCCCACCGTGTCCGACATCTGGACCGGCCGGCGGCCGAGCTGGTGAGGTGTCGGCGCTCAAACAATGCACGGACAAACCTCCCACACCCTCACACTCGGGAGCAGACGCATGCGCAAGCCGTTCAAGGCCGCCGCCCACACCCTCACCGCGCTGGCCCTGGCCGCTTTCGGTACCACCACGCTGGCCACCGGAGCCTCGGCGCAACCCGCCCCGGCCGCAGCCCACTACGGGCTCAAGCCGCTCCACCCCGGTACGGCCCAGCGGTCGGCCGCGACCACCAACAACACCCTGTCGGTGCGCTCCAGCGCCACCCAGGGCGTGGTGTCCCCCACCCCGAAGGTGTACCTGGTCTTCTGGGGCTCGCAGTGGTCATCCGACCCGGCCGGGGTCGCCCCGGACATGCAGAACATGTTCAAGGGCCTCTACGGCAGCCAGGACACCTGGGGCACCATCCTCAACCAGTACTGCGAGGGCGTCGCCAGGGGCACCACCACCTGCGGCACCAAGGGCGTCCACGTCCAGCACCCGGCCTCCTCCCCGCTGGCCGGCGTCTGGTTCGACAACTCCGCCGCCGCGCCCGCCAGCGCGACCGCCACCCAGATCGCCGCCGAGGCCGGCAAGGCCGCCGCCCACTTCGGCAACACCACCCAGGCGCCCAACCTCAACGCCCAGTACGTGGTCGTCTCCGCCGCCGGCACCCATCCGGACGGCTTCCCCAACTCCGGCTTCTGCGCCTGGCACGACAAGACCAGCAGCTCCTACGGCACCCTGGCCTACACCAACCTGCCGTACATCCCCGACAACGGCGCCGGCGCCTGCACCACCTTCACCGACGGCCGCCTGCTCTCCGGCATCGAGTCCACCGAGACCCACGAGTACGCCGAGACCGTCACCGACTTCTGGCCCAGCATCGGCTGGAACGGCGGCGGCGGCGAGATCGGCGACGAGTGCCAGAACCTCGACGCCTACGTCACCCTGAGCACCGGCACCTTCGACCTCCAGGGCCTGTGGTCCAACAGCGCCAACAAGTGCGTCACGCACGGCTGATCGGGTCGAGCTGAAGCGCGGGTCCGAGCGGATCGAGCCCGCGCTTCCGTCGTCCCCGGGGTGAGCGGCGGCGGGTACGGCGGCGATGGGGAGACGTGGCCGCACCCGGCCCGGCTCATCCGGCCTTGAGGTGCGCCAGCGCGGTGATGACGCGGTCGGCGATGTCCGGCGGCCACGGGAAGGCGACCGTCACGGCACGCTGGTGCGCCAGCCCGTGCAGGCCCAGCCACAGTGCGACGGCGTCCGCGGACACGTCGGAGCTGACGGCCCGGCCGGTGGTGACGCAGTCGTCCAGCGCCTCGGAGATCAGGCCCAGACACGCGTCGCCGAGGGTCTCCATGTCGTCTGCCGTCACGGAGGTGCCCTGCAGTGCGGGCATCCAGAGGCCGCCGAACATGGTGCGGTAGCGCTCGGGATGGTCCTGGGCGAACCCCAGGTAGGCGTGGCAGAGGGCGAACAGGCGCCGCCGGGGGTCCTCGCCGGCGGCGTCCACGGCGGCGCGCAGCTGCGCCTCCAGTTGGTCGAACGCCTGCTTCACCACGGCCAGCATGATGGCCGGTTGATCCGGGAAGTGGCGGTAGATCGAGGGCGCGGCGATCCCGACGCGGCGGGCGACGGACCGCAGCGTGATGGCACCTTCGTTGCCGGTCTCGTCCAGCAGTTCCACCGCTGCGGTCACGATCTCCTCGCGCAGCCTGGCGCCTTCCCCACGGCGGTTGCGGGGGCGGGTCGGTGTCGTGGTCGGCTCGTCGTCCATGCCGTGAACTTACATCCGAGAACTTACGGGCACAAGGCTCTTGCGCACCGCAGAGTTACGTCTGTAACTTTACGGCCGTAGCCGCAACCTTCCGAAACGGAGTACGTCATGAACGGCACCGCCGTCACCCACGCCACCGAGGTCGTCCTGCCGGGCGCCGTCGACGTCAGCGGCCTGCAGCTCCGCACCCGCGAACTCCCGCTCCCCGCCGCGGGCCAGGTCGTGCTGCGGATGGACGCGACCGGCGTGTCCTTCGCCGAGCAGCAGATGCGCCGCGGCAAGTACTACGACCAGCCGCCCTTCCCCTTCGTGCCCGGGTACGACGTGGTCGGCACGGTGGTCACCGTCGGCCCGGGGGTGGACGCCGCGCTGATCGGACGCCGCTTCGCCGCCGTCACCAAGACCGGAGCGTGGGCCAGCCTCCTGCTGCTCGACGCCGCGGACCTGGTGGCCGTGCCCGACGGCGTGACGGCGGCCGCCGCCGAGACCCTGGTGGTCAACGGGGTCACGGCCTGGCAGATGCTGCACCGGATCGCCGCGGTGCCCGAAGGCGGGACGATCGTGGTGCTCGGCGCCAACGGTGGCGTCGGGTCCACGCTCGTGCAGCTGGCCCGGCACGCCGGGATCACGGTGATCGGCACGGCGTCGGCCCGGCACCACGACACGGTGCGCGAGCTCGGCGCGACCCCGGTCGACTACCGCGACCCGGACGTGTACCGGCGGATCCGGGAGCTCGCGCCGCACGGCGTGGACGCGGTGTTCGACCACGTCGGCGGCGCCGGGCTGAAGGAGTCGTGGCGACTCCTGCGCAACCGCGGGGTGCTGGTGTCCTACGGCACCGCCGCCACGAAGGACGAGGACGGCAACTCACGGCTCCCGGTGCTGAAGCTGTTCGCCTGGCTGGCGCTGTGGAACATCCTGCCCAACGGCAGGGCCGCGCACTTCTACAACTTCTGGGCGGGCAAGCGCCGCCGCCCGGACGCCTTCCGCGCCCGACTGCGCGAGGACCTCACCCGGGTGCTGACGCTGCTGGCCGACGGCGTGCTCACCGCGCAGGTCGCCGGCGAGTTCCCGCTCAACGACGCCGCCGCGGCGCTCGCGCTGGCCGAATCCCGCACCGTCGCGGGCAAGGTCGTCATCGTCCCGTAGCCGTGCGACGGCCCTCTGCCGCCCGCGGCGCGCGGCACGGCTGAGGATGCGGCGGCCGGTGCACCGTGCGTACCTGGTCTCCGAACGGGTTGGAGCGATCGGCGGAGGAACCGATGGGCTTGCCGCTTTCCGCCGGCCACGTGCTGGTGCGCCTCCACGACGGCGCGCGCGAGGTCGCGGAGGCCGTCCTCGACCTGCTCGAAGGCCTCTTCCCGACCCACACCGGACGCGGGCTCACCCGGATCGGCAACGTGTGGGAGTCGCCCCCCACCCTTACCCCGGAGGGCATCTGGACGGTGGCCGAGTCGCGGCCCGACGGCGTTTCGGCGATCCCCGTGCCGGGCCCTGCGGTGAGCGCCTCGCAGGCCTTCGACGTGCACAGCCTCACGCCGCTGGAGGGCCGGACCGTGCTGCCGGGCGAGATCACCGCGGAGCTGCTCGGCACCCCCGCGGACGTCGAGGCGATGCTGCGCACGATCGCCGACCTCTGCTCGGCGCGCGAGGAGGGCCGGGAGCGGCAGGGGCCGCAGCTGGCGGTACGGCTGCGGCTCGGGCATGCCGTCGCCGAACCCGGGTAGCCGCGCGTCCTCGCGGAGCCGGTCGACGGTGACCGGGGTCCGGCGCCGCGGGGTCCGGCGGCGTCAGGCCGGTTCCGCTTCCTCCGAGGGGTCCCGCCAGCCGGGTGCCTCCCGGTCCTCCAGCTGCCGGCGCAGCCGGGACAGGGTGGTGGCGAGCATGCGGGAGACCTGCATCTGGGAGACGCCGACCCGCCGGGCGATCTGGGACTGGGTCCAGCCGTCCCAGAAACGCAGTTTGAGGACGGTCTGCTCGCGTGGCGGCAGTTCGGCGAGCAGCGGGCGGACGGCGGTGCGGAACTCGGCGAGTTCGATGCCGGGGTCGCAGTGGCCGAGCCGGTCCAGCATCGCGCTGCCGGTCTCGTCAATGTCGCCCTCCCGCAGTGCGTCCAGGGAATCGGATCGGTAGACCTGGCCGGCGACCAGTCCCTCCGTGACCTGTTCGAGGGTGATGTGGAGGTCCTCGGCGATCTCCTCCGGGTGCGGGAGGCGGCCGAGTCGCTGCTCCAGGCGGTCCGAACCGCGGGCGACGGTCAGGTGCAGTTCCTGCATGCTGCGGGGCACCCGGACGGGCCAGGAGGTGTCGCGGAAGAAACGCTTGACCTCCCCGGCGATGGTGGGGACGGCGTAGGTGACGAACTCGACGCCGCGGCCGGGGTCGTAGCCGTCGACGGCCTTGATCAGGCCGATCGTGCCGGCCTGGAGGATGTCCTCCATGTCCTCGGCGCGGTGCCGGAAGCGGGCCGCGATGAAGCGGACCAGCGGCATGTTGAGTTCGATGATCGTGCCGCGCACGTAGCTGTAGGCGTGGGTCTCGCGGACCAGACCGCCCAGGCGCTGGAAGAGCGCGTCGCTGAGTTCGCGTGCCTCCGCCTTGCCCATCACCCGCAGCTCCGCGGCGCTGGGGCGGGGCGGGAGGTCGGACGGCGGGCGGGGCGGTGCGGCCGCCTCCCGGTCGGCGAGGTGGACTCTGCTGGGAGGGGTGGTCACGTGCTTCTCCTGCCCGTGCGGGCGGCACCCGGGGGGGGAGGGTGCGGGAGCGGTCGGCCGGTACACCGACCGCCCTGGGGTGTACCTACCCGCCAGGGGCCCTCGGACACCGGGGGCTCAGCCCTCCGGGAGTCGCAGCTCGCACCAGACGGTCTTGCCGGGCCCCAGCGGTCGCCAGCCCCAGCGCAGGGCGAGCCGGTCGAGCAGGTACAGGCCGAGGCCCCCGCGTTCGTCGGGGCCGTGCGGGGGCCTGGGCAGCGGGGGCCTCGGGCTGGAGTCACTGACCTCGATCCGCACCCGTCCGGGGCCCCTGACCAGCAACAGCGCGCCAGGTTCCCCGGCGTGGCGGAGGGCGTTGCCGACGAGTTCGGAGACCACCAGGACGGCGTCGGCGACCACGAACGGGTCCGGCACCCCGGCCAGGAAGTCGGCGGTGAAGGCGCGCGCCTCGGCGGCGACTCCGGCCCGTGCCGAGAGCGGCAGCCACCGTGCCCAGGGCAGGGTCGGGGGCGGTCCCGTGGTGGGGAACCGTGCCCCGGCCAGGGTCGTACGCATCCCTCGCTCCCTGGTCTTCATGCTCGCCGTGCGGTCGGTGAGCCGTACGGACCGTGAGCGGTGCGGTCCGTGAGCGGTGCGGTCCGTGAGCGCGGTGCCGTCTGCACCTCGGCGGCATCGTCGGGGATCCCTTCCGTCTCGCTGTCGGCCCCCGCCAAGTCGCGCCTACCCGAGCCACCCGGTCCGACACGCCGGGCGGTCACCCGGTCTGGACGGCGATCAGACAGGTGTCGTCGTCGGTGTCGGCGGGGCTGAGCTCCAGGAGCCGGTCGAGATAGCCCTCCAGGTCCGGGCCGGGGGCGCCGGCGTCGCGGATCAGCTGGTCGACGGACTCCTCGACCGGGCGGTCCCGACGCTCGACCAGGCCGTCGGTGTACAGCAGCAGGACGTCCTCGGGGGCCAGCCGGGCGGTGCGTTCCTCGTACTGGGCGTCCTCCAGGGCGCCGAGCAGAATGCCGTGCGGCAGCGCCAGCACCTCGGCGCCGTCCGGGCCGAGCCGGATCGGCGGCAGGTGCCCGGCCCGGGCCCAGCGCAGCGCGCCGCCGACCGGGTCCAGCAGGACGCAGACGGCGGTGGCGGTGACCTGGCCGGGCTCGCGCAGGGCGACCGTGTTCGCCCACTCCAGCAGCCGGGCCGGGCCCGCCCCGGTGACGGCGAGGCCGCGCAGGGCGTGCCGCAGCGCCACCATCCCGGTGGCCGCCTCGACGCCGTGACCGGCCACGTCGCCGACGGCCAGCAGCACCCGTTTGTCGGGCAGCGGCAGCACGTCGTACCAGTCGCCGCCGACCCGGTCGCGCTGGGCGGCCGGGCGGTAGCGCACGGCCGCGTGCAGGCCGGTGACGCCCAGCGGCGGCGGCGCGGCGGGCAGGATGGCCTGCTGGAGCCGCAGCGCCAGCTGGGCGCGCTCGGCCGACTCCTGCTCGCTGTCGGCCAGGCGGGCCCGGGTGGCGCCGAGCGCGACCTCGGTCCAGTGCTGGGCGGAGACGTCGTGGTAGGCGCCGCGGATCGCGGTGAGCCGGCCCGCGCTGTCGAGGACCGGTTCCGCGATCACCCGGGTGTGCCGCAGGGTGCCGTCCGGGCGGGCCAGCCGGAAGACCGCGGAGGAGGCCCGGTGCCCGTGCCGGACGGTGCTCACCAGGCGCCGTACGGCGGGGACGTCGTCCTGGTGGGCGTGCGCGACGAGCACGGCCAGCGGCACGGGCGCGGTGCCGGGAGGTAGGCCGAACAGCTCGTACAGGCCGGCGCTCCACAGGATCCGGCCGCTCTGCGGGAACTCCTCGAAACCGGCGACCCGGGCCAGCCGCTGGGCGTGGCCGAGGAGAGCGGTCTGTTCGGCCTCCTCGGCCCGCTCGGACTCCAGCCGCCACCCGAGCAGCAGCCGGTCGCCCAGCGGGGCGGCGGCGAGCAGGACGGTGGCGGGCAGGGCGCGTTCGCCCTCGCGGAAGACCACTCGCATGCGTTCGGCGGGCAGCGGCGCGCCGGTCCGGTGCACCCGCACCAGCTGTTCGAGCAGACCGCCGCCGACCGCGGCCGGGTAGCTCTCCAGCAGCGAACCGCCCTCCAAGGCCTCCGGGGGGCGGCCGAGCGGGTCCTCGAAGCGCGCAGCCGCCCGGACCACCGTGAAGTCGACCACCTGTCCGTCCCGCAGCACCGGTTCCAGCAGGAGCGCGGGGGTGAGCAGCCCGTCCAGGAGGTCGGCGGCGGCCTCGGGTGCGGCCGGGGCCGGCGGGGTGCCCAGCAGGGTCGCGCAGAGGTCGGCGAGGGCGTACAGCTGGCGGCGCTGGGAGGGACCGAGCGGGGCGGCGGGGGCGGCTTGCAGGACCTCCAGCGCGCCGCGCCGACGGCCACCGTCGAGCAGCGGGAGGACGGCCCGGTCCGCTCCGGCGCCGATCGACGGCGCCTCCGCCCCCGGGTCGCCCGGCCACAGGTCCGCACCGCCCGCGACGACCCGCTGGGCCGGGGTCGGGACACCCGGCGGCACCCTGCTCCACGCGGCCGCGTCGTCCGCGGACAGGCCGGCGTGCGCGGCCAGCGCCAGGGCGCCCCCGGGCAGCCGTTGCCACACAGCCACGGACCGGACGCCGAGCACCTCCCCCGTCTGCTCCAGGACGGCGTCGACCGCCTGCTGCAGGTCGGGCAGGGCGGCCAGGGCGGGTGTCACGGCGGGCCCGGAGCACGGGGCCCCGGCGAGCGGCTGGACGGTGTCGTCGGGGAGGGCGACGAGGTCGGCGGCCAGGGCCACCACCGGGACGCCCGCGTCCCGGGCGAGTCGGCCGAGGCGGGCGGCGGCCTCGGCGGGGACCACCCCCAGGCGTTCGGCGAGGATGCCGGTGGCGAGGTCGACGGTGGAGCGCGCCCGGGCCTCCGCCCGCATCCGCTCGGCGTCCCGCTGGAGTCGGCGGACGGTCGCCGCGAGGGCCTGGGCGGTGCCGTCCGACGGCTCGTCCGCGCCGGTCATGAGGGGTCCAGCCGGTCGGTCATGAGGTGTCCAGCCAGTACCGGATCCGGTCGAGCAGGTGGGTGGTGTCGACCGGCTTGGTGATGTGGTCATCGGCTCCGGCGGCGAGGCTCTTGTCCTGGTCCCCGGGCATGGCCTTGGCGGTGACGGCGATGACCGGCAGGCGGGCGAAGCGCTCGTCGGCCCGGATGGCGGCGATCGCGGCGTAGCCGTCCAGACCGGGCATCATCACGTCCATCAGGACGAGGTCGGTCTCCGGGTGGGCCCGCAGCAGGCCGAGTCCGGCGGCGCCGTCGGCGGCGTGCAGGACGGTCAGGCCGTGCTGTTCCAGGGCCGCTGCGAGCGCGAAGACGTTGCGGACGTCGTCGTCGACGATCAGCGCGGTCCGTCCGGTGAGCGCCGCGCCCGCCTGCCCGGTGGCCGGGTCGGGGTGGGGGCGGCGGCGGCCCAGCAGGTGGACGACGCGCTCGCTCAGATCGTCCAGGCCGCGGGTGGTCTCCACCCCGGCGATCGAACCGGGCGTGTGGCCGGACCGGTACCCGAGAACCGGGGGGCCGTCCGCCAGGGCGTCCAGCAGTACGGGTGCGAGCTCGGCGGAGCCCGCCAGGTCGAGCACTGCGCAGCGGTACGGGCCCTCGTCCAGCGCGGCACGCAGTTCCGCGGCGTCCCCGGCACTGGTCACCCGCGCAGCCGGGAGGGGGCTGCCCGAGGCGGCCACGGCGGCCCGGGTGAGCAGGGTGAGCAGGGCCGGCGCGTCGGGCTCGACGACCAGCACGGCGGGCTCGGTCTCGGCCGCGCCGTCCGGGCGTTCGGGCCCGGCGAGCGGCAGGTGGAGGGTGAAACGGCTGCCCTGCCCGGCGGTGGAGTGGACGGTGAGGGTGCCGCCGAGCAGCCGGGCGAGCTCCCGGCTGATCGACAGGCCAAGGCCGGTGCCGCCGAAGCGCCGCGCGGTGGAGCCGTCGGCCTGTTGGAAGGCACCGAAGACGGCGTCCAGCTGGTCGGGGTCGATGCCGATGCCGGTGTCCTCGACGTGGAAGGCCACCGCCGCTTCCGCCCGGCCGAGTTCGGGCGGCAGGTTCGGGGCCTCGACGCGCTCGATCCGCAGCTCGACCCGCCCGGTGTCGGTGAACTTGACCGCGTTGGACAGCAGGTTGCGCAGCACCTGGCGCAGCCGCGCCTGGTCGGTGACGATCCGCTCCGGGACGTTCCGGTCGACGACCGCCTCGAAGGCCAGGCCCTTCTGGTCGGCCAGCGGCCGGAAGGCGGATTCGACGTACTCCAGCAGCTTCCGTACGGGGAAGGGCTCGGGGGCCGTCTCCATCTTCCCGGCCTCAACCTTGGAGAGGTCGAGGATGTCGTTGATGAGCTGGAGCAGGTCGGTGCCGGCCGAGTGGATGACGCCCGCGTACTCGACCTGTTTGGGGGTGAGGTTGCCGCCGGAGTTCTGGGCGAGCAGTTGGGCGAGGACGAGCAGGCTGTTGAGCGGGGTGCGCAGTTCATGGCTCATGTTGGCCAGGAACTCGGACTTGTACATCGAGGCGAGGCTCAACTGCCGGGCGCGTTCCTCCAGTTCCTGGCGGGCCTGCTCGATCTCCAGGTTCTTGGCCTCGATGTCCCGGTTGCGCTGGGCGAGCAGGGCGGCCTTGTCCTCCAACTCCGCGTTGGAGCGACGCAGTTCTTCCTGTCCGGCCTGCAACTCCTCGGACTGTGCCTGGAATTCGGCGGTGAGCCGGCGGGATTCGGCGAGCAGTTCGTCGGTGCGGGCGTTGGCGAGCAGGGTGCCGATGTTCACGCCGCAGGTCTCGGCGAAGCGTTCCAGGAAGTCGCGGTGGACCTGGGTGAACGAGTGGACGGAGGCGAACTCCATGACACCGAGCAGCCATTCCTCCAGCATGACGGGCAGGACCACGAGCGAGCGGGTCTCGACGGCTCCGGCGCCGGAGCCGATGACGGCGTAGCCGGGCGGCAGGTCGTCGACGGTGATGATCCGCCGGCTGCGGGCGGCCTGGCCGACCAGGGACTCCCCCAGCCGCACCCGGAGCTCCTGCCCGGCGGGGCGGCCGTAGGCGCTGATCAGGGCCAGCTCGGGGCCGCCCTCACTCTCCTCGGCAAGGAAGAACGCGCCGTACTGGGCCCCGATCAGCGGGGTGAGCTCGTCGGTGATCATCTCGGCGACGGCCTGGATGTCCCGCCGGGCCTGGATCGCGGCGGAGAACCGGGCCAGGTTGGTCTTCAGCCAGTCCTGTTCCTGGTTGGCCAGGGTGGTCTCGCGCAGCGACTCGACCATGGCGTTGATGTTGTCCTTGAGGTCGGCGACCTCGCCGGAGGCGTCCACACTGATCGACCGGGTCAGGTCGCCGGCCGCGACCGCGCTGGTGACCTCGGCGATCGCCCGGACCTGCCGGGTGAGGTTGCCGGCCAGCTCGTTGACGTTCTCGGTGAGGCGCTTCCAGGTGCCGGACACGCCCTCGACCCGGGCCTGGCCGCCGAGACGCCCCTCGCTGCCGACCTCCAACGCGACCCGGGTGACCTCGGCCGCGAAGGAACCCAGCTGGTCCACCATGGTGTTGATGGTCGTCTTCAGCTCCAGGATCTCCCCGCGCGCGTCCACGTCGATCTTGCGGGTGAGGTCGCCCTCGGCGACCGCCGTGGTCACCTGGGCGATGTTGCGCACCTGGCTGGTCAGGTTGCCCGCCATGGAGTTGACGTGGTCGGTGAGGTCCTTCCACGTCCCGGCGACGTTCGGCACCCGGGCCTGGCCGCCCAGGATGCCCTCGGTGCCGACCTCCCGGGCCACCCGGGTCACCTCGTCGGCGAAGGCCGACAGGGTGTCCACCATGGTGTTGATCGCGTCGGCGAGGGCGGCCACCTCGCCCTTCGCCTCCACGGTGATCTTCCGGGAGAGGTCGCCCCGGGCGACGGCCGTCGCCACCTCGGACATCGAGCGGACCTGGCCGGTGAGGTTGGAGGCCATCACGTTGACGTTGTCGGTGAGGTCCTTCCAGGTGCCGGAGACGCCCCGGACGGTGGCCTGCCCGCCCAGGTTCCCGGCCGTGCCGACCTCCCGGGCCACCCGGGTGACCTCGTCGGCGAAGGCGCACAGCTGGTCGACCATCGTGTTGATGGTCTCCTTCAGCTCCAGGATCTCCCCACGCGCGTCCACCCGGATCTTCTGGGTGAGGTCGCCGTCGGCGACGGCGGTGGCGACCTGGGAGATGTTGCGCACCTGGCTGGTCAGGTTGCCCGCCATGGAGTTCACCGAGTCGGTCAGGTCGCGCCACGTCCCGGCGGCGCCCGCGAGGGTCGCCTGGCCGCCGAGCCGCCCCTCGGTGCCGACCTCGCGGGCCACCCTGGTCACCTCGTCGGTCACCCGGGCCAGCTGGTCGGCCATCCCGTTGAAGACCTCGGCGATCTCCCCGAGCACCCCCGGCCCGTCGGGGGTGAGCCGGGTGCGGAAGTCCCCGTCGCGCACGGCCGTGAGCCCGGCGAGCAGCTGCCGCAAGGCCTGCTCGGCCGGATCGGCCACTGGCGCGCCGGGTACGGGATCGCCCTCGGCCGGCGCGCCGGGTACCGGATTGTCGTCCATCCTGTCCCACCGCCCGGATCCGTCACGGACGGCGTGCGCGCGGGGCGCGCGCCGACGCCAGGGGCGGTGGTACGCCGCCCTGCTCCCACTCTGCCACCGCGTGCCGGGGCGTGCGAAGGCGCTGTGCGCTGCCGCGGTGCGGGGGCCCAACCGGGCCACGCTCAACCGGGCGGGGTGTCCCGGATCGGGAAGGCATCGGTGGCGCCGGTGAGTTCGAGCATGCGCAGCACCAGCGCCCGCGGGCGGGCCAGTTCGATCCGACTGCCGTCGACCGCCGCCCGGGCCTGGGCCCGCAGCAGGGTGTTGAGCCCGGTGGAGTCGCAGAACTCCAGGCCCGCGCAGTCGACGACCACGACGGTGGCCGGCACGGCCAGCGCGGTGCCGAGGACCGCGCGCAGCCCGGCGACCGAGTCGAGGTCGAGTTCGCCGTACAGGGCGAGGACGGTCCCCTCGGCCCAGGGCGAGACCTCCACCGTGAACCTGCCGGGCGGCGCCTCGGGCGCGAGGTCCAGGTCCCCGGTCCACCCTGTGGGCGGCTTCCTCGGGGCCACGATGCCCTCCTTCCTCCTGCGGACAGCCCCCGAAGCGCGACTGTCCGCTGTGCGGCGTCCGAAACACCCGGAGCGCGGGAAAGTCCGGGGGATCCGGCCCAACCGGGTGGAATCGCCGGGGGCGCCCCGGAGATGCTTGACAAGATCAACCTTTCAGGCCTAGCGTGCGTCCTCGGCAATTGCTTCACGCCATGAAACATCGAGCGCGCAGACCGTCCCGAAGCGCCGCGAGACCCGCACCCCCGGAGACCACGTTCATGACCCCGCTCGACCACAGCGCCGCCGTCGCCGCCGAGACCACCCGCTTCGTCGCCGCCGTGCGGCAGGCCGACCCCGCCCTCCCGGTGCCGAGCTGCCCGGACTGGACCCTCGCCGACCTCATCCGCCACGCCGGCAGCGTGCAGCGCTGGTTCACCGTCCTGCTGCAGCAGCGGATCCAGGAGCCGCCGCGCAGCCGCGACGTCGACCTGCGACTGCCCGAACGGCCCGAGGAGTACCCGGCCTGGCTGGCCGAGGCCGCCGAGCAGGCCGCCTCGACCTTCACCCAGACCGACCTCGACGCGCCGATGTGGGCCTGGGGCGCCGACCAGCACGCCCGGTTCTGGGTGCGCCGGATGCTGTTCGAGACCCTCGTCCACCGCGTCGACGCCGAACTCGCGCTCGGCCTCGACCCCGACATCGAGCCGGCCCTCGCGGCCGACGGTGTGGCCGAGTTCCTCACCAACCTGCCCTTCGCCGCCTTCTTCGCCCCCGGCACCGCCGAACTGCGCGGCGACGACCGGACCATCCGCTTCACCCGCACCGACGGCGACGGCGACTGGCTGGTGCGCCTGCGCCCCGACGGCTTCGGCCTCGACCCGCACGGCGCGGACGCGACCGCCGACGCCACCGTCCGGGCCACCGCCGCCGACCTGCTGCTCCTGCTGTACCGGCGCCTCGACCACACCGCCGCGCGCGTCGAGCTGTCGGGGGACGACGAGCTGCTGGCGCTCTGGTTCGCCAAGTCCGCCTTCTGACCAGCGGCCGGGTCCTGGTCCGCACTTGTGGGTCCTGTCGGACCCGGCAAAGACCCACAGGACACGTCCTGGGGCCCTTCGGTCAGCGCAGCGGATCGAAGGGCCCCAGCTCGGCCGGGCGACGCCCGGTCACGATCGCCTCGGCGAGCAGTTGCCCGGTGGCCGGGCCGAGGGTCATACCCCACATGCCGTGTCCGCCGGCGGCGAAGACCCGTGGTGAGCGGGTGGCGCCGATCAACGGCAGACCGTCCGGGGTGCAGGGTCGCGAGCCGACCCACTCGTCCTGGCGCGCCTCCAGATCGGCGCCGCGCAGCATCGGCCGCGCGGCCTCGACGATGGCCCTGATCCGACGGCGGTCCAACGGCGCCCCAGGCTTGCGGAACTCCATCGTCCCGGCGACCCGCAGCCGCTCGCCCAGCGGCGTGCAGGCGACCCGCTGGGCCGGGAAGTACAGCGGGTCGGCGGGCAGGTGCTCGACCGGCACGCTGAAGCTGTAACCTCGGCCGGCCTGTACGACGGCGCGGACGCCGAAGCTGCGGCCGAGGTCACCCAGCCACGCTCCGCCGGCCAGCACCACCGCGTCGTACGGCTCGGGGGCGCTCCCAGCAGCGAGCACGTCGACGCCGCGGTCGCGGACGTCGGTGACGGCCGTACCCGTGCGGATGTCCCCGCCTCGCCCGCGCACCGAGTCGGCCAGGGCGAACACGAACCGCCCGGGGTCGAGGAAGCGCTGGCCGCGCAGCCGGACGGCCGCGCCGACCTCGCCGGACAGCGCGGGCGCCAGGGCGCGCGCCTCGTCACCACTCAGCAGGTCGTACTCCAGCTTCTGGCCGGCCCCGTGGATGTGCTCGATCTCCTCGATCAGCACCCGGCGCTCACCGACGCCGCGGTACGCCGCCAGGAAGGCCCCGGTCTCGACCGTCCTCGCCTCGACGCCGCCGGCGGCCAGGGCGTCGAAGCCGGCCAGGGCCCGGCGGTTGATCGGCACCAGCGCGTCCATCGCACGCTGCCAGCGGCCGGCCGTGCTGTGCCGGACGAATCCCGCCAGGAACCTGAGCAGCCTCGGGTCCGCGCTCGGCGGCACGTAGACCGGCGAGGACGGACTGAACACCGCGCGCAGGCCGTACTTGAGCACGGCGGGTTCGGGCAGCGGCGTCGCCAGGCCCGGGGTCAGCCACCCGGCGTTGCCCCAGGACGCGCCTGCGGCCACCTGCCCGCGCTCGTACACGGTGACCTCGACGCCGAACTCCTGCAGGAACCAGGCGGTGGACAGGCCGATCATGCCGGCCCCGACGACGGCGACGCGTCGTGGCGGTGAGTCGGGCGCTGCGGAACGGGCCATCGGTTCGCTCCTTCTGTAGCTGCACGGGTCTGTGCCCGCACCGATTCGTGGCTGCACCGGTCTGTGGCTGCACCGGTCTGCTGCTCCCGCGACGGGAGGCGCTCTCCATGGTGGGCCGCGCCGCCCCCACCGTCCTGGTGCCGGGCGGCCAATTCCGGCCCGCCGGGTAGTGCGCCGGGCACAACGGGTGCCGCAGACTGTCCGGATGAACCAGCCGCCCGCGTTCCCCGCCGCCAGGTCCCGAGCATGATCGCCACCACCGACCTCGTCGACTCCCTCGGAGCCGGGCTGCTGCGCGTGGTGGTGACCGGGGACGACACCCGGGTGCAGGACGTCGTCCTGGCCGTGCCGGGCGAGGCCACCGGGCAGCCCGGCGAACTCCTCCTCGGCATCGGTCCGACCGGCCCGGCCGCCGCCGTCTCGCTGCTCCACCAGGCCGGCGCCGCCGGGGCTGCCGGTGTCGTGCTCAAGGCGCCGCTAGCCGACGACCCCGAGGTGGTCACCGCCGCCCGGCAGCACGGACAGACACTCATCGAGCTCCAGCCGCACGCCTCCTGGTCGCACCTCGTCTGGCTGGTGCGCGGCGTCATCGACCGGGCCTGCGCGCCGCAGCCCGGCGGCCACGACGGGCCCGGCGACCTGTTCACCCTGGCCGACGCCGCCGCCGAGATCGCGGACGCCCCGGTGACGGTGGAGGACGCCCAGTCGAGGGTCCTGGCGTACTCCGGCCGTCAGGACGGCACCGACCCCGCCCGGGTCTCCACCATCGTGGGGCGGCGGGTACCCGCGGAGTTGATCGCCGACTTCCGGGCCCGCGGCCTCTTCCGCAGGCTGGCGCACTCCAACGACCCGATCCATGTCCCCGCCGGACCGGACGGCACACTCCCCCGGCTGGCCGTCCCGGTCCGCGCCGGCGGCGAGTGGCTGGGAGCGATCTGGGTGGTGGCGGCGACTCCGGTGCCGCCGCAGCGCGTCCGACGGCTGACCGACCTGGCATCGGTCGTCGCCCTGCACCTGCTGCGCCTGCGCGCCGAGGCGGGCATCGCCCGCCGGGTCTCGGCCGCCCGGCTGCGCGCCCTTCTGCGGGACGGCGCCGGGCTTCTGCGGGACGGCACCGGGCCGACCGCCCACTCCGAACTCCCCCCGCCGCCATGGCGGGTGGTCGCGCTCGGCACCGCCGACCGCACCGAGGACGTCCGCCGACAGCTCGACCTCTGGGAGTCGGTCCTCCGCCGCTTCGGCTGGCACCAGCCGCTCCTGGTCGATCTCGACGGCGCACCCTTCGCCGTCCTGACCGAGCCGCCGACTCCGCGCCGTCGGACCGCCGCGGACGCCGGCTCGACGGCCTGGCTGCGCCGGGTGCTCGGCGAGGTGCACAGCCACGATCGGGGCCTGTACGCCGCGGCGGGCGGCCTCGCTCGCTCCCCCGTCGACCTGCCGCGCTCCCGCGCCCAGGCCGCCGAGCTGCGCCGCCTCGTCGCCGGCGACCCGCCGAGCACCCGGTGCCCGGACGGGCTGGTCCTGCTGGAGGACGCCTGGGACGCCGTGCTGGTCGAACGCGCCCGCACTGCGCTCGGGCCCGACGCCGGCCTGCTCGGCGGCCCCCTGCCGGACCTGCGCGCGCACGACGAGGCGCACGGCACGTCGTTCCTGCCCACGCTCGCCGCCTGGCTGGACCACTACGGCGAACCGAAGGACGCGGCACGGGAGTTGCGGATCCATCCCAACACCCTGCGCTACCGGCTGCAACGGATGGCCGAGGTGACGACGGTCGACCTCTCCTCACCACGGGTCCGCCTGGCGCTGCGGCTGCTGCTCGGCGCGCCGCTGGCGGGGGCCGAGCCGACCACGGCCCCCGCCGGACCGGAGGTCATCGGGTAGCGGGATGCCTGCCGAGGCGTCGCGCTCTCGGGACCTCAGGGACGGATCATCGACATCAGCTGTTCGTGGGCCTCGCCGTCGGCCGCCACGACGAGCCCGCGGCCAGCTTCGCCGAGCGGGGCTCCGTCGATCCCGGTGACCACGCAGCCGGCCGCTCGGCACAGGGCGATCCCGGCGGCGAAGTGCACGCTCCCGGACAGGTCTCCGCCGTCGGTGACGTACGCCGCGCGCTTCCCCGCCGCGACCCAGGCCAGCGCGAGCGACGTGGAGACGACCCGCGGCCGGAACCCCGCGACGAAGCCGGGGTGGGCCAGCAGGTCCACCGCCCGGAACGTCTCCGCGTGGGGGAAGGGCGGGTCCAGGTTGACGTCCACGAGCCGGGTCGCGGCCGTGGGCTCCAGTCTGGCGTCGGTGCCCTCGCTCCGCACCCAGGCGGTCTCGCCGTCGGTGAAGAACACCTCGCCGCTGAACGGGTCGGCGACCGCCGCCGCACCGCCGCGCAGCGCCACGTTGACGGCCACCAGCATGCCGCCGACGGCGTAGTTGAGGGTGCCGCACAGGGGATCCACCAGCCACTGGCGCGCGGACCGCGCCGCCCCCTGCTGCCCGCCCTCCTCGCCCAGCACGGAGTCATCGGGCCGAGCGGCTCGGATGACCCCGAGGATCGCCTGCTCCGCCTCGACGTCCGCAGCCGTGGCGAAGTCCCCCGCGCCCTTGTCGATCCGGGCGAGCCGCCGGCCGTACATGCCGCGCACCACACCCGCGCCGGCCCGGGCCGCCGCTATCGCGACGCCGGAATCCTCAAGACCCTCATACGAGTTGATCATGTGTCGCAGGATAGCGCGCCGGGCACACCGCTCACCGCCGGGCTCGGCCGGGCAGGCTCGATCGAGCGAGCTCAATCGGGCAGTCCCAGGATCGCCTCGGCGAAGGCCTCAGGGGCCTCCTGCGGGACGTTGTGACCCACGCCAGGCAGGGTCCGCACCTCGCACGGGCCGGTGAAGCGCTCGATGCTGGTCTGGTCGGCGGCGGGGATCACGCCGTTGTCCTCGCCGACCAGCACCACCGCGGGGGCCACGATGGCCGGCCGGCCGACCAGCGCGTCTTCCAACTCCTGGTAGCGCGGGTCACCTTCGACCAGGCCGTAGCGGTGGCGGTAGGAGTGGATCGCGACGTCCACGAAGTCCGGATTGTGCAGACTGGCGGCCGAGGCGGCGAAGGCCTCCTGTACCTTCGGCCAGGTCGGAGACCAGAGCCGCCAGAGAAGCCCGCACAGCTCCTCTCGGTTCCGCTCCAGACCCTGACGCCCCCGCTCGGAATGGAAGTAGTACTGGTACCAAAGGTTGCGCTCCGCCTCCGGTGCGGCCGGCTCCATCGCGCGAGCGATGTCCTGGACGAGATAGCCCCCCGCTGTGACCAGGCCGTGGACCCGCTCCGGCCACAGCGCCGCCGCCGCGCAGGCCGCGCGCCCGCCCCAGTCGTAGCCGGCGACCATCGCCCGCTCGATCCCCAGCGCGTCCATGAACTCCAGCAAGTCCTGCGCGAGCGCGGCCTGCTGGCCGCTTCGCCGGGTGTCCTCAGCCAGGAACCTGGTCGGCCCGTAGCCGCGCAGGTACGGCACCAGCACCTCCCGGCCGGCCTCGGCGAGCAGCCGCGCCACCTCGTCGTAGGCCCGCACGTCGTAGGGGAAACCGTGCAGCAGGATCACCGGGACGTCGGCCTCCCGGCGGCGCTCGCCGACCCGGTGGTAGGCGATCTCCAGGACCGGCGTCGTCACCCGGTGCAGCTCGTACAGCTCATGGGAACTCACACTCACGCTCACAGTCATCCGGCCATGCTCGCATGCCCGACTCGGACGTGACTGACTCGAAGTCAGCCGCAGACTCAAGCGGTTCGGTTCCGGCTTCGGCGGTCACGACCACAGCGATGCCGTAGGAGTTGACGTGCTGGCACGGGAAGCCGGAAGCGAACCGTTCCGCCCAGACCCTCCACCTCGCGGCGGCCGCGTGAGCACATGAGGGGCCTGCCCCCACGGTCAGACCCCTCATCGTCACCGTAGGCTCACTCGCCCGACAAACGCTGCTGCTTCACCCACGCCTGCACCTCCGACACCTTGAACTGCAGCTTCGCATTCCGCCCGTCACCGAAACGGTAAGGAACAAGGCCAACCCGAGGCGCCTCCCGATACACCCACGCAACGGACATTGAACCGCCCCGGGTTCGATAGAGATCTCAGGTTGTGGCTGTGACCAGCGGTTTCGTGGTCGACAGGTAGTAGTTTGCCTCGTACTCAACGGGTG
>NZ_JBIWPN010000046.1:0-54491 GCF_044768305.1 Kitasatospora sp. NPDC101155 | reverse complement strand
CACGGGTACCCCAACGCCGCCGCGATCCCCATCGAGCCGTGGAACCTCGACGTCACCGTTCCGCGTGATCCGTCTGTCCAGGCGCAGCCCACGTGTATCGACCAGCTGACGACCGGGATGGCTCTGGCGGGCGGCACCTTCCACCTGGAGGTGGCCACGGACGCGGAGGACCGACCGGTCGACCCCAACGCGGCCCTGCCGCTGGACCGCTGCTGGGGCCATCCGTACGACACGCAGTACCACTACCACGGCCCCTCCCAGACCTGCTTCGGCAGCAAGCCGTTGAGGGGATCCGCGCACACCCGCTTCCGGCACTCACCGCTCGTGGGATACGCCATCGACGGTTTCGGGATCTTCGGGCCGCGCGGCGAGGACGGAAAGATCGTCAAGAACAGGGATCTGGACGTCTGCCACGGTCACACACACGCGATCACATGGGATGGCAAGAAGGTCGTCATGTACCACTACCACCTCAACGGAGAGTATCCGTACTCCATCGGATGTTTCCGGGGAAAGCCGGTGACGGTACCCGGGTCCGGGCATAGCGGGCACTAGGCCGCATCGGGCCGCCCCGTCGTCGTCGATGTCGGCCGGATCGCTGCGCCGCTCGTCGAGGTCGCCGGAGCCACCCGCCGCCCCGGCGGCCGCTGCTACCCCTGCCACGAGAAGCACCAGGAGCAGCAGAAGAAGGAGGCCGCCGCCGCGCTCGACGGCCCGGTGGACACTCTGCTCAATCTCGTTCCGCTGAGCCCGCACGATGCCGCTGCTCTGGCACCTGCGGTGCGGCCGGGCGGGCAGATCGTCTCGATCGCAACCCCCATCGAACTGCTTGCCGACGCCGGGGTGAGGGCGATGCACGTGGTGGCCCGCAACGATGTGGCGCATCTGGCAGCGCTCGTGGACCTCGTCGACGCGGGTGAGGTCACCCTCGACATCAGCGCCTCATACCCGCTGGCCGACCTCGCGGACGTCCACCGCCTCAGTGAAGCCGGCCGCATCCGCGGCAAGGTCGTCATCATCCGTGACCGAAACACCGGCCGTGCAATCGCCAGCTCCCGCTCAACCTGTCCGTGGCCACTCGGTCGCCGGATGTCACCGGACGGGCATCAGCCCGGCCGCCACCGAGGCCCCGGTCGGCGAGGCGAAGCGCGGCGGCTTCTGGGGGCGCCACTCCTGACCCCGTCCTCACCCGGCCGGGCCCTGGCGGGTCACTCCGGTGGCCCCTGTCCGGCGCGACAGGGTTTCTGGGCGTGGCCGCGGGCTGGGTCGCGTCGCCGTGTGGCGGACCGGCTGCGCGCCGAACGCCATCGGCAGGACGTCGCCGCCCTGGCCCGCGAGGCAGCCCACCAGGCCCGCCAGACCGCCGACGTTGCTCACCGCCGCCTCGCAGGCACCGCCGCCCAGCCCCTCTGCACCGCCCTGGAGCGCGCCGGCGTCTACACGCTGACCGACGACGACCACCAGGCCGTCCGCGCGCTCACCCGCGACCTCGACCCCGCCGCGCTGCGCCAGGTCATGAGCTGGCTGGGGCGCACCCGCACCGCGGCCCTCGCACTGCGCGGCACCGAGCAGGCCCGGCCCGCCCGGCCGACCGTGCGCCGCCGGTTCTGACAAGCCGCAGGTGCCGGAACATCCGGTTCAGGCGCTGCCTCCCGAACTGCTGTCGAAACGCTGCTCTGTGACGTGAACAGCGCCAGGCGCCCCGCACGTGGATCCGTGCGGGGCGCCTGTTCGTGCGCTGGAGATCAGGCGGGGCGGATGTTCTCCGCCTGCGGGCCCTTCTGGCCTTGCACGATGTCGAAGGTCACCTTCTGGCCCTCCTGGAGTTCGCGGAAACCCTGGGTCGCAATGTTCGAGTAGTGGGCGAAGACGTCGGGACCGCCGCCGTCCTGCTCGATGAAACCGAAGCCCTTTTCAGCGTTGAACCACTTCACAGTGCCGCTAGCCATGCGCTTCTCTCCCTCGGGGGAACTGATCGGGTCCCACGATTGCGGGCCCGGAGGTGATCGCCTTGGTCCGGAGAGACGCTGAACAGCAAAAACGCCCACGACATGTAACCGCGGGCGAGAACTTCGGCACCACGACTGCTTGATCAAAACGTTACACCGCAGGGGATCCCACAGCCAGGGAGCCGAGAAAGACACGCGGCGGCGCAGCCGTTACGCCCACATACGCGTTTCGGCCGACGTCGTGCCGCCAGCCGCTGTGTGCGGGGCTGGGACTCCCCGCTGCCCAGGTGCGGCAGGCCTGGCACCGGCAGACCCTGGGAGAGGAACCGATCACGGAGGAAAACGATGGCCGGCGTCAGCCCCTCACGGGAACCGAGTGCGATGGTGCACATGTCGATCGCCGGTGCGCTACCCGTGGCGAACGTGGTCGCGGACGCGGTAGGCCAGTCGTTCAGGCTGATCGCTGTCCCGAGTCCTGGCACGGCCAGGGACTATGTCTCACTCGCCGATCGGGTGGTCCGCACCCGCTGGCAGGTGGACACCTCGGCGCCGATCACAGAACCCGCCACACGGCCGGTTGCCCTCGCACATGCTGGTGCGGGCCCGGTGAAAGTGGAGCTCGGCGGTCGAGCCGATGCCGTGGCCAAGGTCGCGGCGCTGATCCGCGGCCGTTTCCGTGCCGGACCGCCGGCGGGGATTTCACAGGCGTTCGAAGTGTGGCCCGAGAGTCCGCCGTCGGTCACAGGCCAGGCGTGACCGCGGCAGCATGCGAAGGACCCCGGAGGCCAGGCACCGGCGGCATGATCGGCAGGCGCGGGCACGCAGTGCTCGCCGACGGCCGGGCGCGCCCGGCCCGGCTTTCCGCAGTTGATGCAGGGGTACGGTCCCTAGGCGTGGCCGGCCTTGACGAGCCGGTCCCAGTTGATGCCTGTCAGGGCTTCCCGGTAGGCGATTGTGGCGGCCACGGCTTCGCGTGCGTAGTCCTGCTCGGCGGTCATGGCCCGCACCTCCGTGCCACCTCCAGGATCCGTGCCCCCGGCTCTACGCGGTCCGGAGGGTGCGGTCGCAGCGTGGGCAGGTGCGGCTGCGCGGCTCGGGTGGCCACCAGCGTTGGCTGGGGTTGCTTGGCTGCCACGCGCTTCTGACCATCTCGGCGGTGTCGAGGCCACAGATGGTGACCGGGCCGGGGGCGCTCGGCACGTCCGGATCGGACGCGGCCGCGTGCACCATCGGGTCGGGCGAGTCTGGGTTCTCCAGGACGACGATCACGCTCACCGTTCCAGCCTCGGTGTACCGCAGCCGTGACGCATCCGCTCGTACGGCCGACCGGCCGGATCGATCGGGAGGTCATGCCTGCTTCTGATCTGTGGTGGGTCGATGGATTGCTGGTTGATCTTGTTTGTGGGCTGGGGTTTGCAGGTTGATTGAGAAGTGCGGGGTGGCTGGGCTCGTGTTCGGGGGTGAGTGCCGGTTCTGCTGGCGATGCTGGCTGGAGGGCTCGGCTGGGCTGGAGGCGGCCGGGCACGTCCTCGGACTGCCCCGCTCCGACATGGGCTCCACCGCCCAGGGTGCCGGCTGCTTCGGCGCCCAGCACACGATGGCGGTCAACGAGACCGTGCTCGCCTTCGTCCTGGGCGGCGCCGCGCCGGACGCCTTGGGCGGAGTCGGCACCGTGACCGACTGGGCGACGGAGGTGGAGTTCACGCTCCCGGGCGGCGGAAGGTGTGCCCGGACGCGGTGTGGCAGGCGGCGGAGATCGGGGTGCCGGTGCTGATGGTGGAGGTCGACCGCTCGACCATGGCGCCGGAGCGGGCGGCGGCGACACGGTGGTCCGCGACGACAACAAGGACGGCTGGCGCGAGTACGACGACTCGGTGCCGGTCATCGCGACCACCCTGGAACTCCTCGCCGAGCACGGCCCACTCGGGCCTGTGCGGTGGCGCTACGGCCGCCCCGGACGGCACTCCCTCACCGAGGGCGTGCTGCTGGAGGTCTCCTGGCGCGTCGGGCCGACCGGGCAGCGGACCGGCAAATCGGGCACTCCCGGAGATAGTTGAACGGCTTCCTCAGAAGTCGCTCAAGTCTCATGAAACGTCCACGACTTCGACGCTAGGGTTCAGCCGCCAAACCGATCGAACACGTGAGCTTCACACGAAACCACAATCGGTTCCATCCGGGGAGAGAATCTCATGCGCAAGGCTGCAGTCAGCCTCACCGTCGCCGCGTTGACGGTAAGTGGGCTGGTCGCCACCGCCGTTCCGGCATCCGCCCGCACGATCTGCGACGGCGGATACAGCTACAAGTTCTCCAATGAGTCGACGGTCTGGGAGCCGACCAACGTTCACAGCGACTGGGCACAGCCGGGCATCACGATCACGTACAACAAGACGACCACCGGCACCTGGAGCGCTACCGGCACCGCCACGGTCGGTGCCGACGCAGGCGTGATCTTCGCCAAGGTCAGCACGCAGCTCAGTTTCTCCGTCGGCCGCCAGTGGTCCAAGACCGACTCCTGGAGCTACTCCGGAACCGTCCGGGGGAACCAGCGGGGCCGCCTCATGATGTACCACAAGGCGGCCTCCTTCACCGTGTCCAAGATCGAGCAGTACACCAACTGCCGCACCAGTACGGTCTACACCACGCACATGACGGCTCCCGCCGCGGAGAACGACAACACCTGGGGCATCCAGTACTAGTGACCCCGGTCCGTCAGCTCTAGCCTGCGTGTTCCGGGGTCGCGTCCGGGGCATGATCGGAAAAGCGAGAGTGCCTTCTGGGCTGGGACGATGAGGCTTGTCTAAGGTCCCGGTCGTTCCAGCAGGAAGGCACTTTCTGCGTGCACACGACCCGGTCGCGGCGTCAACCACGCCGGCTCGCGCCTGCTCGCGGATCTGGCCGACGCCACCACTTTGACCAGCGCCCTCTCCGAGGCCCTGCACCGACTGCGGCCGCGTGGGACCGGGCACGACCCCGGCCGCGTCGCGGTGGACCTGGCCGTGATGCTGGCCGACGGCGGCGAGGCGATCGCCGACCTGGCCCTGCTGCGCGACCAGCGGGACGTGTTCGGCCCAGGCTCGCCCGCTACGAGAGCTGACAGAAGCGAAGCGATATGTCGGCTACTCAATGCCCTCCGCGGCCAGCAGGGCATCCGTCCATTCCACGGGCATGCGGGCGGAGGCGCCGGCTTCCTCGGCCACGTTGCGTTGCTCGTCGGCGAGAAGCACCGCAAGGCACCGCAGGGGCAGGCTGGGATTGCCGGCTGCCGCAGCACGGACCCGCGGCTCGGCATCGACGGCGAGCTTCTCCAGGATGTCCGTCGGCACAGGGCCACGCGGTCACCCTCTTCGCCCCCTCATGTTCCGCCTCGAAGCCCGCCGCCGAGGAGTGGATTTCCACCGGGCGGGCACGGACTGGACCGGCGATCCCGCCGTCCAGCGGGCCGCAAGCGAGATCTGGAAGGAGTACGGAAACGCGCCCTTCAACCGCTACGTCTTCGGCCGGCTCTGGCCGGACCAGGCCGAAGCGAAGGCCCGCGACCTCATCGCCGCATGGACCCGGGCACGGCCCGATCTGGTGATCGCCGAGTGCAGCGACCTCGGCGCGCACCTGGCGGCGAAGGCCCTGGACCTGCCCGTGCACGCAGCGGACAACGGTCTCGGCCCGGTACTCCTGGACCTCTGGGACACCGACGTCGCGCCCGCCCTGACCCCCCTCTATGAGCAGTACGGACAGGACACCCCCGCGCTGCCCCCGCTGCTCACCCCCGCACCGGTCCAGTGGTTCTACGAAACGCCCCCGTCCAGGGCACACGCCGTCCGACGCACCGTCGCGACATTCCGGACCACCCTCCCGAAGCGCCTGGAGCGCACCCGCTCCCCCCTCGCCCGCTCGTTTACGTGAGCCTCGGAACCCTGACCACCAGGATGTCCGGCCTCCGCGACCCCCGTCCTGGGTATGGGCGTCCTCGCTGACCAGCCCCACAACACCGCCGCCTTCGCCCGCCACGGCCTCGGCCGCGCCCTCGAACTCACCGCCACGCGCGCCGAGATCGCCGACGCCATCACGTCCGTCCTCGGCAACCCCCGCCACACCGCCGCCATGACCGCCGCCGGCACCCGCCTGTCACAGCTGCCACCGCTCGACCTCACGCACCTGCGCGCCAACAGCCAGGTCCCCGTTCACCCCCAGTGAGCCACGCTGAGCGTTCACTGGCGTTCCCCTGTTACTGACCTCGGCGCTTCGAGGTGATTGGCCTGTTTGTGTGGCTGACTGACGGTCATCTGCGCGCTATGCCGTTGGTATGCGCTATGCGGATGGGGGCGGGCTGACAGCGAAGGCACGTCAGCGCCGCGAGACGGTGCGGCTGGAGGCCGCCGCGTTGTTCGACGAAGGTGTCCCGCCGAGGGAGGCTGCCCGCAGGTTGCGGGTGACCGCGAAATCGGCCTGCCAGTGGCACCAGGCCTGGCGGGAGGACGGGGTCGGGGCGCCGGCTTCACGGGGACCGGGTGGGCAGCGATGCAAGCTGTCGGCGCGGTGTCAGAAGAAGCTGGCCGCGTACCTCGAACAGGGGCCGGCCGTGCACGGCCGGCACCAGGCATTGTCGGGCCATTGCCGTACGTTCGTGCCGACCGCGTGCGCCGCCCCTGCCTGAGGAGATCCATGGCCGACACCATCAACTCGCTCGCCTCCCGTGTCCACGAACTGCTGGTGGCGAACCTGACCAGTCCGGCGGCCTCGGCCGACTACGTCGCCACGGGCTTCCACGACGTCATCGCGCGCGCCACCGCGCTCGGCCCGGACGCGGCCTGGCTGGTCGGCGCCGGGCACAGCGGGCTCGCCGCCCTGGCCTTCCTGCACCGCCAGATCGACCGGGCGCTCTTCCACCTCGACGCCGCCGTCACGGCCGGCTTCAACGACTGCGTCGCCCTCCACGCCGCCGCGCTCCGGCCGCTGCACGAGGACCCCCGCTTCCGCGCGATCTACCAGCGGATCCGCATCACCATGGCCGACCTCGACGAACTCGTGTGGATACACCGGGAGATACACCTCATGTCCCGGGACGCCGCGAGGGCCTCCACCGAGAACATCGGCCGCCACGACACCGGGATCTCCCTGCTTCCCCAGGCCCTCATTCCGACCCGGGTGCCGAACACCCCCGGGGTCCTGATCGCCCGGATCGACCTCGCCGCCACGCAGACCGTACTCCAACGCGCCATCATGAAGGCGGACATCAGCCGCGCCGCCGGCAACGCCTCCGTCAGCGCCGTCTCCTACAACTGGGACGACGCCCGCGCCCGGCGGGACGCCTGGCGCGCCGACGATCTGGAGTCCCAGCGCCGCCAGGCCGCCGCTGCCCGCGCCTTCGTCGAGCGCCCTGGCGTCAGCACGCTGGTCATTCCCTGTCCGCCGCTCGGGTCACTCATCTGTCCGTCCTGACATGGTTACTGAGCTCGGCGCTTCAAGGCGGTGGCGGTGGGAGGTCGAGCTGATCTCCTGGCTCACCCGCCAGCGCCACCTCAACGGCCAGGGCCTGCTCGACGCGGCCCGGGTCAGCGAGCTGGACGCGCTCGGCATGATCTGGTCCAAGCTCGCCAACGCCTGGGAACGCGGCTACGCCTACGCGAAGGCCTTCCACCACCAGCACGGCCACCTCGCGATCCCGGCGACTGCGAAGCTCGACGACTACGCGGTGGGCGCCTGGATGCGCCGCCAGCGCAAAACCGAGAACCTCACCACCGACCAGGCCACGAAGCTGGACGCCCTGGACGAGCCGTGGCGCCTGGAGCCGGACTGGAACCGCTCCTACCGCCGCCTGCTCGCCTACCTCGCCGCCGGCGGCACCCTCACCGGCCCCGCGAACCGCACCGGCGGCGAAGCGGACCCGGCCTTCCGCCCCGGCATCTGGCTGCGCAAGCAGGACAAGAGCGGACACCTCCACCGGCCGACAGCCGCCGGCATCGATCTACCCGCCGACGGACGAGGCGCCGCACATGCTGTTCCTACCGCCGATGTCCCGAACACCACACCACGTGAGGCCGCAAAATGACCCGGCCCGTCTCGCCCCACGCCACCAGCACCGATCTGGTGCTCCACGCCCTTCGCTGCATCGGCTTCTCGGGCCTGGCCGCGGTGGCCGCGGCCACCGGGCTGCCGGAGTCCGACGTCGAATCGGAGCTGATCGACCTCGCCGTGGCCGGGCTGGTCACGCACATGGCGGGTCCCTTCGGCGGGTGGGGCATCACGGACGCCGGCCGCGCCGAGGACGCCCGCCGGATCACCGAGGAACTGGACGCGGCCGGCGCCCCAGCCGTGGTGACCGAGGCATTCAACGGGTTCCTGGTACTCAACCCCGAACTGCTCGACCTCTGCACGGCCTGGCAGACCCGCTCCGTCGACGGTTCGACCACCCTGAACGACCACACCGACAAGGCCTACGACGCCCGGGTGCTGGACCGGCTCGCCGACCTCGACCAGCGGGCCGACGCCGTCTGCACCGAACTGTCCGGGGCGATGCGGCGCTTCCAGCGCTACCGCAGCCGGCTCGCCCACGCGCTCACCCGGGCCAACGCCGGCGAGCTGGACTATGACACGGACGGCACCGCTCCGTACCACACCGTGTGGTTCCAGCTGCACGAGGACCTGCTCGCCACCCTGGGCCGGCCCCGGAACTGACCCACCGTCACCGAAGGAGGGCAAATTCGATGACCTGGATCCACCCCATCTCGGCTCAGGTCGAGGAAACGGCGGAGGTCCTCGGCGGCAAGGGATACGGCCTGGTCGTCCTGCGACGCCTCGGCCTGCCCGTGCCCCCGGGCTTCGTCATCAGCACGGCGGCGTGCCGCGCCTTCCTCCGCCACGGCCGGCTCCCCGAGGGGCTCGACGCCGAACTGGCCAACGCGCTCGCCGCTCTGGAGGCCGCCACCGGGCGCACCCTCGGCGGCACCGACCGCCCGCTGGCGGTATCGGTGCGCTCCGGAAGCAGTGTGTCGATGCCTGGCATGATGAGCACCGTGCTCAACCTCGGTCTCACCAGCGTGGCCACCGCCGCGCTGGCGGCCGAGACTGCCGACCCGCGGTTCGCGTTCGACTCCCGCCTGCGGTTCCTGTCGAGCTATGCGACGGAAGTGCTCGGGGTGGACCGCGAGAGCTTGGCGGCGGTCGAGCACGAGGTCTCCGAGAGGCGCTCCGGAGAGGCCGAGGAGTGGCTCAGCGAGGCGATCCGGGGCGTGGCGGAGCTCATCCGCGAACGCGCCGGCGAGCCGGTCGCGGAGGACGCCGCCCGGGACCTGGAACGCGCCGTCGCGGCGGTGTTCTCGTCCTTGGACACTCCGCGCGCGACGACCTACCGCGAGCTGCACGACATTCCGCGTGACCTCGGTACCGCGGTGATCGTCCAGGCGATGGTGTTCGGCAACCGCGACGGCCGCAGCGGGACCGGGGTCGCGTTCAGCCGCGATCCCAACACCGGCGAACCCGTGCCGTTCGGTGAGGTTCTCTTCGGCCACCAGGGCGAGGACGTCGTCTCGGGTCGGTCGCTGACCTCGCCGCTGCAGGAGCTGGCCGACCGGGAGCCGGCCGTGTGGGCGAGCCTGCTGGACGCCCTGCACCGGATCGAAGCGTACTATCGCGATGCCTGCTACGTGGAATTCACCTTCGAGGCTGGCGATTTGTGGGTACTTCAGGTGCGGCCGGGCCGACTGGTCGGACGTGCGGCGGTCCGGGTCGCGGTCGACCTCGCCGACGCGGGCACGATCGAGCGCTCCGAGGCGCTGCTGCGGATCGCGCCGCAGCAGCTGCACCAGGTGCGCACGCCCCGGATCGCGCTGGACGGCACAGCCGACGTCCTCGCCCGCGGGCTGGGGGCCTTCCCGGGCGTCGCGGTGGGCCGGGTAGCCACCAGCGCCGACAGCGCGGCCCGGATGGCCGCGCAGGGCCCGGTGGTGCTGGTGCGCCCGCAGACCTCGCCGCTGGACATGCACGGCCTAGCCGCCGCCGTCGGCGTCGTGACCAGCCGGGGCGGGCCGACCAGCCACGCCGCCGTCGTCGCACGGTCGATGGGCAAACCCGCGGTCGTCGGGGCCATCGGCCTCACGGTCGACATCGCGGTCGCCACGGTCCGGGCGGGCGGACGTTCACTCCCCGAGGGCACTCTGATCGCCCTCGGCGGCACCAGCGGGGAGGTCGTCGTCGGCACCCCCCCGCATCGTCGACGCCGCCGCCGACCCCCGACTGCACCGCCTGCTCGCCTGGGCCGACGAGGTCGCCGGCGCCGACGGTGACGGTGAAAACCGCGACGTGGCAGAGCGTCTCAGCGCAGCTCACGCCGTCCTGCGGTCGGTGGTCGGTTACTGAGGACTGTCGGGTAGTGACAGGTCGTGATCCCTGCGGTATGCCGTTGGTATGCGGCATGCGCAGGGTGGGGGCCTGACCGCTGAGCGGCGGGCGTTTCGTGAGCAGGTGTGGCTGGAGGCCGCGAAACTCCCCTGCCGATCGGCCCTGCTGTGGACCGGCCTCAGGTCCTGTCGGCGCCTGTTCCTCCCGCGTCGCCTCATCGACGCCGACCACCAGGGTGTCCGCGAAATCGCCCACGTCTCGGCCTGCGGACCGTTCGAAACCGGCTTGGGCGAGCCGTCACGACTTGAAGTCTTCGTATGGTCGGCGAGGTGCGTCATCGTCAGGCTTCGACCTGATCGGTCCGCTTTTGCAGGGAGTTGGTTTCTAAACCTTGGAATGTGACGCTCCGAAACTATTTGCCCTCGGGATGTGAGCGATCCCGGTGCCCACTCGGGCAGCGGCCGCTCCTGCGCGGCCGCGGTGAGCCGGCGGCCGAGTTCGCCGATCGCCTGCTGCCAGTGGTCGAGTTGTCCGAGCAGGCCGCGCACCAGCTCGTCGACGGCGCCGGTCGGGTCGGCCCCGAAGGAACGCGCCTCGGCGGCGGCCTCGGCCAGGACGTCCTCGTCCAGGCCCTCGAAGGCCTCCCGCCACGGCTCGGCCCGCTGCTCGAACTCCTCCAGCGCGGCGTGCAGCGCACCTTCGACGGCGGCCGGTGACCACGGTGGCGGGGTGGGGGGAGCCCGGACTGTGTCGGCCAGCACCCGGTCGGCGCCGGGCCTGAGTGTTCGCCGGGCCCGTGTGGGCGGACAGCCCAAGATGGCTCTCTCCGCAGTTCCGTGAAGAGCCGTTGCGGAGGTTCGCTATCCAGCGGCCACAACCTGGCCGGCCGTGACCTGGGTAGGGTCGGGAAGCAGTGTCGCGAGGTTGTCCCGCACGAAGCCCGCCGCCCTCCGGACCGACTCCTCGGCCCCGGCCTGGTCTTCGAAGACGCTGGTGGAGACCATCACTCCATCCCCGGCATCAACCCAGTAATAGGCTACGAATCCGGGCACCTGGCGAAGGAGAGGCACGAATCCCTCGGCCACTCGGCGTCCCGCCTCCGCGGGATCGGTCACCCCTTCGTACCGCTGCACTGCCGCGTACATGCTGGTCTCCCGACGGGTCCCGAGGCCATCTTGTGCGAGACGACGTACCCCTCAGCGCGAGTCTCTCGCTCGCGTCCGGCCCGCTGCTCGACAACATCTCCCCGTGCGCCTTCCTGGACCCCCGCGCGAGCCGTCCACCGAGGTGCGCCACGGCGCCCGGGCGCTGATCCTCTCCGCGACCGGGGACCCGCGCGCCCCCTACCGGGACGGCGTCGCGTTGCACGGGATGCTGCCCGGCTCCCGGCTGCTGACCCTGCGGGGCGCCAACCAGCACGGGCTCTACGGGACGTACGGCAACGCGTGCGTGGACGACGCGGTCAACGCCTACCTGGCCGACGGGCGCCTGCCGGAGGCCGACCTGACCTGCACCAAGGCGTAGCCGGGCAGGGTCTATCGCCGCGGCGTGGCCGGATCGAGGCCAGGGAGGAACGGCTCGGTGAGGACGGCGGTTTCGTCGGCTTGGACGGAGCGGTTGGTGTGAGCGTCGTGCTCGAGGCGCGGTGGTGGTGGGGCGGGGCACCGTTCACGGTCAGGGCCGGATGTGGTGCGTGGTCGGGATGCCCACGGCCGCCGTGCCCCGCTGGCCGGTGGCGGGCGGCAGGGCGCCAGCGGGGTGTGGGGGCTCGATGCCGCGCAGCTTGGCGGCGACGATGTCCTCCAGGGCGTGGGCGTAGTCGTCGTGCTCGGTCTCCAGGTGCAGATCCTCGGAGATCGCGTCCATGAGGGTGCGGGCCAGCACGAGTTCCTTTTCCTGCAGTTCGATGTCGGCCGGGGCGATGCCTCCGGGGGAGCGGAGTTCGTCGGGCCACAGCAGGGTGTGCAGGACCAGGGTGTTCTCGCGTACCCGCACCTGGCGGCCGGGCTGCGCGGACGCCACTGCGGTGAGGTGGTCGGCGCGGTCGACGCGGTCTCGATCGCCCTGGGGGCGGAGCGCGGTGCCGGGGGCGGGACGACGTCCTGCTGGTGACCGGAGGCGAGTACCAGGGGCGGGGGCCGGGCTGGTGGACGCCCGGGACATCGCACCGGGTCTGCCCCGTGCTTACAGGACTCATCTGGACCGCAGTGGGCCGGTGGCGGTGCCGGCCGGGCATCTGCGGCTGGCGACCCCGACTACCGACCCGGGGGTGGTGTTGGCTTCTTTACGAAAATCGCCGAGCCGAGCCGCGAGTTCAGCGCTCCGCGCCGCCGCTGAGCGGCGGCGCGGAGCCCCGAGGCCGTCTCAGGTGCCGGTGTTCCACAGCGGCTGGTGGCCGGGGCCGTAGATGACGAGGTTGCCGTCCTGCTGAAAATTGAGGGTCGCGCCCGAGTTGCCGTAGGTGCCCGAGGCCCACAGCGCCGGGCTGCCGCCGTACCCATAGATGACGAGGTTGCCGTCGGGCTGGAACTTGGCGGTCGCGCCGGAGTGGTTCCAGGTGCCCGAGGACCAGATCGGGGTGGCGATGTTGTTGTAGATGACGAGGTTGCCGTCGTTCTGCATGGCAAGCTCATAGTTGTTGACGCAGATGGTTTCGCCGGGGGCGGTCCCGAAGCCCCCGTTGAAGGTCCAGCCGTTGTTGTAGTTGGTGTACTGGCACTGGTACGGGAATGGGTATCCGGCGTGCGCCGCGGGCGCGACGGTCATCGCGGCGGCGCTCGCGACGGTCACGAGGCCCGCGGCCAGGGTCTTACGCATGCGCATGAAAGATCTCCAAGATCACGTCAGCAGAGGGCAGTTCCGTGATCGTATAGAGGCACCTGATCGCCCCGCTCAGTTGATCCGGAAAACAGTCAGCCTCAGTCACGGCGCGTAGTGATCCGCTCGGCCTGAGCGCGAGTTCGGCTCTACCCGGCCCTGAGCTGGATCCAACGCCGTTCCACGGAGCTCCCACCAAACAGTGATCTCGGTCGTGACAGGTGCTTGCGCATGCATGCCTAGTGGCTCGTCTCGGATCCTCGGCCGGGTAACTGGTTAGGCTGCTCGGCGATCGCGACCGATCTGGTACGCGGCATCGCGCGGAGTCGGGGGTGGCAGGTGTCGGAGGGTGAGGCGTCCCGGATCGAGCCGTTGGCTGTTCGGAACTCGGTCTCGTTGGGTGTGTTCCTGGCGGTGGCGGCTCATCCCCGGGTGCCGTTCACCGTCGTAGAGCTGGCGGGCCGCGGCATCGCGGCAGACGCGGCTGCGAGTCGATGGGTGCTGGAGGTCGGGAAGCCCTCCCTGGACGGTTTCACCCTGGGCGACAAGATGATCGATCTTGCCGAGTGGGGCGATCGGCTCGTTGACCTGTGGCAGAGGTTTGGAGACGGGGTGATCGACGTGGTGGCCTTCGAAGCTGGGCTGGCTGAGATCGTCGCGGCCGTCGAAGAGTGGCCGTCCGTGCCGGAGGGGCCGGCGGAGGACTTCTCAAGCCGCCTTCGCCGGGTACTGGGTCCAGGAGCGGATCGGTGATTCGGCGGCGAAGGCAGTCTTCGGCTCCGCGCGGGCGTTATGCCAGCGGATGTAGGCGCTGATGGCGGCGTTCTGCTCGTCGTGGCTGCGGTGATCGGTGCCGTTGAGGGCGAAGTAGCGAAGCGCCGCGAACTCGGATTCGATCCAGTTCAGCCATGATCCGTAGGTGGGCAGGAACACCAGTTCAACCTCGTTTGCCTCGGCCCAGGCCCGGACGTTCGGGTGCTTGTGCGGCGAGAAGTTGTCCAGCACGACGTAGAGCTTCCCGCCGGGCCAGCGGGCGCGCAGGGCCCTTGAGCAGGTCAAGGAACTCGCGCCAGCGCTTCCGCTTGCGGATGCGGTAGTAGATCTTGCCCGTGGCCAGGTCGAGGGCGGCCAGCATGTGCATCACGCCGTCGTAGCGGTTGTAGGTGGCCCGCAGCCGGCGCGGAGAGCGGGCCGGACGCCAGGCCTTGCCCTTGCGGGGCTGGAGATTGAGCGGGCCGAACTCGTCCACGCAGACCACCCGGCCGTCGGCGGGCGGAGTGTCGTACAGCTCCAGCACGCGCTGCATCTTGGCGACGAACTGCGGGTCGGTGGACGCCTTCCACGTCGTGGTGGTCTGCCAGGAGACCTTGCCCTCCCGCAGAATCCGGCGGAGGGTCTCCCGACTCAGGGTCTGCACGACATTCCGCTTTACCAGGTGCTCGGCGCGCTTGGCCAGGCTCCAGGTGGAGAACGCGGCGATGCCCCAGTCAGCGGGGGACGTCCGGGCGATCAGGCAGATGCGCTCGCGCACCTGGTCACCGATCGCTTTCGGGCGTCCCCCGCTCCATTTTGGGTCCAACGCGTCGAACCCCCGCTCGTTGAACGCGTGGATGACATCACGCACGTAGTCCTCACCGACCCGCAGCAGCGAGGTGATGTTCCGCACGGACTGGCCCTGGGCGGACATCAGCACCACGATCGCGCGACGCAGCCGAACCGGATCCTTCGAGGTCCGGCCAATCCGCTGCAGCCGACGTCCCTCCTCCATGCTGACCGGCCGGACGAACACTCCCGGACGACGCCCCACGACCACCTCCAAGATCAGATCCCGGAGGCAGTCTGACGGACTACCAGCAACCGACCAATTTCCTGGTCGACCAATCGAGCAGAGCCACTAGGCAAGCCGTGTGTCGTGATTGAGCACTGTGCATCGTGAAGTTGCTGGTCACGGGTCAGCGATGCAGCCTGGTGATCTGCAGGTGCAAGTCGGCCTTGATCTCGGCCTCGGTGAACCGCTCGGTGACCCACTGCTTCTTCGAGAACAGCGCGGTCTGGTCGGTGTAGTGCGGCGATTCGGGGTTCACGGACTCGCCGTAGGTGAGCAGGGTGCGGGTGCGCGGGCCGTCCGGCGTCAGTTCGGTGGCCATGACGAAGCTGGTGCCGTACGCGTCGGTGAGGTCCGCGGGCCGGGCGGCGCCGGTGGTGCCCGAGGTGGGAGAGGCCTTGACGGCGTTGAAGCAGCCCTCGCTCCCGTCGCAGCCGTGCAGCGGGATGCCCGCCCACCGCTGGATGTCCCCGATGGTGGCGTCCAGCGTGGTGCCGTCCTTCGCGAGCTGCTGGACGGCGTCGGCCAGGGCGTGCTGGGCGGTGACGCTGTCGCCCTTGATGCCGCGCGGGGTGGTGAGCGGCTGGGCCGGATCGTACGGCACCCGCACGAAGGGGTCCACGTAGTGCTGGAACAGCCCGCGGTAGAACCTGTCCCAGAGGACGGCGCCGTGACCGTCGGCGTCGTCCCGCGTGCTCCACCCGGCGAGCACGTCGCAGGCGGCGGCGACGTCGACCGAGCTGCCGTCGGTGGCGGGCAGGACTGGGTTGGCCCGGCACATCGCGACCACGTCGTCCCGGCCGAGTTCCGCGCTGTGGTTGCGGTCGCCGAACACGGTCGCCTGCAGGCTGGGCAGGGTGAAGCCCGGAGCACCGAGCCCGTCGCTGCCGTCCCGGCGGTCGGCGATCATCCGCAGCCCGAGCTGGGGGCGCGGTGCCAGCCCGCGGCCGGCGCCGTAGATGCCCGGGTAGCCGGCGAGCGGGGCGTCCGCGTTGGCGAGGTACGGGTTGTTGTTGGAGTTGGCCAGGTAGTCGGTCCGCGCCAGCTTGGGGTGGTTGGCCGGGCCGAAGATGCCGGGCACCACCGCGTCCGGGTCGCTGCCCGGGTCGCAGGCCGTCGTCGAGCCGTCCAGGACGGTCGGCAGGTCGTGCATCTCTGGCCGGCGGCACTGCTTGAGCTGCTCGTCGGTGACGTGCGGCACGTTGGAGGCGTCGGTGAAGTACGTCTCCCCGGTGGCGTCGGTGGCGACCGTGTAGTTCCACGGGTCGCCCTGGTAGGTGTCCACCGCCTGCTCCAGCTCGCCGAGGCTCTGCGCCTGGTCGAGTGCCAGCCACTGGTTCATCGAGCGCAGGTTCTCGGTGTTGGCGTCGCGGACGGTGTACGCGTAGGTGCCCGACCAGTGGTCGGCCAGGACCGGGCCGAAGCGGGAGGTGTAGAGGGTCCGGGTGACGGTCGACAGCGTGCCGTCGGCGCCGCGGACGGTGACCTGGACGTCCTGCTTGTCCATCGGAACGGCCTTGCCGTCCACGAGGTAGCTGGTCGGATCGCCGGGCACCAGCGGGAGCCGGTACAGGCTCGCGTGGTCCGCGAAACTGGAGGTCTCGGTGAAGGCGAGGCCCCGGGTGTGGCCGATCTCCACCACGGGCGTGCCGTAGAGGCCCGCGCCCGAGACGTCCATGACGCCCGGGATGGTCAGCTGCACCTGGTAGAAGCGCATGTCGCCGGACCAGGGCAGGTGCGGATTGGCCAGCAGCATCCCGTCCTGGTTCTGCGTGACGTCCCGGCCGAGTGCCCAGCCGTTGCTGCCGAGATCCGGACCAGGCTCGGGGCCCTTGGCCGGCGCGGCCGCAGCGTCGGGGGCCGCCGGGGGTTCGGCCTGGGCGCCCGGGACCGCGGTGGCGATGGACTGCTGGAGGCCGCTGGTCCCCGAGCCGGTGTTCAGCTCGTAGACCAGGCTCCAGATGTCCTCGGCGGTGATCGGGCCGACCCAGGCCTGGCCTCGGCAGGAGGCGTCCGGCAGGTTCGCCACTCCGGTGTCGTGCAGGTAGCGGTTGTAGCCGGCCGCGTAGCCCTCGACCATCTGCCGGAGCTCGGCCGTCGGGCCGAGCGGGGCCGGCCGGTCGAGCAGGTGCTGCACGGTGCCGGCCTGGCGCAGGCCCTGGTGGTAGGTGTCGCTCTCCAGGTTGGTGGTCCTGCCCCGGTAGAACGTGTCGGGGCCGAGGTAGCGGGAGCGCTCGGCGCGCAACGTCACGACCTGGTCGGCGAGTTCGCACAGGTTGTCCTGGGCGAAGGCGTAGCCGTAGCCGTACCCGAGGCCGCCGTAGTCGTGCGCCAGGATGTGCGGGATGCCGTACTCGGTCCGGCGGATCTTCGCGCTGTAGCCGTCGCCGCCCGCCGTCAGACCGTCCGCGTCCGCCGCGGAGGCGGACGCCGGCAGCCCCGCGGTGACCGAGGCCAGACACAGCGCGGCCACCGTGGAGGCCAACCGTTTGATATTCGAGTGTTGCTGACGTGTCGTGAGTCGCTTGGCGTGAACCATGGGACCACCGTGCCGTGGCCGGCCCCCTCCCGGCATCGGCCCGGCGGCGAAACCTCGCGCGCGACGTCAGCCCCTGGGCTTACGCCCCCGGGCTAACCCGGCACCCGTCACCCCGGCACTCGCCAAGGCCTCCCGAAGCGCCCGCCGGCGCAGCGGGCGCTGGTGACCGTGCAGGCCGAGCGCCGCGCCTACCCGGCCGCGCTGCCGTCCTGGAGCGGTGATCCGGGGTCTTCAGCGCCTCATGCTGAGGGCTGCTGTGGTTGCCCAGCGTGTGGGGCTCGGAAAGTCGTCGCTGCTGGTCAAGCTGCGTACCGATACTCATTGATGACGCCGCCGAGGACGCGGGTACGCACGAGTCTGCGGCTTTCGAGGTCGTAAGAAGCCGTTGCTGTGCCGATCTTGAAGTGTGGCAGTCGAACGAGAGTTTTATTGAGGCGCTCGCTGCCGGGTACGGGACGGCCCAAGCCGACGACTCAGCGTGAGGTGTGCCCGGAACGGAGCTCGTCAATGTCGACTGTCGTCAGCGCCGTGCTCAGCGGCACGCCGGTGCCTGCCGCGGCGGCCAGCCGCTCGCGCACCTCGCGCGGTGTGCGAGGCCGCCAGTCCGGCCCGTAACAGCAGCCAGAGTGGAACGTGACACCTGCATTCAGCAGGGCGATCAACGTCCGCCACCCAGCGGTGTCGCTCCGCTTCGGCACAGCGACATTCTTCCGACGCTGGCGCGACCACGCTCTGGTCCACGAGTTCCACGACCGGCTCCGCCGCCGGGTCCGCGAGCAGGCGAGCCGGGATCCGGAGCCGAGCGCGGGCGTGATCGACTCCCAGTCGGTCAAGGAGGACGCCGTCGTCGGATCCGACAGCCGCGGCTTCGACGACGGCAAACTGATCAACGGCCGCAAGCGGCACGCCGTGGTCGACACCCTCAGCCTGCTACTCGCGGTGATGGTCACCGCGGCGGACGTGGGCGATCGCGCTGCCGCTCAACTCCTGCGCGCCCAGGTCGCCGTCGCACACCACCGGCTTGCCCTGGTCTGGGCCGACGGCGGCTATGCCGGCAGCCTCGTCGAGTACAGCCTCACCGCCCTCGCCCTGGTCCTCGCGATCGTCAAGCGCACTGACGACATGCGCGGCTTCGTCGTGCTACCCAAGCGCTGGATCGTGGTTCGAGGGCGTTCACGCTGCCGGTGCGGTTCCAGACGCCGGTGGACGAGAACGTGCTCGCGCTGTTCATCGCCTCGCGGGTTCTGACGGATGAGAACCAGTTCTGGCGTGAGGGCGTCAACCACGCCAGGCGCTGGCACAAAGAGACCGGCCGGCTCGACGTGCCCTATTCCGCGATGGTCGGCGAGGAGGGGAACTTTCCGCTCGGAAAATGGCTGTCGGACCGGCGGCGGTTCGGTAGCCACAACGCCGTCCTCACCTTCCGACGCACCGCCTGGCCCGCCGCGCGCCGCAGACACCTCAACCGCCTGGACGTTGTGGAATGCCGCCCGTGACCGACCACAGCGCACTCGACGCACAGACCTTCGCCCAGATCCTGCGGCTCCTTCACGTCGCCGACCCCGTCATCCCTGCCCCCACCTACGAAGCCGCGACCGACCGGCACGCCCTGCGCACGGCCAGCCTCGCGGCCGCCGCCTACGGCGCCCTGGCCAGCGAGGCCACACTGGCGGAGATCCAGCTGCTGAACAGCGGCGCGGACCTGGACGAAATCACCGCCAGCCGCGCGACCATACTGCCCGCGATGGCCGCCAACCTGCCCACCATCTGGTACTGGCAGGTCTCCCAACTCGCCGGACAGCTGCGCTACCTCCGCGATGCCACCGAGGGCCAAAACCAGCTGATCAACGCCGCCAGCGACACGGTCCGCGCCCTCATGCTGATTCTCCAGGCCGACCTCGACCAGGACTACCAGCCAGCGACGGCAGCAAGCGCCCTCACCGAGGCCAACGAGATGCTCGCCCGCGCCCGCACCCAGATCACCAACCCGAACCCCGGATAGACGCCCCCGCCCCCGCGCGTGACCCGCGGCCTGACACTAGGCGGGCCAGCGGGCGCGGCCCGCCTGGGCGGACCTAATGGCCCGGGCGGGACGTTCCAGCTGGCCGCCGACCTGCAACCGGCGCCCGGAACCCGCCCCGGACCGGCCCGTCCGGGGCGGGCGGACTCACTGCCCCGGGCCGCGCAGCAGGCCGCCGTGGACGCTGTCCCGTGACAGCGGACCTTGACCGATTGCCACTGAACTTTGACCAGCGCCAGTTGGTGACAGCGAAGTTTGATCGCCGCAGGTCAGCGGCCCTGTCAGTGCGGTGGCTCGGTGCCCGAGCCACCGCGCCCTCGGCACTGCCGACGACGGGCACCGATCGTGCTGAGCACGCCCGTGACCTCGGGATTCAGCGGTCAACTTTCTTGGCGGAGGACATCGGCGCCGCCGTCCTGACCTGGGGCCGTTGCTGCGCCCCTGTACGGTGCCCTGGTCGTCCTGCTGGCCCACGCGTCCGGGCCACAGTCCGAGCCGTCAGTCGTATTCGCTGCTGGTCGAGAGAGCAGTGTCTGCCGTGCGGGTTTGTTCGTTGCTGCTGAGGAGCTGGTAGCCGACAAGGACCGCCAGTACGGCGAGCAGAGCGGCGGAGGTGATGGTGGTTCCCACCCCGAGTCCGCCCTGCGCGACGGGCTTTTCCACCGCGTTCTCCGCGACCGCCCCGAGTGGGCGGGTCAGCACGTAGGCCGCCCAGAACAGCACGGTGCCCGAGACCGGGGTCAGATAGTGCGCGGCGAGGATCAGCAGCATCGCCCCGGAAAGCAGCAGAGCGCTGTCGCGGAAGCCGAGGCCCAGACCGTTCGACAGGAAGTCACCGCTGGAGGTGCCCAGCGTGTTGGACACCAGGGTCGCGGTCCAGTACAGGATCTCGCCTTGGGTCGTGTCGATCCGTTCCACATCCATGGTCTGCCCCGTCATCCGCCACCCGATGAGCACGGCAACCAGCAGGCTGGTCAGCACGGCAGCGCCGCCGGCGTAGCCCAGACCGAGGGTGCGGTTCATGAAGTCGGACATCGCGGTGCCCGCGATGCTGGTGGTCAGGATCACCGACCAGAACACCACCGGCTGGAACCGGTCGATCTTCAGTTGCACCGTCAGGGCGAGCCCGAACGCCACCAGGAAGATGATCGCGGCAGCGGCGTAGCCGAGGTGCAGCGGTGACATCGACACGAAGTTCGACACCGACTCGCCCAGGGTGGTCGCCACGATCTTGATCGCCCAGAACAAGGCGCCGACCATCGGCAACTTGCTCACAGCAGTCCTGCTCACGGCAGTTCCCATCCGCATCACCCACAAGACCGGTCGTTGGATCACTGACAGCACCACCGGCGGTCCTAGAGGCCAGCGGGCTTCCAGGACCTCGTCTCGTGCCTGGCCACCGGTATATGTCGAGTCGTCACGGAACGCGTCATTCGACGACGTGGCAACCGGGTGTTTCGGGTCTGCGGTCACTGCCGCCGCTGCCGTCCTCGGCGTGCCCGGAGAGCCGGCTGTCCGAGGAGCGCGGCCCGGTCGGAGGCCCGCCGCCGCAGAAGAAGCGCCGCTGGCCGCCCGGCCGAAGATTCTTCTGTTCCACCCGCTGTGGCACGCTGCGGCCGGGGGAGCCGTGTCGCTCCCGGCCGTGCGACGGCCCCGTGCTCGGCGCGTATATGAGATGTAGATGGAGCCCTGCGATAGTCGGTCGCAGAACGACTCGCAAGCCAGGTGTCACCCACGGGCTCCTGGACGAACAGACAGGGGTCTCCCGTGCAGCGCATCCAGAAGTCCGTCACGCACCGTCTGGCCTTCCTTGTTCCCGCCGTCCTGGCCGCCGTCCTGGCCGTCCTGGGAACCGTGGCCGACGCGGGCCACTCCGGTGACGCGCGACTGGCTTCTTCGGCCGACCGGTCCGACAAGGGGACCACGGAGTTCAACTCCAAGGCCTGACAGCGTCCGGGTGCGGGCGGGCGGTGGGACCGGGGTGTCCCCCTCGGCGGCACCGCCCGCCCACTGGGACGACGACGGCGGCACCGCCCGCTCACTGGGACGACGACCCGGTCGCCGTTCCACAAGACCGCCGACGAGCGCCGACGAGTGCTGTCAGGATCCCCGAAAAGGGCCGCCCGGTGCGATCTCCGGCTCAGACTGCCGGAAGCGGGGCAGCGGCGGTGTCCACGATCAGGCGCGCATGCGCGGCCTCGGGCAGTCCGGCCCGGGTGAAGACCTCCAGCGCCTCGCGGGAATGTGTCAGCGCGTCGTCACGGTGGCCGGCGTCGAGCGAGATGCGGGCGTGGATCAGCAGGGCGTAGCCCTGGTCCCGGTAGCGGTCGGGCACGGTGCGAAGGTGGGCCACCGCTTTGGCCGCCGCGTCCAGCGCGGGCTCGGTGCGGCCGAGACCGTTCAGGGTGTCCGCGTACCGGTAGCGTGCCTGTGCCTGCTGGCCCGGTATCCGTACGGTTTCGCAGAGGTCGAGGCACTCCTCGTAGCTGGCCAGCGCCTCGTGCAGGCGGCCCAGTTCGTGCAGGGCCTGGCCGCGGACGCACAGCGCGTGTGCGACACCGTGGTAGTCCGCCAGCGCGCGCAGCGCGTCCAGCGCCTCCTCGCAGGCGGGCAGCGCCTCGTCGGCGCGACCGCCGCGGATCCTGGCCAGTGCGGCGTTGAGCGTGATGGTCAGCGCGCCTGAGCGGTGCCCCTGCTCCCGGGCCAGGGCGAACGCCCGGTCGAAGCACTCGGCCGCGTCGTCGTAGCGCTGCTCGAACTGGGCGATGACGCCCAGGTCGTTGTACGCCTGCTGGAGGATGGCGCGGTCGCCGGCCTGGAGGCACGCCTCCACCGCCATGTGGGAGTTGGCGCGAGCCCGGGTCAACTGGGTGGCCTGGAGGGCCGCGTTGCCGCAGATGAAACGGGCGCGACCGGCCGCGCGGTGGTTCCCGCTCAGCGCCGCGGCCCGGGCGAGCGCCTCGGCGGTGACGGCTATGCGTGCGTAGGGAATGTCCTGACCGAACGAGCTGAGGGCCACCAGGAGGTCGGCGGCCACCGTCAGCAGCTCCGTTTCGGCGCCGTCCTGCCGTCGGAGCGCGAGCTGGACGGCATGGAGCGCGAAGTCGAACTCTGCGACGACCCAGGCCCGGGCCTCGGCCAGGTCCCCGAGCCGTTCGTCGCCCGGCTCCGCGGTCGTGGCGGTGATCGTGCTGTGCACCGGGTCCCCGGGCACGATTCGCTGGAAAGCCTCGGCGGCCATTCCCATCAGGTGGTGGAGCAGGCGACGCTGCACCGCGGAGTCCGCCTCGTCCGGGGGATCGGTGTGCGGTCCGGTCAGGTTCAGCGCGAAGTCCCGGCCGAGTTCGTGATGCCGGTACCGGCCTGGTTCCGGCGATTCGAGCAGCGCGGCGTCGACCAGCGCTTCCAGCAGCGTCTCCGCGTCCGCCTCCGCCAGGTCCAGCGCCGCGGCCGCGGCGGCCAGGCCGATGCTCGGCCGGGCCACGGGTGCCAGCCGGCGGAACACCGCCGCCTGTCGGTCCGTCAGCTGGCGGTAGCTGAGTTCGAAGACGGCGGCGACTGCCAGGTCGTCGGCCCGCAGCTCGGCCAGTCGTCGCCGTTGGTCGGCCAGCCGGACCACGAGGTGTGCCACCGTCCAGCCCGGCCGGGCCGCCAGCCGTGCGGCCACGATGCGCACCGCGAGCGGCAGCTGGGCGCAGGCGCCGACGAGCGCGGCCGCGGCGGCCCCTTCCCGGTCGACCCGCTCCGGGCCCACGATCTGCCTCAGCAGGCCCAGGGCTTCCGCCGGGCTGAACTCCGTCAGCTGGACGTGGCTGCCCGACAGCAGGCCGGCGAGGCGGGCCCGGCTGGTCACCACCACCGCGCAGCGGGCGGACCCCGGGAGCAGGGGTTTGACCTGGGCGGTGTCGCGCGCGTCGTCGAGCAGGAGGAGCACCCGGCGTCCGTCGAGGACTGTCCGGAACAGCCGGGCCCGGTCCTCCAACGAGCCGGGTATCTCCCGCCGGGGCACCCCCAGGGCGGACAGGAGACTGGCCAGCACCGTTCCCGGATCGGCCGGGTCCGTGCCGGTGCCGCGCAGGTCGGCGTAGAGCTGGCCGTCGGGGAACTCCTCCTTGACCTGATGCGCCGCCCGCAGGGCCAGCGCGCTCTTGCCGATGCCGCCCATCCCGCTGACGGTGGCGACGGCCAGGGCGGTGCGGTCCCGGTCGGCGAGGGCGTCCGACAGGGCGGCGAGTTCGGCGGTCCGGCCAGTGAAGTCGGCGATGCCGGCGGGGAGTTGGGCCGGGCGGACGAAGGGGCCCGGACCTGGCTCCCCGGCGTCACCGGCCTCCGCCCGCGCCGGCGCCGCCCCGGTGCCGGCGGGTGCCGGTACCGGGGCGACCAGTTCGGGGTCGCAGGCCAGGATCCGGCCGTGCAACGCGCGGAGTTCGGGGCCCGGGTCCAGCCCGAGTTGGTCCGCCAACACCTCGCGCGCCCTGGCGAACACGGCCAGGGCGTCGCCCTGACGCCCGGCAGCGTACAGCGCGCGCATCAGGAGCCCGTACGGCCGCTCGCGCAGCGGCTCCTCGTGGATGAAGCCGGTCAGTTCAGGGACTGCCTGGGCGTGCCGCCCGAGCAGGACGTCGAGGTCGAAGCGCTCCTCCAGCAGGTGGAGGCGCAGCTCGGACAGGCGGGAGCGCTGGTTCTGCGCGAACGGCCCCGGAACCCCCGCCAGCGGCTCTCCCCGCCACAGCGAAACGGCCTCGGCCAGCGACTCGGCGGACGCGTCGTAGCGGCCCGCCTCGCGAGCGCGCGCCGCGTCGGCGGCCAGCTGTTCGACCCGGTAGGCGTCGACCGACGCCGGCGGCACCGCGAGCCGATAGCCGTCGTTCGCGGACGCCAGCACCTGCGGATCGCGGCCACCGGCCTCCAGGAGCTTGCGCAGCCGCCACACGTACGTCCGCAGGATCATCACTGCGGATTCCGGTGCCGCCTCGCCCCACACGGCGGTGATCAGTTCGTGCACGGGAACCACATGGCCCGAACGGAGAGCCAGCGCGGCCAGGGTCGCCTGCTGCTGCGGCGGGCCACCGGACACGACGGGCCCGCCGATGCGTATGCCCACAGGTCCGAGCACGAAGAATTCCACAGTCCCCCCGAGGCCGCACAGCTCTCACCGGCGGCTGGTCTCCAGTTCTGGGTGCACGCCGGTGTACGGGACGTCATCCTAAGGGTCAAGATCATGACATTGGCAGGCCACCCGTCGGGCGGGTCCTGCTCACGGCCCGGGAACGGTCAGACCCAGCCGAGCCGGGCCGCGCGCAGGCCGGCCTCGAAGCGGCTGCGGGCGCCGAGCCGCTCGATGAGCGACGCCATGATCCGCCGGGCGGTGCGGGCCGAGATGTGCAGTTGGCCCGCGGCGGACTCGTCGGTGTGGCCCTGCGCGAGCAGAGCCAGCAGACAACGTTCCTGCTCGTTCGGCACGTACGAGGCGTCGGACGTGTCGCTGCCGAGTGGTACGGCCGCTCCCCACTCCCGCTCGAACAGGGCGAGCAGCGGGGCGATCATGCCCGGTGCGGAGAGGAAGAGCGCGCCCTTGCGGCTGTCCTCAGGATCGATCGGCACCAGGGCGTACGCCCGGTCGACCACCACCATGCGGGTCGGCAGCGCGGCGGCCGTACGGAACTCACCGCCCCGCCCGACCAGCGCGCGGGTGTAGCGCAAGGTCGCGGCGTCGCCGCGGACGGAGTCCAGGCCGATGGTGCGGATCGCCACGCCACGCTGCAGGACGAGGGCGTCGTTGTGCAGGGCGGCCTCCAGCGAGGCGGGGGACTGGGGCCCGCCGGGCATGAAGGTCAGGATCTCGTTCCCGGCCTCCAGGGCCAGACGCTCCAGCCGCCGCTGCACCGCGTCGAGTCCGGCCAGCCGCTCGACACCGTCCGCCTGCTGGGCGCCGCCGCCCGCGCCGGCCAGGATCCTGATCAGGGCCTGCTGGCTGCCTGCCGCCTGGCGGTGGCTCCGGACCAGTTCCTCGTGCTGCTGCTCCAGCAGCCGCTTCATTCCGAGGACCGGGTCCACGACGGTGAACCTGCTGGGGGTCTCGAAGGACGCCTGGACCAACTGCAGCGCGAACAGCCTGTCGAGGCAGTCGCGGATGCGGTCGGGCCCGACGTCCAGCTTGGCCGCGAGCTCGTCCACGCCCAGCGCCGTGTGGCTGAGCATCTCTTCGTACACCGTCTGGTCCAGCGTCTCCAGGCAGAGCGTCACGGACACCGCCTTCCCTCCTGTGGTCACCCGGTGGATCTGCGTCCAGCCTGCACGCCGGGCATCTACGAGCGATACACGCCCGGGTCTACACAGGTGAGCGGGTGTCACAAAGCGGCCTGGACGGTTTTGCCGGTCCTGGACCCGTTCCCCCGGAGGAATCCGGGCGGCAAGGATGGACACGTCGCTCCGGCCGGTGCCGGGCGCCCGCCGGGGGCTCACCCGGCCACCTCTCTCCCACTTCCGATGAGGGCACCGCCATGACTTCTCGCATCCACGTCGTCCGTGCGGCCTGCGCCGCTGCCATCATCCTGGCGACCGCCGTCGCCGGGCAGTCCGGTGGGCAGTCCGGTGGGCAGGAGCACCCGCAGGTGCACGCCACGGGGGCGCTCCACGCGGCAGGACCGGCCGTGGCCGCCGACGGCCTCATCTGGGACTGACGCAGCCCGGCGTGGAGCTGACCCTCATCGCCCTCACCCCTGCCGACCCGGTCGCGGTCCGCCCGCCGGACCGCCGCCAGATCATCGACCTGCTCTGGGCCGCGGCAGCCCCCGGGGAACGCCTGGAGCACGTCAGCGTGCAGGTTCGCCCGCACGGCATCCGCCTCGGGATGTTCACCGTGGCGACGCCCGGACTGACCGCCAGAGCCGCCGCGCTGGCCATCTGCCGCCGCGCGCTCGCGATCTCACCTCCGCTCAGCGGCTGGCGCATCGCCGACGCCCCATCCCTTCGACAAGACGTCATCCGTCACAAGACGCAACAGGAGCATCCGTGACCAACCCCTTCGAGGACGAGGACGCCACCTACCTCGTCCTGGTCAACGAGGAGAACCAGCACTCCCTGTGGCCCGCCTCCCTCGCGGTCCCCCCGGGCTGGACGGCCACCCACGGCCCGGCCGGACGGCAGGACTGCCTGGACCACATCGAGAACACCTGGACCGACCTGCGCCCGGCGAGCCTGATCGCCGCCCTCAAGGAGGCGTGATCCGATGCCGACCCAGCGCACCGCCCGTCCCCGGCACTACCTGATGTGCCGCCCCTCCCACTTCACCGTCGACTACCGCATCAACCCGTGGATGGATCCGGCCAAGCCGACCGACACGGCGCTGGCCGTCCTGCAGTGGGAGCGGCTCTACGCCCTCTACCAGGAGCTCGGTCACACCGTCGAACTGGTGGAACCCGTACCCGGCCTGCCCGACATGGTCTACTCCGCCAATGGCGCCACGGTCCTGAACGGCCGTGTTCTGGTGGCCAGGTTCCGGCACGCCGAACGCGCCGCCGAGGCGCCCGCCTACCAGGCGTGGTTCGAGCGGCACGGCTACACCGAGGTGCACACCGCCCGCCACGTCAACGAGGGCGAGGGCGACTACCTGGTCGCCGGCGACCGGATCCTGGCCGGCACCGGCTTCCGCACCGACCCGGCCGCGCACGCCGAGGCCGAGCAGGTGCTGGGCGTCCCGGTGGTGAGCCTGACCCTGGTGGACCCACGCTTCTACCACCTGGACACCGCGCTCGCCGTGCTCGACGACGACGAGATCATGTACTTCCCGGGCGCCTTCTCGCCGGAGTCCCGCGAGATCCTGCGCGAGCTGTACCCCGACGCGCTCCTCGCCACCGAGGCCGACGCCGAGGCCTTCGGGCTGAACGCGATCTCCGACGGGCGCCACGTGCTGCTGTCCCAGACCGCGCGCGACCTCATGGACCGGCTGGCCGAGCGCGGGTTCGAGCCGATCGGCGTCGACCTCTCCGAGCTGTTCAAGGGCGGCGGCAGCGTCAAGTGCTGCACCCTGGAGCTGCGCCACGCCGCACCGGCCCCGGGCGGTGTGCGATGACCGGCGTACCGACGGACAGCTCACCGGTGAGCGACGCCCCCCGGGGCAGCGCCCTCGACTGGCGCACGGAACCGGGTGCCCCCGCCACCGTCCAGGCACCCGAGCTGGCCGACGCGGCCGAAGCCCGCGCCTGGCTCGCGGACCACCACGACGACCTGCGGGCCGGACTGCACCGTCACGGGGCGGTGTACCTGCGCGGGCTGCCGGTCCGCAGCGTGGAGGACTTCGCCCTGGTCCGCGACGAGCTCATTCCGCGGGCGACCCCGTACCGGGAGAAGGCCACTCCGCGCAGCGACTTCGGCGGCGGGGTCTTCTCCTCCACGGACCTGCCCGCCGGGCAGGCGATCAGGCCGCACAACGAGAACAGCTACACCCTGACCTTCCCGGGGCTGCTGCTCTTCGGCTGCCTGACCGCGCCCGAGGAGGGCGGCGCCACCCCGGTCGCCGACTGCCGCGAGGTGCTGCGCGCCCTTCCGGCCGAGCTGGTCGAGCGGATGCGCGCGTCCGGCTGGATCCTGACCCGCACCTACTCGGAAAGCCTCTCGGTCGCCTGGCAGTCCGCGTTCGGGACGGAGTCCCCCGAGCAGGTCGAGAAGTACTGTGCCGAGAACCACATCTCCTGCGCCTGGGGCGCGGACGGCCGTCTGCGCACCAGCCAGGTGCGGCCCGGGATCGTCCGGCACCCGCACACCGGAGAGGAGGTCTGGTTCAGCCACCTGGCGTTCTGGAGCCAGTTCTCCCTGGATGACGAGATCCGCGAAGTCCTGCTGGACGAACTCGGGCCGGACGGGCTTCCGTTCAACACCGGGCTCGGCGACGGTATCCCGCTGACGGCGGCGGACCTGGAGAGCATCAACACCGCGTACGAGAACGCCACCGTGCGCCGCGCCTGGCAGCCGGGCGACCTCCTGCTGGTCGACAACGTCCTGACCGCGCACGCCCGCGACCCCTTCCGGGGCGAACGCCGGATCGTGGTCGCCATGGGCGAGCCGGTCTCGGTGTACGACTGCGCACCGACCGTCGCCCCGCGCGCGACCGCCGCCACGGCGGTGTCCCATGGCTGACCCGCAGACCCTGGTGCGCCGGTTCGTGCAGAGCACCCGGTCGTTCCCGGACCGGGCCGCGGTGCACGGCGCCGACGGGACCCTCACCTTCGCCGAACTGGGCGAGCGCACGGCCCGGCTGGCCGGGGCGCTGCGCGCGCTCGGCATCGGCCGTGGCGACCGGGTGGGGGTGAGCGTGCCCAGGGGAACGGACTGGGTCGTGGCACCCCTGGCCGTATGGCGGGCGGGCGCCGCCTACGTGCCGCTCGATCCGGCGTACCCCGACGACCGGCTCGCCTTCGTCGCCGCCGACGCCGGACTGCGCGCGGTGATCTCGGACACCGGCCGGCCCCCGTGGTCGGACGGTCTGCCGGTGCTGAGCCCCTACCAGCCGGGCCGGCCGGACGAGGAACCGGACGACGTCGTGGGCGACTCGCCCGCCCCTGCGTACGTCATCTACACCTCGGGGTCGACCGGACGCCCCAAGGGGGTGGAGGTCGCGCACGCGAGCGTCGCCGCCCTGGTGGCGGGCCTGGAGGAGCGCGGCGTCTACCCGGCCGGGCACCGGGTGGTCGGATGGAACGCCAGCCTGTCCTTCGACGCGTCCGTACAGCAGTGGGTCAGGGTCTGCCGAGGCGACACCCTGGTCGTCCTGACCGACGAGGACCGCACCGACCCCGGCCGGCTGGACGCGCTGCTCGACGAGCACGCCGTGACGGACCTCGACTCCACCCCGTCCCACTGGCAGCTGATCGGTCCGCGGCTGCGGCCCGGCCGGGCCCTGCGGCTGCTGCTCGGCGGCGAGCCGGTGCCTGAGCAGCTGTGGCGGTCGCTGGCCCGGGCGGAGTCGCTGGAGGCGTGGAACCTCTATGGTCCGACCGAATGCACCGTCGATGCCACCGCGACCCGCATCACCGGGGACGCCCCACGCCTCGGCGACGGCCTGGCCCACGTGCGCGCCCATGTGCTCGACGGCGCGCTCAGGCCCGTCACCACGGGAGAGCTGTACCTGGCGGGTCCGGCCGTGGCCGTCGGGTACGTCGGGCGGCCGGGACTGACCGCCGAGCGGTTCGTCGCGGATCCGTTCGCCGCCGACGGCACCCGGATGTACCGCACCGGGGACGAAGTCCGGCGCCGGCCGGACGGCGCACTGGAGTTCCTCGGCCGCACCGACCGCCAGATCAAGATTCGCGGGTTCCGGGTGGAGCCCGGCGAGTTGGAGGACCGGCTGCGCGCACACCCCCACGTCACCGCCGCCGTTGCCGTGCTGCGCTCGGGCCCGGACGGGGACACCTTCCTCGCGGCCTACTACGTCGCGGCACCGGGAGGGACGGTGAGCGGCGACGAACTGCGTGCCCACTGTGCCGCCACGCTGCCCGGGCACCTCGTACCGTCCGTCCTCGTGCAGATGGACGCGCTGCCCCTGACCCCCAACGGCAAGGTGGACACCGCCGCGCTGCCCGCCGTCACGTCGGTGCCGGACACCGCCGCACAGCCTCTCCGGACCGAGCTCGAACGGCTGATCGCCGACGTCTGGGCCGATGTGCTCGGCCGCGAAACCGTCCACGCGGACGAGAACTTCTTCGCCCTCGGCGGCCACTCGCTGGTGGCGCTGCGGGTGGTCTCCCGCCTCAAGCGGGACGCCGGGATCGTGCTGCGGACCAAGGACGTCTACCGGTTCCCCCGGCTGAGGGACCTGGCCCGCCACGCGGAGTCGGTCCGTGCGGGAGCGGCCTCGTGAGCGCCCCGGACACCACCGTGGTGCGCCTGAAGCACAGCCGCGACCCGGCCCGCACCCTGGTGTGCCTCGGCTTCTGCGGCGGCGGCACCGCGACCTACCACTCCTGGATCCCGGCGCTGCCGCACGACGTCGACCTGGTGGCGATCTGCTACCCGGGGCGTGAAGGGCGCTTCGCCGAGGAGTACGCGCAGACCTGGACCGAGCTCGCTGCGGACACCGCGCGGGGCGTCGCCTCGGTCGCGGCGCAGGGACCGTACGTCCTGTTCGGCCACAGCATGGGCGGCTGGATGGCCTTCGACGTCACCGCCCGGCTCGCGGCGGCGGGCGTCCCCGCGCCACAGGCGCTGGTCGTCTCCGCCTGCAACGCCCCGGACCGGGGGGTGACCGACCGGGACCGCTTCCTGGCCCAGGGGCAGGGCGACGACGAACTGCTCGACTGGATGCGCACCCACGGCCTGCTGCCCGATCACGTCCTCGATGAACCCGAACTCACCGAAATGGCAGTGGAGTTGATGCGCGCTGACCTGTGCGCCCGGGACACCTTCCGCTACACCCCGGGAACCCGGATCGACGTGCCGCTCCAGGTGTTCTCCGGCGACCGGGACCCGGTGATCGGGGACGACGTCGCCTCCCGCTGGGCGGGCCTGACCAGCGGCGCGTTCCGCCACGACGTCCTGCCGGGAGGTCACTTCTACACACCCGAGACCTGGCGCGACCTCCCGGCCCGGATCGCCTCGCTCACGTCTCCCGCCACCGCCGCCCTCTGACGAACGGCCCAACCATGACCTTCTCTCCCGCATTCGGCATCAGCCATGTCGAGTTCCACGTCGCCGACGTCGACTCGGCCGCGGCCGAGCTGACCGACCGCTACGGCTTCCGCCTGGTAGCCCGCGCCTCCTGCGCGCAGGCGCAGTCCCTCGCACTGCGCCAGGGCCGCATCGTCCTCGTCCTCACTCAGGCCCGCTCGCCGCACCACCCGGGCGCCGGCTACGTCCTGGCCCACGGCGACGGCGTGGCCGACATCGCGCTGACCGTGGCCGACGTACCCGCCGTCTTCGACGAGGCGGTCTCCCGCGGGGCGGTGCCGCTCGCCGTGCCGCGCCGCCACCCCGACGGCCGGACCACGGCGGTGCTGGCCGGCTTCGGCGACGTGGTGCACACGCTCGTCGATCCCGGGCCCACCGTACTCCCGCCGGGCTTCACCGCGCTGCCGGACGCCGCGCAGGACCGCGGCGACGAACTCCTGGAGGAAATCGACCACTTCGCCGTCTGCCTGCCGTCCGGGGAACTGGAGCGCACGGTGGACTTCTACACGCGGGTGCTCGGCTTCCGCATGATCTTCCAGGAGCTGATCAGGGTCGGTGCCCAGGCCATGGACTCCAAGGTGGTGCAGAGCGCCTCCGGCGAGGTCACCCTGACCCTGATAGAGCCCGACACGAGCGCCGTGCCCGGCCAGATCGACCGCTTCCTGGCCGAACACGGCGGCGCCGGCGTCCAGCACGTGGCCTTCGCCTCCCGCGACATCGTCCGGGCCGTCGGCACGCTGCGCGAGCGCGGCGTCGAGTTCCTGAGCGTCCCCGACGCCTACTACACGATGCTCGCCGACCGTCTCGAACTGACCCGGCACAGCACCTCCGAGCTGCACGGGATCAGCGTCCTGGTCGACGAGGACCACGACGGCCAGCTGTTCCAGATCTTCACCCGCTCCACTCATCCAAGGCGCACGCTGTTCCACGAGGTGATCGAGCGCTTCGGCGCCCGCACCTTCGGCAACGGCAACATCAAGGCGCTGTACGAAGCCGTCGAGGCGGAGCGCCTGAGCGCCGGGGCGGTGCCGCGGTGAGCGCTCACGGCACGGGCCGCGACCCCGTACGGCTGGAGGAGTTCGCCGAACTCGCCCGCCGGACACTGCCCCGGGAGGTCTGGGACTTCATCGAGGGCGGCAGCGGCGAGGAACTGACCCTGGCCGCCAACCGCGCCGCACTGGACCGGATCGGGATCGTACCCCGGGTCCTCGTCGGCGGGACGGGCGGCGACACCGCGACCGAACTCCTGGGCGCCCGTGCGGCCCTGCCGGTCGCCGTCGCACCGATGGCCTACCAGCGGCTGGCCCACCCCGAGGGCGAACTCGCCACCGCCCGCGCGGCCGCGGCCGCGGGCGTGCCGTTCACCGTGAGCACGCTGAGCAGCCAACCGGTCGAGGCCGTCACCGCGCTGGGCGGCACCACCTGGTTCCAGCTCTACTGCCAGCAGGACCCGGCGGCCACGACCGAACTGGTCCGGCGCGCCGAGGAAGCCGGCTGCGCGGCGTTGATGGTCACGGTGGACGTGCCCTCGATGGGCCGACGGCTGCGCGACCTGTCCAACGGCTTCGCGCTGCCCTCCGACGTGACGGCCGTCCAACTCGACCCGGCCGGCACCCGCCGGGCCCGGGAGCGGCAGCCCGGTGTCTCGGCCGTGGCGCAACACACGGCCGAGACCTTCGCCCGCTCCCTGGGCTGGGACGATCTCGCCCGGCTCCGCGGCGAGACGCGGCTGCCCCTGATCATCAAGGGGATCCTCGATCCGGGCGACGCCGCCACCGCCGCCTCCGTCGGCGCCGACGCCATCGTCGTCTCCAACCACGGCGGCCGCCAACTGGACGGCGCGGTGGCCAGCGTGGACATGCTGCCCGCCGTATGCGAAGCCGTCCCCGCCCGCTGCCACGTGCTGCTGGACAGCGGGATCCGCAGCGGCACCGACGTCCTCAAGGCCCTGGCACTCGGCGCGAGCGGCGTCCTGCTGGGCCGGCCCGTCCTGTGGGGCCTGGCCGCCGACGGCGAGCAGGGGGTGAGCCGGGTCCTGCGCCTGCTGCGCACCGAGCTGCGCCTCGCCCTGGAGCTGTCCGGCTGCACCGGCCCGGCCGACGCACCGTGGCTCTCGCTCCGGGGGGCGGCCCGATGACCGCACCCGCGGTACTGGACCGCGCGGATCTGCACGCCTCGCTCGCCGACCCCGCCCTGCTGTCGATGAACTTCCTCAACGAGGTGGCGGGCCGCTTCCCCGAGGCGGTCTCCTTCGCCCCGGGCCGGCCCACCGAGGACCTCTTCGACCCGGCCGATCTGCACCGCTACCTCGACACCTACCGCCGCCATCTGGCCGAGCACAAGGGCTACGACGAGGCCCGGGTACGGCGGGAGCTGTTCCAGTACGGCCGTACCAAGGGAATCGTCCACGAACTCATCGCCCGGCAGCTCGAACGGGACGAGGGCATCACCGTGGACCCGGAGGCCATCGTGGTCACCGTGGGCGCCCAGGAGGCACTGTGGCTGGTGCTGCGCGCCCTGCGCGCAACCGAACGTGACGTCGTGCTCGCGGTGGACCCCACCTACGTCGGTCTGACCGGCGCCGCCAGCCTGGTGGACCTGCCCGTACGGCCGGTCCACGAAGGCCCCCGGGGTGTCCGCCCCGAGGACGTGCTGGAGCGGATCCGGGAGGTCCGCGCGGCGGGGGAGCGGCCCCGGGCGCTGTACCTGGTGCCCGACTTCTCCAACCCCAGCGGCCACTCCATGGACGTGCCCACCCGTCACCGGCTGCTGGAGATCGCCGCCCAGGAGGACATCCTCCTCCTGGAGGACAACCCCTACGGCTACTTCCAGGCAGCCGAGAGCGCCAGGCCCCCGACGCTGAAGGCGCTCGACACCGGGCAGCGCGTGGTCTACCTCGGGTCGCTGGCGAAGACCTGCTTCCCCGGCGCCCGGGTGGGATTCGCCGTGGCGGACCAGCGCGTCGTGGGCCCGGAGGAGACCCTGCTCGCCGACGAGCTGTCGCGGGCCAAGAGCATGGTCACCGTCAACACCTCGCCGGTGAGCCAGGCCCTGGTGGGAGGCATGCTGCTGGAACACGGCGGCAGCCTGCTGCACGCCAACCGGCGCCAGATCGGCATCTACCGGCGCAACCTCGGCTGTCTCCTCCAGGGCCTGCACCGACGCTTCGCCGAACTGCCCGGGGTGCGCTGGAACACCCCCGCGGGCGGCTTCTTCGTGGTGCTCACCGTGCCGTTCAACGTCACCGACGAACTGCTCGAACACGCCGCCGTACGGCACGGCGTGCTCTTCACCCCGATGCGCCACTTCAGTGACAACGACCGCACCTGCCGCCAACTGCGCCTCTCCTGCAGCTCCTTGACCCCTGACCAGATCGAGACGGGGCTGGACCGGCTGGCCGACCTGATCGCCGAGTGCATCTCGACGCCAGGTGCCTGACCCCGCGACGGACACGACCCGAGAAGGGACTTCCATGTACACCGAAGCGAGCGGTTCACGGCGGTCGCTCATCCACCCCCTGCTCGCCGCCGTCCGCCGCCACCACGCCTCGGTGGCGGTCGTCGACCGCGGCGTCCAGCACACCTACGCCGAACTCGACCAGCTGTCCGCCGAGATCGCCGGCGGCCTCGCCGCCCGCGGCCTGGGACCGGGCAACGTCGTCGCCGTCCACGGCCACCGGTCCTGGACACGCTGCGCCGCCGTGCTCGGCGCCTGGCGGGCCGGAGCCGGCGTGGTCTGCGTCGACCCCGGCATGCCCGCGCCCCGGGCCGCGAAGATCACCCGGTTCAGCGACCTCGTGCTGCGCGCCGACGACGCCGGGCCGACCGGCCCGGACGGCAGCGAGCACACCGTCGACGAGGTGCGCGGCGACCCGCTGGAGGTACCCCGCGAAGGACCGGTCGGCTACGTCATCCCCACTTCGGGATCCACCGGCGAGCCCAAGTCGGTGGCCGTGCCGCCGGGAGTCCTGGCCGCCCTCGGCGACTGGCACGTCCGGCACTGGTCCTACGACCGCCCGCCGCACACCCTGCAGGCGGCGTCCATCGGCTTCGACGTGGGCTACGAGGAACTCGTCGCCACCTGGCTCGCCGGAGCCCGGCTGGTCGTCGTGGACGACCACCAGCGCCAGGACCCCTTCACGCTGATGGACGTGATCCGCGAGCACCGGGTGGCCCGGCTCTTCCTGCCGGTGGTCGGCCTGCACGCGCTGGCCACGGCCGCCGCGTTCGAACCGGACGCGATGCCCGACCTGCGGGAGATCGCCGTGGCGGGCGAGCGCCTGGTCGTCAACGCCGAGGTGCGCAGCTTCTGCGCGTCGGGCGGCATCACCCTGGTCAACGAGTACGGGCCCAGCGAGACCCACGTCGTCACCCAGCACCGGCTGGCGCCCCACCAGGCCGCTGACTGGCCCGACCACCCGCCGATCGGACGCCCGGTCGCCGGAGCGGAACTGCTCCGCCACGCGGACGGCGCGCTGCGGCCCTTCGCCCCGGGCGAGGAGGACGAACTGATGGTCGCCGGCGACAACGTCGGCCTCGGCTACCTCGGCGACCAGGAGCTCACCGACGCCAGGTTCCGCACCCTGCCGCACGACGACGGCACGGCGCGCCGCTGCTACGCCACCGGCGACCTGGTCCGCTTCGACGGCACCGACTTCCACTTCGTGGCACGGGCCGACGACCAGCTCAAGGTGAACGGCTACCGCGTCGAGCCCGGCGAGGTCGAAGCGGTCCTCAACGCGCTGCCGGGCGTGCGCCGGGCCGTGGTGGTGGCCGTGGAGGTCGCCGGCTCCCGCCGGCTCGCCGCCGCCTACACCCCGACGACGACCGACGGCACGCAGCCCGAACTGCTCGCCGCGCACTGCGCCGCGCACCTGCCCGCGTACATGGTGCCCAAACACTTCCACGCGCTGGAGGAACTGCCGGTGACCGCGAACGGAAAGGTCGACCGGGCACGGCTGCGCACGCTGTTCGGCACGGTCCGCACCGCCTGAGAAGCCCGCCACAGAACGAGAACGAGCGAGAACAAGGCAGACAACGATGGAGAACGACGTGACAACGCCGGAGCAGATCCTGTGCGGCGTACTGGCGGACCTGTTCGCGGTACCGCAGGTCCGACCGCAGGACGGCTTCGTCCGGCTGGGCGGCGACAGCATCATCGCCGTCCAGGTCGTCGGTGCCGCCCGCCGGGCCGGACTGGCCGTCACCGTCCGCGACGTGCTGACCCAGCCGGACGTGGCGGCCCTGGCCGCCACCGCCCGACCGCTGGCGCCCGCCCGCCGGGCCGGCGAGGACGACGGCATCGGGCCGATCCGGCCGACGCCGATCATGCACTGGCTTCGCGAGCGCGGCGGACCGGCCGACAGCTACTACCAGTTCCTGGTGGTGCGCACCCCGGCGGAACTGACCGAGGAGGCCGCGCACACGGTGCTGCAGGCCGTCCTCGACCGGCACGACATGCTCCGGCTGCACACGGTCGACGGGGTGCCGCACACCCGGGCGGCCGGCACCGTCAGGGCCGAGGACTGTCTCCTCCGGGTCCGAACGGACGGCGCGGAAACCGCCCGCGAGGTCGAGCGGGAGGTGCACGCGGCCCGGGACCGCCTGTCGACCGAGGACGGCGTGCTCGTCCGGGCCGTCTGGTTCGACGCGGGCCCGGACCGGCCCGGCCGCCTCGCCCTCGTCGTCAACCACCTGGTCGTCGACGGAATCTCCTGGCGGGTGCTGACCGGCGACCTGGCGCAGGCATGGGCGGCGGTCACGGCCGGCCGAGCGCCACGCCTCGATCCCGTGCCCACCTCCTTCCGCCGCTGGTCCGAACTGCTCGCGGCGGAAGCCGCCGACGACCGGAGCGCCGCCGAACTCCCGTACTGGAACGGCGTGCTGCGCCCGGGAACCGACCCCGTCGGCCGCCGCCCCCTCGACCCGGCCCGCGACCACGAGGACCTGGCCGCACACCTCGCCCTGAGCCTTCCCGCCGCCACGGTCAAACCGCTGCTGACGTCGGTGCCCGACCGGCTGGGCGCGGACACCAACGAGCTGCTGCTGACCGGCCTCGCACTCGCCCTGGCCCGCTGGCCCGCCTGCGGGCCGAGCCTCCTGGTGGACCTGGAGGGACACGGCCGCGAGGAGATCCCCGCCGAGGCCGATCTCTCCCGCACGGTCGGCTGGTTCACCACCCTCTTCCCCACCCGCTTCGCGCTGGACGGACTGGACGCACCCGACGCCGTGCACGGCGGCCCCACCGTCGCCCTCGCCCTGCGACGGGTGAAGGAACAGCTGCGCGCGATCCCCCGCAAGGGGCTCGGCTACGGCCTGCTGCGCCATCTCGACCCGCACGCCCGACAGGTGCTGGCCGCCACGGACCCGGCGCAGCTCGGCTTCAACTACCTCGGCCGTTTCGGCGGGGCAGGCGACGCCGACTGGCAGCTGCTGCCCGAGTACGGTGCCCGGCTGGACGCCCCCGGACCCGGCATGCCCATGGCGCACCCCGTCGAGGTCAACGCGTTCGTCCTCGACTCGGCGGACGGGCCCGTCCTGCACGCCGACTGGGCCTGGGCGCAGGGCGTGCTCGACGAGCCGCAGGTACGCGCACTCGCCGAGTCCTGGTTCCGGATGCTCACCGCCCTCGTCGCGTACGCCGCCCGTCCGGACGCCGGCGCCGCGGTCGCCGCCGATCTCACGCTCTCCACGATCGACCAGGACGAGCTGGACGATCTCGCAGCCGCCCTCGACGTCCTCTGACGCACTCCAGAAAGCGAACCCAGCCCATGAACACCAGCCAGCCGGCGATCGAGGACGTCCTGCCGCTCTCCCCGCTGCAGGAGGGCATGCTCTTCCACTCCGGATACGACCCGGAGTCGAAGCACCTCTACATCGCGCAGTTCACGGTCGACCTGGACGGCGCGCTCGACCCGGACCGGCTCAAGGAGGCCGCCGGCGCCCTGCTGCGCCGCCACGCCAACCTCCGGGTCGCCTTCACGCACCGCAGGAACGGCGACCCCGTCCAGGTGGTCCGTCGCGACATGCCGCTGGCCTGGCAGGAGCACGACCTCGGCGGTCTCGACGCGCCGGCCGCCGAGGCCCGCGCCGCCGAACTGACCGAGCAGGACTGGGCCCTGGGAGTGGACAGCCGCCGCCCGCCGCTGCTGCGCTTCACCGTCGTCAGGCTCGGCGCCACACGGCACCGGCTCCTGGTGACCGCCCATCACCTGCTCCTGGACGGCTGGTCGTTCGGACTGCTCTTCCGCGAACTGTTCGCCCTCTACGGGAACGGCGAACTGCCGCCCGTCCGGCCGTACCGCACCTACCTGACCCACCTGGCGCGGCGCGACCGCCCGGCGGCCGAGCAGGCCTGGCGCACCGTACTGGCCGGTCTCGACCAGCCCACCCGGCTCGCTCCGGGCGGCCAGGTGTCGCCCGGGGCCACCCCCGAGGACGTGGTCCTGCACCTGGGCGAGCAGCAGACGGCGGCCCTGACCGCCCGGGCCCGGGAGTGCGGCCTGCTGCTCACCAGCGTGATCCAGGGCGCCTGGGCCGTCCTGCTCGCGCGCAGCACCGGCCACGACGACGTCGTGTTCGGCTGCACGGTCAGCGGCCGGCCCGCGGAACTGGCCGGATCCGACCAGATGATCGGCATGCTCATCAACACCGTGCCGGTCCGCGCCCGGATCGACGGATCCGCCCCGCTGCGCGAGACGTGCCGGGCGCTGCAGCACCAGCGCGCCGACCTGGCCGACCACGACCACCTCGGACTGACCGAGCTCCAGCGCCTGGCCGGCTCCCCGGCCGCCCTCTTCGACACGAACCTGGTCTTCGAGAACTTCCCGATGAGCGACTACGCGCTCGACCTGCCGGGCGTCGACCTGGACGCGCAGATCCGGTTCCGGGACACCACGCACTTCCCGCTCACCCTGGTGGTCGAGCCGGGCGCCTCACTCGGGCTCAGGCTCAGCCACCACCCCGAACTGCTCGACCGGGCGCGGACGGCGGAACTCGGCGCCCGGCTGGTGCGGCTGCTGGAGCGGTGGGCGGCCGACCCCGACACCCCGGTCAGTGCCCTCGACACCCTCACCGCCCAGGAGCGGGGCCGCGTCCTCGTGGACTGGAACGACACCGCCGCCGACTTCCCCGCCCAAGCCCTGCCCGAACTGATCGAGGCCCAGGTCGCCCGCACCCCCGAGGCCACCGCCGTCGTCTTCGAGGGGCAGCGCCTGAGCTACCGCGCGCTGGACGAGCGCGCCGGCCGCCTGGCGTCCGTGCTGACCGCCCGCGGCATCGGGCCCGAGAGCCTGGTCGCGGTCGCGCTGCCGCGCTCCCTGGAGCTGATCGTCGCCCTGTGCGCCGTGCTCAAGGCCGGCGCCGCGTACCTGCCCGTCGACCTCGGCCAGCCCGCGGCGCGCAACCTCGGCATCATGGCGGACGCCGCTCCGGCACTGCTGCTGAGTTCCGGCTGGCAGGCGCCGGGGACGCCGACCCTGCGACTGGACGCCCCGCTCCCCGAGGCCAAGCCCGCTCCCCGGCCCACCCTCGACCCCCGCCACCCCGCCTACGCCATCTTCACCTCGGGCTCCACCGGCCGCCCCAAGGGCGCCCTCGTCTCCCACGAGGCCATCGTCAACCGGCTGGAGTGGATGCAGCGCACCTACCGGCTCGGTCCCGACGACCGTGTGCTGCAGAAGACGCCGTGCGGCTTCGACGTGTCGGTGTGGGAGTTCTTCTGGCCGCTGCTGACCGGCGCCACCCTGGTGGTGGCCCGGCCCGACGGCCATCAGGACCCGTCGTACCTGGCCGAGCTGATCGAACGCGAGTCCGTCACCACCGCGCACTTCGTGCCGTCCATGCTGGACGCGTTCCTGAGCGGGCCGGACGCGTCGCGGGCCCGCTCGCTGCGCCGGGTGATCAGCAGCGGCGAAGCGCTCTCCCCTCACACCCAGGAGACGTTCTTCCGCACCCTCCCGGACACCGAGCTCCACAACCTCTACGGCCCGACCGAGGCCGCCGTCGACGTCACCCTCTGGGCCTGCCGGCCCGGCCCCGGCCCCGTCCCGATCGGCCGCCCCGCCGCCAACACCCGCGCGTACGTGCTCGACGGCCGGCTCGAACCGGCCGCGCCCGGCACGGCCGGTGAGCTCTACCTGGCCGGCGTCCAGCTGGCACGCGGCTACCTCGGCCGGCCCGGGCTGACCGCCGAGCGGTTCGTGGCCTGCCCCTTCGCGCCGGGCCAGCGCATGTACCGCACCGGTGACCTGGTGCGCTGGCGCCCGGACGGCGTCCTGGAATACCTGGGGCGCACCGACGACCAGGTGAAGATCCGCGGCTTCCGGATCGAGCTCGGCGAGGTGCAGAACGCCGCCGCGGGCTGCGACGGCGTCGCCCACGCGGCCGTCGTCGTCCGCGAGGACCGGCCGGGCGATCCGCGGCTGGTCGCCTACGTGGTGCCGGCCACGGGCGCCGACCCGACGCCCGCCGCGCTGCGCCGTGCCCTGGCCGCCGTGCTGCCGGAGCACATGGTGCCGGCGGTGGTCGTCCTCGACGGCCTGCCGGTGACGCCGAACGGGAAGCTCGACCGGCGGGCCCTGCCCGCACCCGGCCACCGCGCGGGGGGCCGCACCGGGCGCACCGCCCACGAGGAGGTCCTGGCGGGCCTGTTCGCCGCGGTGCTGGGCCTGCCCGAAATCGGCGTGGACGACGACTTCTTCGACCTGGGCGGCCACTCCCTGCTGGCCATGCGCCTGGTGACCCAGGTGCGCGGCGCCCTCGGCGTGGAACTGGGGGTCCGCGAGGTCTTCAACACCCCCACGGTCGCGGGCCTCGCCGCCCGCCTCGACGGCGCGGGCGGCGCCCGCCCGGCGCTGCGGCCCGCGCAGCGCCCCGCCCGGCTGCCGCTGTCCGCCGCCCAGCGGCGGCTGTGGTTCCTCGACCGCCTCGACGGGCCGAACCCCGCCTACCACAGCGCGGTGGCCGCCCGGCTCAGCGGCCCGGTCGACGTGCCCGCGCTGCGCGCGGCGCTGGTCGACCTCGCCGAACGGCACGAGGTCCTGCGCACCGTCTACCCGGAGGTGGGCGGCGAGCCGTGCCAGCGCGTGCTGCCCGCGGCCCCGTTGGAGCTGGAGGTCCTCGACGCCGCCCGGGCCGACATCGCCGAGGTCGCGGGCCGCGCCTTCGACCTGGCCGTGGCCGCCCCGGTCCGCGCCGCCCTGCTGACGGCCGGGACCGACGAGCACACCCTGGTCCTGGCGCTCCACCACATCGCCACCGACGGCGAGTCCTGGGGGCCGCTGCTCGGCGACCTCGCGGCGGCGTACGCGACCCGGCGGGAGGGCCGGGAGCCGGACCGCGCACCGCTGCCGGTGCAGTACGCCGACTACACGCTCTGGCAGCGGGACCTGCTGGAGGGCGTGGGGGAGGAGCAGCTCGCCTACTGGCGCGAGGCGCTGTCCGGGCTGCCCGAGGAGCTGGCCCTGCCCGCCGACCGCCCCCGCCCGGCGGTGGCCGGCCCGGCGGGCGACGCGGTCGCCTTCGACCTGGACGCCGCACTCACCGGCCGGCTCGAAGCGCTGGCACGGGAACACGGCTGCACCCTGTTCATGGTGCTCCAGGCGGCGCTCGCGGTGCTGCTGTCCCGCCTCGGCGCGGGCACGGACATCCCGGTGGGAACGGTGGCCGCGGGCCGCTCGGACGAGGCACTGGACGACCTGGTCGGCTTCTTCGTCAACACCCTGGTCCTGCGCACCGACGTCTCGGGCGACCCCGCCTTCGGCGAGCTGCTGCACCGGGTACGGGAGACCGACCTGGCCGCGTTCGCCCACCAGGACGTGCCCTTCGAACAGGTCGTCGAGGCGGTCAACCCGCGCCGCTCGCTGGCCCGTCACCCCCTCTTCCAGGTGGCGCTGACCCTGCGGCGCGCGGCGTCCACGGCCGCCGTGGAGCTGGCCGGGCTCACCGCCGACACGAAGGAAGTCGACGTCACCGAGGCCGAGTTCGACCTCGCGTTCCAGTTCACCGAGGAGAGCGGTCCGGCGGGCGGGCTGCGCGCCGTGGCCAAGTACCGCACCGAGCTCTTCGACCGCGACACCGTCCGCACACTCGGCGCACGGCTGCGCACGGTCCTGGAGTCGGTGGTCTCCCGGCCGCGCGCACGGGTGTCGGAGCTGGAACTGCTGCTGCCCGGCGAGCACACCCGGCTGGTCGGGGAGCGGCCGGCCGCCGCGCCGTCGCGCCCGGATACCCCCGGGGGAGTCCACCTGGCGTTCACCCGCCAGGTGGCCCGCACCCCTGACGACGTCGCGCTCAAGGCCGGACCGGTCGAGCTGACGTACCGCGAGCTCGACGAGCGCGCGAACCGGCTCGCACACCGGCTGACCCGGATCGGTGTCGGCACCGAGACCCCGGTCGGCGTGCTGATGGGGCGTTCCCCCGACGTGGTCGTGGCGATGCTGGCCGTCCTCAAGGCCGGCGGCGCGTACGTGCCGCTGCACACCGGCCACCCCGCCCCGCGCATCCAGCGGATCCTCGACGACGCCGGCTGCCCGGTCCTGCTGGTGGACGAGCGGTTCCACCGGCTGGAACTCGACTGCGGGCAGACCGTCCTCGTGAGCGGAGCCGAAGCCGACGGCCCGGCCGGAACCGGCGACAGCGACCCCGCCGCCCCGCCGGCGCGGTGCCGACCCGACCAGCTGGCCTACCTCATGCACACCTCGGGCTCCACCGGCGAGCCCAAGGGCGTCGCCGTCACCCACCGGGACGTCCTGGACCTGGTGGCGGACCGCAGCTGGCACACCGGCGGACCCCAGCGCGTGCTGTTCCACGCCCCGCACGCCTTCGACATCGCCGACTACGAGCTGTGGGTGGCCCTCCTGTCCGGCTGGCAGGTGGTCGTCGCCCCCGAGGGCGAACTCACCGTCGCCGCACTCGGTGCACTCATCCGCGACGAGCGGATCACGGCCGTCCACCTCACCGCCGGACTGTTCCGGGTGGTCGCCGAGGAGCACCCCGGCATCCTGGCCACCGTGCGCGAGGTGCTGACCGGCGGCGACGTGGTCAGCCCCGCCGCGGTACGGGCGGTGCAGGCCGCCTGCCCGGCCACGGCCATCCGCCACCTGTACGGCCCGACCGAGGTGACCCTCTGCGCGACCTCCCACCTCGTCACCGGCCACGCCGACGGCCCGGTGCCGATCGGCCGGCCGCTGGACGACACCCGCGTCCACGTGCTCGACGACCGGCTGCGCCCAGTGCCGCCCGGCACCCCCGGCGAGCTGTACGTCGCCGGTGCCGGAGTGGCGCGCGGCTACCACCGGCGGCCGGCGACGACCGCCCAGCGCTTCGTCGCCGACCCCTTCGGCGCACCCGGGACCCGGATGTACCGCACCGGCGACCTGGCCCGTCTGCGGACGGACGGCCTGCTGGAATTCCTCGGCCGGGCCGACGAGCAGGTGAAGGTCCGCGGCTTCCGGGTCGAGCCGGGCGAGGTCGAGGCCGCGCTCGCCGCCTGCCCGGGCGTACGCCAGGCCGTGGTCACCGCCAGGGCGGCCGGGGACGGCGAGAAGCGGCTGGTCGGCTACGTGGTGGGCGCACTCTCCCGGTCCGACGTGCGTGCCCGGCTCGCCGGCCTGCTGCCGGACTACATGATCCCCGCGTACATCGTCGTCCTGGACGACCTGCCGCTGACCGCCAACGGCAAGGTGGACTACCGGGCCCTGCCCGAACCCGCGCCGTCCACCGACGGCCGCCCGCCGCGCACCCCCCGGGAGGAGATCCTGGCGGGTCTCTTCGCCGAGCTCCTGGACCTCGACACCGTCGCCGCCGACGCCGGCTTCTTCGACCTGGGCGGCCACTCCCTGCTCGCGACCAGGCTGGTCAGCCGCGTCCGCACGGCCCTGGGCGTCGAACTGTCGCTGCGGGACGTCTTCCGGGCGCAGACCGTCGCCGCGCTGGCCGAGCTGGCGGGCCGCGCCGGGCACGCCCGGCCGCCACTGCGCCGGACACCGTGCGCGCAGGAGCCCCCGCTGTCCTTCGCCCAGCACCGGCTGTGGTTCGCCCAGCAGGCGCAGGAGGAGTCCGCGGACCACAACGTCCCCTTCGCCTACCGGCTGCACGGCCCGCTGGACGTGGCCGCCCTGAACGCGGCACTCGGCGATCTCACCGCCCGCCACGACGTGCTGCGGACCCTGTTCGACGAGATCGACGGGGAACCCCGGATCCGGCTGCGCACCGCGGCACAGGCACCGGTGACGGTGCAGTGCGAGCGCCTCACCGAGGCGGACCTGCCCGGGGCCGTACGCGAGGCGGCGGGCCACCACTTCGACCTCGCGCAGGACCTGCCCCTGCACGCCCGGCTGTTCGAACTGGGCGGCGACGCATGGGTGCTGGTGCTGGTGGTGCACCACATCGCCACCGACGGCTGGTCCTGGGCGCCCCTGCTGGGCGACCTGGCGACCGCCTACGCGGCCCGGCGGGAAGGCCACGCGCCCGACTTCGAGCCGCTCCCGGCGCAGTACACCGACTACACCCTGTGGCAACGCGAGCTGCTCGGGGACGAGCACGACCCGAACAGCCTGATCCGTCGCCAACTGGACTTCTGGAGGAAGGAACTGGCCGACGCCCCGGCCGAGCTGGCCCTGCCCCACGACCGGCCCCGGCCGGCCGTGGCGAGCTTCGCGGGCGGCTCCGTCCCGGTGGAGCTCGACGCGGACCTCCACGCCCGCCTGCTGGAACTGGCCCGGCAGCACGGCTGCACCCTGTTCATGGTGCTCCAGGCCGGCCTCGCGGTTCTGCTGTCGCGCCTGGGCGCGGGCACTGACATCCCCATCGGCACCGTGGTCGCGGGCCGCTCGGACGAAGCACTCGACGACCTCGTCGGCTTCTTCGTCAACACCCTCGTGCTGCGCACCGACGTCTCCGGCGATCCCACCTTCACCGACCTCCTGCACCGGGTGCGCGAGACCGACCTCGCCGCGTACGAGCACCAGGACGTGCCCTTCGAACGGGTCGTGGTCGACCTCAACCCCGAACGCTCCCTGGCCCGCCACCCCCTCTTCCAGGTGCTGCTCCAGGTGCAGAACGAGCCCCCGGCCCTGCCCCGCCTGGCAGGCCTCGACGCACAGGCTCACCCCGTCGAGTGGCAGGTGTCGAAGTTCGACCTGGGCATCGACCTCGGCGAACAGCGCGCGGCGGACGGCAGCCCGCTCGGCCTCACCGGCGAACTCACCTACGCCGCCGAACTGTTCGACCACCGGACCGCCGAGCGGATGGCGCAGGACCTGGCCGCCGTCCTGCGGAACCTCGCGGCCGACCCCGGGCAGCCGGTGGGCACGCTCGCGCGACTGCCGCACCCCGCCCAGGACCGGCCGTCCGAGAACACGGCCGCACCGGACACCGGCGACGGGACCGAACAGCGGGTCCGCGAGCTGTACGCGCAGGTGCTCGGCAAGGAGTCGGTCGGCCCCGACGACAACTTCTTCGCCCTCGGCGGCCACTCGCTGCTGGTGACCCGCCTCATCAGCCGGATCCGGGCGGAGCTGGGCCGCGAGCTGAAGATCCGCGACCTGTTCCAGAACCCCACACCGGCCATGACCGCCGCCCGACTGGACGACGCGCCCCGGGCACGCCCCGCGCTGCGCCCCACGAAGTCCTGAACCCGCCCGTCGCACACCCGCACGTCCCAGGAGGTCCTGTGTTTCCCGTTTCGTTCGCCCAGCGGCGGCTGTGGTTCCTCAACCAGATGGGCGAGACCGGCTCGGCCTACAACTGCCCGCTGGCCACCCGGCTGCACGGCCCGCTCGACGTGGCCGCCCTCGGCGCGGCGCTCGGCGACCTCGCCGCCCGCCACCACGTGCTGCGAACCGTGTTCCCCGAGGCCGACGGAGAGCCCGTGCAGCAGGTGTCGGACCGCCTCCCGCGCCTCCGGGTCACCCGGACAACGGAGGCGAACCTCGCGACCGCCCTCGCCGAAGAGGCCGGGCACGTCTTCGACCTCACCACCAAACTCCCCCTCCGGGCAGAGCTGTTCGAGCTGGGCGGCGACCAGTGGGTGCTGCTGCTGGTCGTGCACCACATCGCGACGGACGGCTGGTCGTGGGCGCCGCTGCTCGGCGACCTGGCCGCCGCCTACGCGGCCCGGCGCGAGGGCCGGGCGCCCGACTTCGAGCCGCTGCCGGTGCAGTACACCGACTACACGCTCTGGCAACGGCAGGTCCTGGGGGAGGACGACGACCCCGACAGCCTGATCACCCGCCAACTCGACTTCTGGAAGAAGGAGCTGGCAGGATCCCCCGCGGAACTCGCCCTGCCCCACGACCGGCCCCGGCCGGCCGTGGCGAGCTTCGCGGGCGGCTCCTTCCCCGTCACGCTGCACGCCGAACTGCACGCACGGCTGCTCGACGTGGCACGGGAACACGGTTGCACGCTGTTCATGGTGCTCCAGGCCGGCCTTGCCGTCCTCCTGTCCCGCCTCGGCGCGGGCACCGACATCCCCGTCGGCACGGTCGTCGCGGGCCGCTCGGACGAGGCACTGGACGACCTGGTCGGCTTCTTCGTCAACACCCTGGTTCTGCGCACCGACATATCCGGCGATCCCACCTTCACCGAACTCCTCCACCGCGTACGCGAGGCCGACCTCGCTGCCTACGAGAACCAGGACGTCCCCTTCGAGCGGGTCGTCGAGGCGCTCAACCCCGAACGCTCCCTCGCCCGCCACCCCCTCTTCCAGGTGATGATGACGCTGGAGAGCGGACACGGCCCGGCGTTCACCCTGCCCGGCACGCGCTGCGCCGAGCAACCGGTCGGCTGGGACATCGCCAAGTTCGACCTGACGGTGGACTTCCACGAGCGGACGGGCAGCGACGGCACCCCGGCCGGGGTCACCGGAGCACTGGAGTACGCGACGGACCTCTTCGACCACGAGACGGCCACGGACCTGGCGGCCGGCATCGCCCGCGTACTGGAGCGCCTGGCCGCCGACCCCGGCGTGCCGCTCTCCCACGTCGACCCCCTCTCCGCCGAACAGCGCGAGCAGGTCCTGATCCACTGGAACGACACCGCGGCCCCCGTCCCCCCGCAGACCCTCCCGGAGCTGTTCGAGGCGCAGGTCGCCCGCACCCCCGACGCAACCGCCCTGGTCTTCCAGGACACGGCGCTGAGCTTCGCCGAACTCGACGCACGCGCCAACACCCTGGCGCACCGCCTCGCCGACCACGGGGTCGGCCCCGAGCACCTCGTCGCCCTGGCCCTGCCCCGCTCCGCCGCCTCGGTGATCGCACTCCTCGCCGTGCTCAAGGCCGGCGCCGCGTTCGTCCCGGTCGACACCGACTACCCGCCCGAGCGCATCGCCCGCCTGCTGCGCACCACGACCACCGTCGTCACGGACCTCGCCACCACGGCGACCCTCCCCGACACCGGCGCCGCCCACGTCCTCGCCGACGCCCCCGGCCACTTCCCGGACACACCCCTCGGTCGCGAGATCCACCCCCACAGCGCCGCCTACGTCATCCACACCTCCGGATCCACCGGCGAACCCAAGGGCGTGGTGATCGACCACGCCGGACTGCGCAACCTGTACGCCTTCCACCGAGCCGGCGTCATCTCCCGCGCGCAGGAGATCGGCAACGGCCGCAGGATGCGCATGGCACTCACCGCCGCGCTCTCCTTCGACACCTCCTGGGAGGGCCTGCTCTGGATGGTCGCGGGCCACGAACTCCACCTGATCGACGACGACACCCGCCGCGACGCCGCCGCCCTGGTCCGGCACATCGCCCGCTCGGGCATCGACGCCCTCGACGTCACCCCGACCTACGCCGAGCAACTGGTCGAGGAGGGACTGCTGGACGACCCCGCGCACCGACCCCAGGTGCTGCTGCTGGGCGGTGAAGCGGCGGGCGCAGCCCTGTGGACCCGGGTCCGCGAGGCCGACGGGATGCTGTGCCACAACCTCTACGGCCCCACCGAGTGCAGCGTCGACACCCTGTGGTGGGACGCGGCCCACAGCGAGCAGCCGATGGTGGGACGCCCGATCGCCAACACCCGCGCCTACGTGCTCGACGACCGGCTGCGCCCCGTCGCCCCCGGCGTACCCGGCGAGCTGTACCTGGCCGGCCCGAGCCTGGCCCGCGGCTACCTCAACCGCCCCTCGCTCACCGCGCAACGCTTCGTCGCCTGCCCCTTCGAGGCCGGCGGCCGCATGTACCGTACGGGTGACCTGGTCCGCTGGGACCGCGAGGGCCGCCTCGAATACCTGGGACGCGCGGACGACCAGGTCAAGATCCGGGGCTTCCGGATCGAACCCGGCGAGGTGGAGGCCGCGCTGCGCGGCTGCCCCGAGGTGGCCCAGGCCGCGGTGATCGCCCGGGACACAGGCCCCGGCGGCAAGCGCCTGGTGGCGTACGTGACCGCGGCCGCGGGCCGCACCGTGGAGGCCGGCGCGCTGCGCAAGCGGCTCGCCGCCGGCCTGCCCGACCACCTGGTCCCCTCGGCCGTCGTGGCCCTGGAGACGCTCCCGATGAACCGCAACGGGAAGCTGGACCGCACCGCGCTGCCCGCACCGGACTTCACCGCGCAGACCTCCTCGCGGGCGCCGCGCGGCCCCCGCGAGGAGATCCTGGCGGAACTCTTCGCTCAGGTGCTCGGCCTGTCCGCCATCGGCGCCGACGACGGCTTCTTCGACCTCGGCGGACACTCCCTGCTGGCCACCCGCCTGCTCTCCCGCATCCGTGCGACCCTCGGCGGCGACCTGGGCATCCGGGACCTCTTCCAGCACCCCACCGTGGCCGGGCTCGCCGCCCGCCTCGGCGACCTCGACGGCCCGGGCCGCGCCCGCCCGGCCCTGACCCCGGCCCCGGACCGCCCGGACACCCTGCCCCTGTCGCCCGCCCAGCGCCGCCTGTGGTTCCTGAGCCGCGCGGGCCAGGGCACCGGCTACCACTGCCCGTTCGCCCTGCGGCTGCGCGGCCGGCTGGACACCGACGCGCTGTCCCGGGCCCTCACCGACGTCATCGCCCGCCACGAAGGACTGCGGACGGTGTTCCCGGAACAGGACGGCGAGCCCTACCAGCAGGTGCTGCCGGCCGACGGCACGGTGCCCCTCGACGTCGTGCCGTGCGGCCCCGAGGGCACCGCCGAGGCCCTCGACGCCCTGGTGGCCCGTCCCTTCGACCTGGCCGGGCGCCCGCCCGTGCGCGCGGCGCTCCTGGCCGTCGGCGCGGACGAGTGGGTGCTGGTGCTGGTGGTCCACCACATCGCACTCGACGGCTGGTCCTGGGGGCCCCTCTTCCGCGACGTGGCCGATGCCTACCGGGCCCGGACCGAGCGACACGGCCCCGACTGGTCGCCGCTTCCGGTGCAGTACGCGGACTACACCCTGTGGCAGCGGCAGGTTCTGGGCGAGGAGGACGACCAGGAAAGCCTGATCTCACGCCAGCTCGCCTTCTGGCGCGAGGAGCTGACCGCATCACCGGCGGAACTCGCCCTGCCCTACGACCGGCCCCGTCCGGCGACGGCGACCTTCGCGGGCGGCTCGGTGCCGGTGGAACTGGACGCCGACCTCCACGCCCGCCTCCTGGGCCTGGCCCGGGAACACGGCTGCACCCTCTTCATGGTGCTCCAGGCGGGCCTGGCCGTCCTCCTGTCCCGTCTCGGTGCGGGCACCGACATCCCGATCGGCACCCCGGTCGCCGGCCGCCCGGACGAGGCACTGGACGACCTGGTCGGCTTCTTCGTCAACACCCTGGTCCTGCGCACCGACGTCTCCGGCGATCCCACGTTCGGCGAACTCCTCCACCGCGTACGCGAGGCCGACCTCGCCGCCTACGAGAACCAGGACGTCCCCTTCGAGCGGGTCGTCGAGGCGCTCAACCCCGAACGCTCCCTCGCCCGCCACCCCCTCTTCCAGATCCTGCTCCAGGTGCAGGACGGTGCCGACGCCGCGCTCGAACTCGCCGGACTCGACGTCCGCAGTGAACCCTTCCGCTTCGACGTCGCGCAGTTCGACCTGACCGTCGACGTCCAGGAACGCCGCGCCGCCGACGGCACCCCCGCCGGGATCGGCGGCTTCCTGGAGTACGCAGCCGAACTGTTCGACCACACCACGGCCCAGGACATCGCCGCCGCCCTGGAACGGGTGCTGCACCTGCTCGCGGCGCAACCCGACCGGCCCGTCGGCGCGGCCGACCCCCTGACGCGGGCCGACCGGCAGCGCCTGCTGACGGAGTGGAACGACACCGCGCTGCCGGTGCCGCCCGCCACCCTCCCCGAACTGTTCGAGGCCCAGTGCGCCCGCACCCCGCAGGCCACCGCCCTCGTGCACGGCGCCACGAAGATCACCTTCGCCGAGCTCGACGCCCGGTCGAACCGCCTGGCCCACCGCCTCGCACGGGCCGGCGTGGGCCCCGAGCAGGTGGTCGCGCTCGCCCTGCCCCGCTCGCCCGCAGCCGTGTGCGCCCTGCTGGCCGTCCTCAAGGCGGGCGCGGCGTTCGTGTTCGTCGACACGGACCACCCCGCCGAGCGGATCGCCCACATCCTGACGGACTGCGCCCCGGCGCTCCTCGTCACCGACCGCGAAACCACCCACCGGCTCCCGCTGGACGCGGCCCCGCGCATCCCTCTCCTCCTCACCGACGACCGGAACGCGACCGTGGCCGAGCCCTGCGAGAGCCCCACCCGCGCGCCCCGTCCCGCCGACGCCGCGTACCTGGTGTACACCTCCGGCTCCACCGGCCGCCCCAAGGGCGTCGTCGTCGACCACGCGGCCCTGCGCAACCTCCACGCCTTCCATCGCACCCACACCATCCCGGCCGCCGAACGAACCGACGACACACGGAAGTTGCGTGTGGCACTCGCCGCGTCCCTGTCGTTCGACGCCTCCTGGGACGCCCTGATGTGGATGGTCGCCGGGCACGAACTGCACCTCATCGGCGACGACGTCCGACGCGACGCCGCAGCCTTCGTCAGGTACATCGGCGACGCAGCTCTCGACGTCGTCGACGTGACCCCCACCCACGCCGCCCAACTGGTGGCGGAAGGTCTGCTCGACGCTCCGCCACGCATGCTGCTCATCGGCGGCGAAGCAGCCGACGAACAGCTCTGGAGCCGCCTGCGCGCCACGCCGGGAATGCTCTGCCACAACCTCTACGGCCCCACCGAGTGCACGGTCGACGCCCTGTGGTGGGACACCGCCCGCAGCGAACACCCCCTGGTGGGCGGCCCCGTCGCCAACACCCGCGCGTACGTCCTCGACGCGGCGCTTCGCCCGGTGGCGCCGGGCGTGCGGGGCGAGCTGTACCTCGCGGGCGCCGGACTGGCGCGGGGCTACCACCGCAGGCCGGGGCTGACGGCCCAGCGGTTCGTGGCGTGCCCGTTCGAGGAGGGCGCCCGGATGTACCGCACGGGCGACCTGGTGCGCTGGGACCGCGAAGGGCGGCTGGAGTACCTCGGCCGCACCGACGACCAGGTGAAGATCCGTGGTTTCCGCGTCGAACTCGGTGAGGTCGAGGCGGTGCTCGCAGCCGCCCCGGGCATCGCCCAGGCCGCCGTGACCCTACGCTCCGACGGTCCGGGCGGCGGCAAGCGGCTGGTCGGGTACGTGGTCCCGGGCCAGGACGGTGCCGCGGTGGAGCCCTCCGCGCTGCGCGCCCACGTGGCCGAGGCCCTGCCGGCCCACATGGTTCCGTCCGCGGTCGTCGTGCTCGACGCGTTCCCGCGCACACCCAACGACAAGCTCGACCGGACGGCGCTGCCCGCACCGGATCCGGCCCACACGGCGGGAGCGGCGCGACGGGCACCCCTGACCCGGCGGGAGGAGGTCCTCGCGGGCCTGTTCGCCGAAGCACTGGGCCTGCCCCACGACTCCGTCGGCGCCGACGACGGCTTCTTCGACCTCGGCGGCCATTCCCTGTTGGCAGCTCGGCTGATGTCCCGTGTCCGGGAGGCCCTCGGCGAGGACCTGGGTGTCCAGGACCTCTTCGCGGCCCCCACCGTCGCGGGCCTCGCCGCCCGCGTACCGGAGCGTGGCACCGCGGAGTCCGGCGGTACGGACGACGCGCTCGCCCCCCTGGTCACCCTGCGGTCCGGCGCCGACGGCGAGCCCGCCCTGTTCTGTGTCCACCCGGGCGCCGGCACCGGCTGGGTGTACCGGGCCCTCCTCGACCACCTCGACCCGGACCGGCCCGTCCACGCGCTGCAGGCCCGTGCTCTCGGCGAGCCGGGGGCGCGGCCCGCGAGCGTCGCGGAGATGGCCGACGACTACGCCACCCTGATCCGCACGGCCCAGCCGAGCGGCCCCTACCACCTCCTGGGCTGGTCGTTCGGCGCGCTGGTCGCCCACGCGGTGGCGGTGCGGCTCCAGGCGGACGGCGAGGACGTGGCGCACCTCGTGCTCCTGGACGGCTACCCGGCCACCGAGACGCGGCCACAGACCGGGACGGCCGCGGCGGACCCCCTGCGGGACCTGCTGGACTCGCTCGGCTACCCGGCACAGGAGCCGTCCTGCGCAACGGGGTTCGCCCCGATGACCCTCGCCGACCTCGTCCGCGCGGCCCGGACGGCGGACGGCCCGCTGGCAGCCTTCGACGAGGGGACCATCGCCGCGCTGGGGGAGGCGTACGTCCACCATGACACGCTGGCCGCGGCCCACCGTCCGGGCGTCTTCCGGGGCGACCTCACGCTCGTCGGCGCCGCGCACGAGGCCGACGCACCGGGGCCCGGGACCTGGCAGCCCTACACCTCGGGCCGCATCGACCACCACGAGGCACCGTGCACGCACGGCGAGATGATGGCCGCGAAACCGGCCTCGCAGATCGCCGCGCTCCTGCGCGAGGGCGTGGTCCGCCGATGAGCACGACGATGAGTACGACACCCCGCGCCCTGCGCCGGCGCGACTTCCGCCTCCTGTGGGCCGGCGAGTCCGTCAGCCAGTTCGGTAGTGCGACCACCCGCGTGCTCCTGCCGTTGATCGCGGTGAACACACTGGACGCCGGCTCCTTCACCATGGGCCTGCTGGGCGCCGCGGCCTGGATGCCGTGGCTTCTGCTCGGCCTGCCCGTAGGAGCCTGGACCGACCGGATGAGACGCCGACCGGTGATGATCGTGTGCAACACGGTGTCGGCGGTGCTGATGTTCTCCCTGACGGCGGCGGACTGGCTGGGCCTCCTCACGACCGGTCAACTCCTTCTCGTCGCCCTCCTGTCCGGCACCGCCGACGTGTTCTTCCGCGCGGCCTACAGCGCGTACATCCCCGCCCTCCTGCCGCAGGAGGAACTGGCGGACGGCAACGCCAAGCTCCAGACCAGCGAGTCCGCCGCCGAGGTCGCGGCCCCGGGGGCGGGCGGCGTACTGGCCCAGACGGCGAACGCGGCCCTGGGTTTCCTCGCCGACGGCCTGAGCTTCCTGATCTCGGCCGTGCTCCTCACCCGGATCCGCGCCCGCGAGAGCCCGCCCGGCCGCGAGGAGCGGGCGGGAGCCGACCGGTCCCTGGCCGCCGAGATCCGGGAGGGCATCGTGTTCCTCGCCCGGGACCCGTTCCTGCGGACGATCCTGGCGTGCGACGCCGTGATGAACCTGTTCCTGGCCGGCGCCCAGTGCCTGGCGATCGTCTTCCTCAGCCGAACGGTCGGCGCCGGCGGCGGCGTCATCGGCGTCCTGATCGCCCTGACCGGTCTCGGCGGCGTCCTGGGCGCGGTGATCTCGCCCCGCCTGGCCCGCCGGTTCGGCACCGCCCGGGCGGTCATCCTCTGCGCCTTCTGCAGCGGCCCGTTCGGACTGCTGATCCCGCTCACCACGGACGGCACGGGCCTGCTGGCCTTCCTGGTCGGAGACTTCTGCCTGATGACCGGGGTCGTCGCCGGAAACGTGATCATCGTGAGCTTCCGCCAGGCCTACTGCCCCCCGGACATGCTCGGCAGGGTCAGCTCCAGCATCCGCTTCGTGATGTACGGGACGATTCCGATCGGCAGCCTCCTCGGCGGAACCCTGGGCACCGTCCTCGGCGACCGGGGCGCCCTGTGGCTCCTGTACACGGGCAACGCGCTCTGCGCCCTGCTCCTCCTCATCGGCCCCCTGCGCACCCGACGGGAACTGCCGGTGCCGTGAGGCGAAGCGAAAGGCGCCGCCACGGCCCTTCCTGAGCCTGGGCGCGATCCCGGCCGCCGGGCGCCACGCAGCCAGATGCGGCGAAGCCTTCAGCTGGTCGTCGATCGTGACGTAGATTGCCCGTGCGAGGGTGTCCAATCCTGTCTTCACCTGATTCTGCCGAGGAAGCCCGGGGCTTCAGGACTCCGTTGGGAAATTCGCAAACCGCTGATGAACAGTTGTCCGGGCTGCCATGATCGGCCTGTTCGTCGATCGAGGGTGGGACTGG
>NZ_JBIWPN010000045.1:0-55173 GCF_044768305.1 Kitasatospora sp. NPDC101155 | reverse complement strand
CGGCGGTGTGCTGGCGTTCGGCTGCGTCGAGTGCGGCCGTGGCCAGGGCTTCGGCGCCGCGGACCTTGCGGTTGCGAAGCCAGGTTTCCAGCCTCTTGCGGCCGATTCGACGCAGGGCGGCCGAGGTCGGTACCGGGTGTGCTCGATTGTCCTGTGCCGCCGAACCTTGAGCGATGTCATCGAAGTTTGATCGGCATCGCTGCTGTTACGAGTGCTCGATCGCTTCGGGACACACCTCGCGATTGGCGTGCTTGGTCAGCGCCCGTGTTCCCCGTTGTTGGTGCCCAGTTCGGGGTCGTCGGCCATGGTGCGCAGCAAAGCGACGGTCTGGGCATCGGTAAGCGTGGCACCGGTGGCCCGGCGGCGCGCGTCTTCGGCGAGGCCGAGTTCGGCTTCGAGCGCGACCATCGCCGCGAGTGTGTCAGTGGTGGGTGTGCCGTCGGCGTTATGGCCGAGGCAGATGAGCGGCTCCGGCAGGCGACCGCAGCGAGAGCAGCGCAAATCGTCGGGGATGGGCTCGGACATTACGCCTCCTGGACCTGCGGTACGCAACCTTCGCTGACGCTAACTCCTGTCCGTCAAGATTCGGTGGCAAACGGTCAAGGTTCAGTGGCACGGGACATCGATCTCCAGCGCCGCTGGTACACCGCCGAGGCCGACTGGGCCGCCGACCCGACCGAGGAGAAGCGGACCGCGTTCGCCGCGGTCGGCGCCGAGCTGTACGCCCACGAGTACTGGGCCGACGCCGGAAACCGGCACGAGGCCGGCATGAAGCTCAAGGAGGCCGCCCGCCCGGACACCACGCAGGAACCGGCGGCCTGACCGCCGGTCGGCCCTCCTGCGCATGCGCCTACTCCTCGGCCGGACGACGGTGAAGTGGGGTCGCGCGAGCACGTCGGGAGGCATCGGTGGCAGATGACGTCGGGACCGAAGAGCCGGACGAGGCGCACCGCCGGCCGCCCGGGGTGGACGACGCGACGGTCGAGGCGTTGGGGATGCTGACGAAGGTGCTGGAGTACACCGAGCGGGCCCGTGGCCACCTGTACGCGGTGCGCCACATGACCGGCGGCGCCGACCGGATGCTCGCCGAGGTGGTGCGGATGCTGCGCCAGGCCGGGCACGAGGAGCAGGCCGGCCTGGTCGAGCGGGAGCTCCTGGGCCGGGACGTCATACCGGGCATGTGGACCTACCAGCTGGTCGAGGCGTACGACCGGACCTACTACCGGGTGTTCACCGCCGTAGGGAGCAGGTCCGCCAGGACCTCGCCGCCGGCCATCGGCACTTGGCCGAGGCCGAGATGCAGCGGGCCGCCCGCTCCCGCCGCAGGCGCACCGCCCCTCGTCCGGTGAATTTCGCTCGGTCGGTCATAGCAAAAGTCCCGGCCGCCTTTTCGGCGGCCGGGACTGAGGTTTATCGGCGACACGGAGCTGTCGGCGGGGCGGTCAGCGGTACATCGGCTGCGCCACGGCCCCGGTTCCACGGCCGGCCGGTGCACCCGATCGCGGCGCACAGCCGGGCGGTGCCAATCTCGTCGGCAATCAGCAGCCGGTCTTCGTCCAGGCGGCCCGCGTTGCCGCACCCCGCCCACGGCCCCTCGCCGAGCCTCAAGACGACGGCCAGGTGCAGCAACGCCCCGCGGCCGCCGATGGCGGGCGCGTACACGCGCTGGCCGTCGACCAGGTACAGGGAACTCACACGACCTCCTGGATCGGGGGCGCACCCGTCTGCCGGGCGCTGCGGCTGTGACTGAGCGCTTCACTTGGCGAGTTGAGCGTTGGCCGGGCCGGGTATCGCCGGAGTTGAGCCGGTGAGCCTGGTTTGGGTCAGTTCGGCCGCCCGCCCTCGAGGCGCGCTGTCCTGGGTGCTGTGGACGGCGTACGTGATGAGAGCACTGATACGGGGCCAGGCAGGTCATATTTCCGCTTGTTGGGATGATCTTCTGATCCCGTACGGGATCCTGCCCGGGCGGTCGAGGAGCTTCTGCCTGCTCCACTGGCGCCTTCGTCGCGCGGGAGTGCTTAACAGATGTCAGGCGACCCGGCGGATGCGACGGACAGCGAACCAGAGCAGCGCGGCTGCGAGTGCGACGAACACGCCCGTTTCGATGGCCTGGAACTCCCAGAACCGGTCCGCCGGCTGGTAGACCACCCAGTTGTATGAGCCCGGCCCCAGTCCCGGCACTCCGCAGTCACTCGGCGCGTCCGCCTGGCAGCTGACCACGCCGTCAGGCAGAACCATCTGGCCTGCGGCGTTGCGCACGCCCTGGGCTTGGACCCAGTTGCCCGCGACCCGGTCGGCCGTCGTCGGCGCGGGTCCCTGGATGCCGTAGGTCACGGTCTCGGCCGGCATGAAGTGCGGTCGCGCAAGCACCTCGATCAGTGTCCGTACGAGGACGAAGGCCCCCAGCGTGGTCGCCATCGCCGGCAGTACCCGCGACCACACCGTGCCGGCGAAGATTCCCAGCGCCAGCGCGAACAACGTGTAGCCGACCGGCACGATGCCCTGGACGTCGAAGTACCCGTAGCCGAACCGCCCAGCGCCAGCGGCCGCCAGCGGGCCGATCCACCAGGACACCCCGACGGCATAGACGGTCGACAGCAGGACGCCCGCCACTCCGAGCAGGGCGAACTTGACCGTGCTCCAACGCGATCGGCTCACCCCCTGGGTCCATACCAGCCGATGGGTGCCGCCCTCGACCTCACGGGCGATCAGGGGCGCGCCGAAGAACAGCCCGACCAGGAGCGGCAGCAGCATGAACAGGATCGCGACGAAGCCCAGACTGCCGAACTGGTTGTCGAACTGGTTGGCCACGCGCTCGCACGTACTGCCCCGGCCGACCTGGCAGGCGGCGAGCCCGGAGCTGTCGAATACCGCGTGCATACGCAGCCCGGTCGGAACCATGACTGCGGTGAGCAGCGCGAGCGCGAGGGCGGTGAACAGGGTTTGCTTGCGGTGTTGGCGCCAGGTCAGCCAGATCACGCGGTCACCTCCGGAGCGGTGCGGGCCTGCGGGGCGTCGGCCGCGAGATGGGCCAGGACGACGTCTTCGAGGGTCGGCTCGCGCACGGTCCAGGCCGGATCGGTGAGCGGGCCGGCGGTTCGGACCAGCAGCGTGGACTGGCGGTCGGTATGGCTGACGCGGATCACCTGTACGACGCCGCGGATCGGGCCCTCGGTGCGCGGGCCGACCAGGATGCGGTGGTCGCCGAGCAGATCGTCGACCGGTCCGGCCAGTCGGACGCGTGCGTCGCGCAGCACCACCAGGTGGTCACAGGTGCGTTCCAGATCGGTCAGCAGGTGTGAGCTGAGCAGCACGGTGGCGCCGGTCTCGGCCACCGCGTCCATCAGCGCCTGCATGAACTCGTGCCGGGCGAGCGGGTCGAGTGCCGCGATCGGCTCGTCGAGCAGGAGCAGCCGCGGCTGCTTGGCCAGCGCGATGGCGAGTGCGACCTGGGCGCGCTGGCCGCCAGACAGGGTGCCCACCGCCTTGCCGAGCGGGATGCCGGCCCCGTCCAGACGCCGGCGGGCGGCGTCCGCGTCCCAGCGCCGGTTGAGCTTGCCGCCCATGGTGATCAACTCGGTGGCGGTGAAGTCCCGGTACAGCGGGGTGTCCTGGGCGACGAAGCCGATGTCTGCCAACGCGCGGGTGTTCCCGCGCGGCTCCTCCCCGAAAACTCGAACCCGCCCCTCGTCCGGCTGCAGCAGGCCGACCGCAAGGTGTAACAGCGTGCTCTTGCCCGCGCCGTTCGGGCCGACCAGCGCGGCGATACGGCCGGCCGGCAGCTGCATTGAGCAGTCACGCAGCGCCCACATGCGCCCGTACCGCTTGCCCAGGGCGTCGGTTTCCAACGCCAAGTCCGTCATGTCTCTCCCTCGGTTGTCCGTGCTGCTACTGCCGTCGGGGCGTCGAACGCGGCCCGTACCGTGGTGTCGATCAGCGCCGAAAGATCGTCCCGGCTGAGCCCGGCCACCCTCGCCCTGCCCAGCCACGCCACCAACTCGGCGCGCAGATCGGCCTGGTGCTGCAGCGACGGACCGGCCAGCGTCCCCACGAGGAAGGTTCCGACCCCCGGCCGCCCCTCGGCCAATCCCTCGTGCTCCAGTTCCCGGTACGCCTTCAGGACCGTGTTCGGGTTGATGGCCAGGGCTCGCGCCACCTCCCGCACCTTGGGCAACTGATCCCCGGGCTGTGCCAGCCCGACCCGCAGCGCTTGTTTGACCTGCAGTACCAGCTGCATGTACGTGGCCACCCGCGAGCGGCCGTCCAGTACGAACTCGATCACGAGCAGTTCTCCTACTGTCTTATGACAGTAGGACAGCTTCGGCATCGCAGGGCCAACTGTCAAGCGGGAGTGGACAAACAGCGTTCCTCAGAACTGTCGCTGCGGCAGTGCCGCCCCGTTGATCAGCCCGGGGAAGCGGCAAACGGCCGCGATGCAGGCCCGCTGCGCCCAACGGGTGACCAACAGGGCGGCACCGGCGTCGTTTGTGGCGGCGGGCCCGGTTCACCAGCACAACAGCATCACTCCGACGCCTGCCCTACTGGCCAGGCCGAAGGGAGCCAGCTCACCGACTGGACGAAGGCGGCCCTGCCGGGTGGCGAGGGTGAGTTGGGCGGACGCGACGCGGCGGCCGCGCTGCGGTGCCGGCGAATGTAGGCACGACCAACCCGTTCGGCCCCGGGACGGGATCGTCGGCGGCCTTCGTCCGGCCAGCGACTCGCCGCCCGGCATTGCCAGCCCCTGTCTTCGACACGACACCACACGCTCAACTCGTCAACTCAACCGCTCATCCGCCAAATGAAGCGCTCCGTCACAGCGGCAGAGGAGCGCTGGGGCCTGCGGCGAGACCTACAGCTCGAGGTCCATCCAGTTGAGGCTGTTCAGTGCGACCTTCGCCACGCCCCGGCCGCCGCCGGCCCGGAAGTAGTGGTCGCGCAGGCCGTTGGCGAGGATCTCCTCCTGTTCGGCCTGGGTGGCACCGCGGTCGCGGGCGGCGTAGAGGGCCTGGGAGACGCTGCCGGGCATCCGGAGGTTCTCCAGGAGCCGTTCGCGGGGGTCGTCGGTGGAGTTAGGGCCGGCATCGAAGCCGAACGTCCCGGAGATGTGAAGCGTGAACCCGTTCATCTCGGCCGCCTTGCGTACCCGCTGCTTCACCCGCGGCTGCCAGGTGGCGCGGACCTTCTGCTCGATGGCCTTCGTGGCGGCCGGCTTGGGAGTGCCCTGGCCCTTGAGCCAGCGCTGGACGGTGCGCCGGGAGACGTCGAGGTCCTGGGCGAGCTGCTTGGTGGAGCCCTTGGCGCCCTTGAGCAGGAAGCGCATCCGGGCGGGGACGGACTGCGGGATCGGCTTGGTGCGCTCGGCCCGCTCCAGGCCCTCGTCGACTGCCGGACGAGCCCGCCCGTGCCGATGCTCGAGTTCCACGGCACCGCGGACCCGGTCATCCACTACGACGGGGGAACCAGCCACGGCGAGCAGTACCCTTCGATCGCCCAGTGGCTGAGCACCTGGACCGACAAGGACCGGTGTTCGGCGGAAAGCCGGCGCAGCATCGGCTCGGACGTGGTCGAGTTCGACTGGACGCCGTGCGTCCGGGGCACCGAAGTCACCCACTACCAGGTCATCGGCGGCGGCCACACCTGGCCCGGAGCGGTGGCGCCCAGCGGCCCGGGGCACACCACGCAGACGATCTCGGCGACCGCGGTCATGTGGGAGTTCTTCACCCGGCACCCGCTCGACCGACCGGCACACCCGGGCGGGTGGTGACGAACGGAGCGAAGCCGCCGCTCGCGCGTTCACCGGTCCCGCCCTCCCGGCAAGGGCGGGTCCGGACCGCGTGCGCCTGGTGGGGAACGCACGAGCGAGGAGGGATCCCGGGCCCTGCCCGCGCACCGCGTGTCGTGTGAAGGGACTTCGGCCCTGGCCGGTGGCAGCTCACGGTTCACCGGAGCAGCGGGATCTCGCCGAGCTCATGGACGGAGCAGAGCGGGGTCGCGCCCACGGCCATCTCGAAGAGCGCCCCGGAACGATTGCCGCTGACCGTCCTGACCCACTGCCAGCCGTGGGCGCAGTAGTAGGCGTGCAGGTCCGCGTTGTCGCTCCAGGCGTTGGCGCGAACCAACTCGGCGCCCGCGCCTGCGGCGTCTGGCCGTTCAAGATCAAGCTGGCGGCCAGCGCCTCCACCGACAATCTCCTCGACGCCACCGCCTACGCGAAGCTGATTGGCTGACCATCCTGCTGCGCGGCACCACCGCCGGACGCCACAGACTTGCCGTCTGCGCTGGCCGAGGCTCCGAAGAGCTTCGGCCAGCCGCGACTGAGACAACGGAAGTTCGAGGCGACCCCAGCCATTCCGGCGTGCAAATAGTTCGACTTCCACGGCAGTCCCAGCGACTCCCGAAGTGCTGATCGTCCGCGACCACATCCTGTCCGGCCGAGCGGACGGGTCGCCAAGAGGTCCGACCGCTCTGCAGTCGTTTATTGCGTGCCTGGAAGGACCCAACCCAGGCTTCGTGCGTCAACGACCAAGTATCCGCCTGATCCGGCTCGTCGGCCCTTGACGGAAGGAGGTGAGTAGACCGGCCGGTTCGAACTCCCGCTGCAGACTCAGCAGGTAGCCGGCGGCACTCGTCCGTTGATCGGCTGAGGTTCGCAGTGCGGCCCGGGCTGACGAAAACAGTTGGACGGCAATCATTCCACCGGCTCCCGCGATGGGCGAGACGTTAAGTGCGTGTGCGGACAGCGCCGCTATCGCCGGCAGCTCAAGGGACTTCAGGCCCAGTACGGCGCGGACGGGTGTCATGCCCAGGGTGCGTAGGCCGCGTTCCAGTTTCCGGGTCGGCTTGGTGAGGTTGCGGTTGACCATTGCCTCTACGCGCGCTTGCAGGATCGCTGGGTCTTCGACGGCTTCGAGTTCGGCGAAGTCCTCTCCCATGGCCTGGAGGTGGGCGCGGAAGGCGTCGAACTCGTCGGCCAGCTCTCGGCGGGCTCGCACGATCGCCTCGACGGGCAGCTGCGTGATGTCCTGCGGAATGACGACCTGCAACGCTGCACACGCGTACAGGTCGGCTATCGGACCGACGGTCCGGCGAGGGTTGCCCAAGAGGGCCGCGGCAAACTCCTCCACCGTCCCCTGACGGGGAAGGGTGAACAGCTGCGGGTCGTCGGTCACGGGAGTGAGCGCGTTGGCTCGGGCAACCCGGTCGGCCAGTACACAGGAGTAGATGGCGACAAGATCGGGGTGCATACCCACCCACTTCACGTCGTCCCGGACCAGGGTCAGAGGGTCGACACGCACGTGAACGGCGAGGCCGAGGTCCCGCATCTGATCGACAAGATCCCCATTCCTGATCCATGGGGTGACCCCCAGCTGCGACCGGTGGATCCAGGCGATGTTCCTCTTGTCCTGGAACCAAGGGTTTTTCGCATCCAAGAGACTGACGTCCTCAGGGACGGACAAGCGGTATCGCTGGCGCAGGTCCCGCTCTTCTCGGTCCAGCAATCCCTTGAACTCCGCTGCTACCGCCGCAGCCTGCCCGTCGGGATCGACGTCGAGGAGGAAGCCGAGATCATTGCGCAGGGCGGCGGCCGTCGGAGAATCGCGAACCGGGTAAGTCCGCGGGCGAATCCGGGCGACCTGCGGCAGATAGAGCGCCGCCAGCTTCAGCCACTGGTCGTCACGTACGTGGAAGTACGGGTAGTACAGGCCTATCTCGTGCACGAGTCCTCCCCCTGCTCCCTCGGCCCGCACCGCGCGGATTCCGACCTCCGCCCAATCGCACCCCGACGGGGTCGAGTTCGGCCGAGGTGGAACGCTGGCTACAGCCATGACTCAAGGTAGAGCTTCAACCTGGGTTGAGCAACGCTCTTGGTGGCGCTCGGATCACCCAGTGTAACGAGCGCGTCGGCTCGCAAACAGCGGTGTCCATAGATCATCCAGGCGAGCAGCCGCGAGATCATCCCGGGCAGCGACGGCCTGCTCACCGAGGAAATGCGCTACACGCTGGCGGCGGACGTGGTGCTCGGCGCCTCGCACACCACCGGCACCCTGCCCGAGCTCCACCCCGGCGAGCGAATGCCGCTGATCGCCGTCTGCGCGCTCGCCGCCGCCTTCCCGTCCTGCGTGCTCGGCGATCTGAACCGCGAACTCGAGGTCCTCGCCACCGAGCTTCAGGCCGCCACCGCCGCCGGCCGGACCGCCGCCGAGATGCCGGCCGGATGAGCAGCACCACCCGGCGCGGGCTCGCCCCGGGTGCCGGACGGGTGCCGTCAGGCACCGACCGCCCGTGGTGATCACCGGTGCCCGCCGCCCGGAGAATGAGCCGGGTGACCAGCACCCAGCCCCTGCCCCGCGGCATCAGCGCCCTGATCCCCGACGCCCGCGCCAAGGCCACGCCCGGCGAGCGGGCCGCCTCCCAGCTCCTCCACCTGCGCGAGGCGACCGTTCCGGTGCCGGTCCTCGCCGCGGCCGCCGAGCTGATCGCCCCGCAGCTGGAGGACCCGGACCGGCCACCCGCGAGGCGGCCGGCGCCGTCCACGCCCGCCTGCTCGCCGCCATCGAGGACGCCCCGCCCGGTGTCCTCTGACAGGCGATCTTGACCAACTGCCAGGTGACTTTGACCGCTCGAATTCGGTGATCTTCTTTGGCTTCTGTCGGGTCTCCTGCCCAGGACGCTAGCGGAGCGCGTTCGCTGGCGACTGGATCAGGACGCAGGTGAACCCGACACCCCAGTCGTCGCGGTCGTCGCAGCGCAGTTCCCGGTCGCCGAAGGCGTCCAGCAAGTCCTCCAGCGGGACGATGGTCGCCTCGGCGTCGGGCTCCGCGACGTGCAGCACCTCGATCGCTCCCTCGCGGACGAACCGGACCAGCGGAGCGAGGTCCGCCGCCACATACGCCCGCAGCTCCTCGCCCGCCAGCCCGGGCGGCAGATCGCCGAGGATCCCGAACGGTCCGGTCAACCAGCCGCTCAGCTCCATGGCACACACCCGGAACCGGGCCTCGTCCTCCGGCAGGTCCAGCTGGTGGATGGTGGGCGGGGCGCCCGGAGCGTACGCGGCGGCCTCCCAACGCCGGTCCCCCGTCTCGGTCGCCCGCAGTGAGAGGGCCGGCACCTTGGATCCGCCGTCCGGCCTCCAGACCCACGTCGCCGGGTCGGCCACCACCTGCTCCAGCTCCGCGCCCACCACCTCCGGGCTGTCCTCCTGGACGAACGCGGTACCGACCGCCCGACGCAGCGTCAACCACCCGCCCGCGACCAGCCGAAGCGCCGCCGACGCCAACTCCGGCACCCGCGCCGTCTGCTCCTCGGGCGAGGCATCGCACCACCTCAGCGCCTCGGGTGAGCCCGCCCAGCGCAGCACTGCCGCGACGTGCCGCACGGTGCCGCGCGGACTGGTCCCGCCGACGGCGCGGCGGACCAGCACCTGCTCGATGAGAGTCAGTTCGTCCCAAGTCTTCACGGCAGAGGATCTTGGCACATCCACCCGGTTCGCCCTGCAACGTTTTCCAACGGGACCGCCCATCGGCACGGCGCCACGACGTGCTCACTCGGCAGCTCCCAACGGTCAAGATCAAGTGGCGCAAACCTGGCATTGGTCAAGATCAAGTGGCAAACGGCCAAGATCGTCTGTCAGGGGACACCCGTGACCCGTCTCAACATTGTTTGACGAGTCTCAGCGAAGTTTGACCGTCCGGGCGACCCGGCAGATGATCTTGACGGGTGGTGGGACGCGGGCCCTGGAGAGATCCTTGACGCTGGGCTCCGGCGCTTTCGGCCCGCTCGTGTTCCTGGCGTCCGACGAGGCGCGTTGGATCACCGGGGACGCCACCCCGTCTCTGGCGGCATTGCGCTGACCCCACGCCGTCTTCGCCGCTGACCCGAGCCGGTCGGAGCAGTCGCTCGGGCTCAGCGAGGGCTGAGGAGGCAGAACTCGTTGCCCTCCGGGTCGACCAGAATCTTCCACGAGATCGAGGACTGGTCGATGCCAGGGTCGGTGGCGCCCAGGGCGCGCAGCCGGGATTCCTCTCCCGCCAGGTCGCCATCGAGGTAGGGAGCGACATCGAGGTGGACGCGATTCCACCCGCTCTTGATATCGGGAGTGCACACGAACTCCAGGTAGGGGCCGACGCCTTGGGTGGAGCGCAGGGAGGCGTGGTCGCCGGCGACCTCGTGCACCGTCCAGTCCGTCGCCTCGCCCCAGAACCGGGCCATCGCGCGCGGGTCGGCGCAGTCAACCACCACCGCGGCGATCGGCCCGGTGTCCCGGTAGATGGGGCGGGGTTCCAGGACGCAGAACTCGTTGCCCTCCGGGTCGGCCATGACCGTCCAGGGGACATCGCCCTGGCCCACATCAGCGAGGGTCGCGCCGAGGTCCTTCAGACGCGCGACCAACTCCGCCTGGTGGGCGGCCGAGGTGGTGGCCAGGTCGATGTGCACCCGGTTCTTCACCGTCTTGGGTTCGGGGCGGGTGATGATGTCGATGCAGACGGCCGTGGGATCGGGGTAGTCGAAGCCCACGGGTTCGAGGTTCGTCACGCCGGGTCCCTCGCTGTCGACACCCCAGCCGAGTGCCTCCGCCCAGAACCGGCCGAGCACGGAGTCGTTCTGGGCCTTCATATTGATCTGCACGAGTCTTGTTGCCATGCCGCAAATCCTAGAACCGGGCCCAGAGCCAGAACTACGCGGTCAAACTTCGCCGAGACGCCGTCAAAGTTCGGTGAGACAACCGAGCCGCCGTCAAACTTCGCTGAGACTGGTCAATGCCCGCAGGTCAGACACCCCATGTCGTTGGGTGTCAAGCGGCAATGGGTTGGGCGTGGTGTGACCACGCGGTCGCCTCGTCGTAGAGGGTGCGGGTCTTGAGGCAGCCGTGGAGTATGCCGACCAGGCGGTTGCCGACCTGCCTGAGGGCCGGGTTGTAGCCGGCCTCACGGGCGCGCTGCTTGTCGTAGTAGGCGCGGGCGCCGGGCGAAGCCCTCAGGGCGGAGAACGCCTGCGTCTGCAACGCGTCGGCGAGCCGGTTGTTGCGGACGTAGCGGGCTTGGACGGTGTGGCTCTTGCCGGAGGCCCTGGTGACGGGGCTGGTGCCGGCGTAGTTCTTGCGGGCCTTGGCGGACGCGTAGCGGGTGGCGTCGTCTCCGAACTCTGCGAGCACCCGGGCACCGGTGATCTCCGCGATGCCGGGCATCGACAGGTAGATCTCAGCGTCCGGGTGCGCGAGAAAATGGGCCTTCACCTGCCCTTCCATCTCGGTGATCTGCTCGTTCAGCGCGATCAGCAGGCGCGCGTGGGCGGCGGCGGCCGCCGCGTAGGCGGCGGTGACCGGCTCGGGCAGGCCGAGCTGCGGCTCGCGCAGCGCGGCCTGGATCGCCGCCGCTTTCGCATCCCGGTTCCGGCGCCGGGCCCGGGCCAGGACCGAGATGATCTGGGGACGGGTCAGCTTCGCGGCCGTCGCCGGGGGTGGGCGCCTTGATGAGCAGTTCGAGCGCGTCCGTGCTGGTCAGCGCCAGTTCGGCGTAGGCCGTGAGGGCTGCGGGGAAGTACTCGCGCAGCGTGCTCCGCAGTCGCTGGAAGGTGCGGGTGCGTTCCCAGATCAGAGTTTGGTGGGCGCGGGCGACGACCTCGACGGCTTGGGCCTGGCCGCTGTCGCCGGCGATGGGCCGCAGCTGGTCGCGGTCGATGCGGACCATGTCGGCCAGTGCGTGCGCGTCGCCCTTGTCGCTCTTGGCCCCGGACGTGGCGTACCGCTCTTTGAACCGGGCGACCTGGCGCGGGTTGATTGCGTATACCTGGTAGCCGGAGGCGATCAGGGCCTGCACCCACGAGCCGCGGTCGGTCTCGATCCCGACGACCACCCGGGCCGCGTCCAGGTTCTCGCCGCCATGGCGGGCGAGGAGTTCGTAGAGCTTCGCGATGCCCTCCACGCCCTCCGGCAGCCGCGCGGCGGCGAGCCTGCGGCCGGACTCGTCCTGGATCTCGACATCGTGATGATCTTCCGCCCAGTCATCGCCGATCAGCAGCAACATGCCCTCCCTGTCAGGTCGTTCACTTCGTCGAGCAGCCTGCGGAAGGCACGGCGCGCGGCCTAATGGATCCAGTGCTCACGCCCTCGCGGGCGGGCACGCCACCCCATCAGCGGTCTGGCCTCCCGGCCGACCAGCCGGGGCACGGTCTGACCTCAGAGCTCGAACGGCTCCGGCGGCGAGAGTGCTCACCTGCTGGCGGCTACGGCACCGAGTCTTCTACAACCCGGTAGCTCCCATTAGGCCGGTGGCGTCGTGGACGGCCCTGGCGGAGTTCGTGCCCCTCCCGCAGGCCGGCCGCCATCTCCTCCGCCGCCTCCAGTGCGGTGGTGGGTGCCCGCTCCTGTGGCGAGGTGTCGGTGAGGAGGCGGATCAGCTCGGCGAACTGTTGGGTGGTGAGGTTGGTGCGCAGATCGTGGGCGTAGTTGGCGAGTTCGGCATTTGTGTGGGCGGACGGGTCGTCGGCGGCGGGAGTTCGGCCGCCGGGTACGCCGGTCAGCACTCCCTTGCGGTCGAGTGCGGTGATGACGCCGAAGGCGGTGGCGGTGGTGGTGCCGTGCTCGCGGGCGAGTTCCCGGACGGGCGGCACGGTGTCGCCGGGCCTCAGCCGGCGATGTCGGGGATGCCGTCAACGAGCGGCGAACCACGCGCTAAGTGACTCACGAGTAGCTCGGCCGATGGCCTGCTGCCGCGCGCCGCCACGACGCTGCCAACCCTTTCGGGCGATGATGAGGAGATCGCCGGGACCCGCCGTGTGGTCGACTGTGAAAGGTGGGTTCGTGCCAGCTCAGGACTCCGGTCTGGGAGAAGTCCTCGCCGACGTGCTGGCCGCCTCCCACCGCCTCGCCCCCCGCGAGATCCCCGCACTGGTGCAGGAAGCCGGCCGGCGCCTGGGACTGTCCCAGGCGCGCGTCTACATCGCGGACATGCAGCAACGCGAACTCGTCGCACTTCCCAACCCCGCCCAAGCGCACCAGATCGCCACCGGCGTGGCCACGGAGCTGGAAAGATTGTCGGTGGACGCCTCGCTCGCCGGGCGCGCCTATCGCACCGAGACGGTGCAGGTCGCCGCGGCTACGGTTCCTGGCGAACGCGTGGGGTGGCTGCCGCTGGTGGACGGTGTCGGCCGTCTCGGGGTACTGCGGGTGGCGGCGCCCGCGCTCGAGTCACCCGTGTTGGAGCGGTGCCGGGCCCTGGCTTCCCTGACTGCCATGATCCTTGCGACCAAGCAGATCTACAGCGACGTCCTGGCCCGGGCAATGCGCACTCAGGCGATGACGTTGCAGGCGGAATTGCTGTGGGCGTTCGTGCCGCCGCGCACGATCGGCACTTCGTCGGTGACCTCCACCGCCGTCCTGGAACCGGCTTACGAGATCGGCGGTGACGCCTTCGACCACAGCGTGGCCAGCACCCGCCTGCACCTGACCCTGCTGGACGCCATGGGCCACGACCTGGCTTCCGGCGGCTGCAGCGCCGTGGCGCTGGCGGCGTGCCGCTCCACCCGGCGGGCTGGCGGCGGCCTGGCGGACATCGCCGAACGGATCGACCGCGCCCTGGCTCGCTGGATCCCCGAGCGCCTGCTGACCTGCGTGATCGCCGACCTCGACACCGCCACCGGCCGGTTCGACTGGATCAACTGCGGTCATCCGCCGCCCCTGCTGATCCGGGACCGCCACGTCCTGCCCGGCGCGCTCCAGCGCGCCCCGCACCTGCCCCTCGGCGTGACCGGCTACACTGCGCCGCCGCCGCAGGTCCACACCGTCCACCTGCAGCCCGGTGACCGCGTGCTGATGTTCACCGACGGCGTCACCGAGGCCCGCTCGGCCAGCGGCGAACTGTTCGGCGAAGACCGCCTGACCGACACCGTCGTGCGCTCTATGACCGACGGGCTGCCCGCGCCGGAAGCCCTGCGCCGCCTCATCCAGCAGATCCTTCTGCACCAGGACCAGCGGCTTCGGGACGACGCCACCATCCTCCTCGCCGAGTGGCACCCCCACCGCTGACACCATGCGGCCGTCGGCGAGGAAGTCCTCACCGGCACCTCTGCGCAACCGGGCCGTGCTGCAGACCACGGCAGCCCAGGGACCGCCGTGGTGACGGGTTCAGGGGGTCGGCCCGGTTCCTGCTGACAGGATGAACCGTTACCCCGTGGGGCGGGGGTGGGGTCAGAACCTGCGGGCCTGGGTGACCTGGTTCAGGTGGATGAGGACGTCGTAGGCCTGGCCGATCGCGAGCCGCGGCATCGGGTCGCTGACGTAGACCGAGCCGGCATCGTAGGTGGGGCGGCTGCTGTCCAGCCAGTCACGGGCCACCCGGGGTGCGGCGCGCAGGTCGACGTAGTAGTCCCGGTAGCGGACCCGGTCGAGGGTGTACTCGTTCATGTCCGGCGTGGCCGCCGGAACAGTGACGGTCTTCCAGCCGTCGGTCAGGATCGCGTCGTTGGTGAGGAAGGAGCCGCTGTCGAAGGTGAAGCCGATGGCCACGTAGTCGCGACCGTAGGCGTCGCGCAGCTGGGAGCCCTGCGGCTTGGGGTACAGGAAGGTGTCGGTGGCCAGGTAGCCGACGTGCCCGTTGTGCGCCGACAGCAGCACCTTGCCTCCGGTGCGGCGCTGCCACCACGCGGTGTTGTCCGCCATCGCCCGGTCGCGCAGCTGCTCCGCGGCGGACACCGAGGACGGGTCGGTGACGTCCAGGGCGGCGAAGGCGAAGGTCTCGGCGATGTTCCGGGCCTGCTGCACGGCCCACGCGTGGGCGCCGTCGCCGGGGGCGCCGGCACCGCTCGCGCTGACGAGGTCGAGTGCCTGCTGCGCCTTGGCGGCGTTGTCGCGGCGTTCGGCGAGCGGCTTCCGCAGGTAGGCAAAGGTGTCGTCGAACGGCCGCAGGCCGGCGTAGAGCCCGTCGAGCTGCGGGAGGAGGTCGGGGCGGGCGCCGCGCATGTAGGAGGTGACCCGTTCGAACATCCGGTCGCCGAGCCTGGGGAGGCCGAGATCGTCGCCCACGAAGTGGACGGGATTCTGCGGGTGGCTCCGGTTGTGGTCCCGCATCCAGGTGATCAGGTCGGCAAACTCCTCACGGTCCCATGGACTGCCGCCCAAGGCCTCCTTGACGATCTGCCGCGCGTCGCCCGGACCGCCCTGGACGTACTCGTCGATCTGCAGACCGCTGCTCCAGCTCGTCTCCAGGGCGAAGGTGGTGAAGCCCTTCGTTTCGACGAGGTAGCGGAACAGGCGCTGCTTCATCGCGAAGAACTCGTGCGAGCCGTGGGTGGCCTCGCCGAGGCCGACCACCTTGGCGTCGCCGATCATGGCGCCCAGGGCGCGCAGGTCGGCGTTGCCGCCGCCGGGTTCCGTCGTCCGCAGCGGCTGGGCGACGCTCTCCAGCGCGCTCACCACGGCGGAGCGTTGCGCCGTCGCCGCGTCCGCGCCGGTGGCGCCCGGGGACACCGGCGCGGCAACCGCAGTCACCGGGACCAGCACGGCGGCGGCTACCGCCGCCGCCGTCGCCAGCAGTCCGCGCCGCGCGATCCGCTTGTTGTCTGCCATCGTTTCGACCACCTCACCTCGACGGAGCGCCGATGACCTCGGCGTTCAATAAGTTGATCTTCGCGTTGGCAGGGCCGGTCGCGCGCTGGGGAGCACCTCCGTCTTCGCAGGGGGGCTATCCCCCGACCGGATCCGCTGGCCGGCACGCGGGCGGCGCCGCGGTCTTCCCGGAGGAGGCGGTTGCGCGGGCTCTGCTGGTTGATGACCAGTGGTGAGGACCGCACGCTGGCCACAGGGCTGCTGGGCCCCCGCGAGGCGCGGGTGGCTCCGTCTCTTGCCGAGGGCACGGCCTGGGCGGAGTGTCAGCTGGAGGATCCGCGCGGCGTGCTGGCGACCGTTGATGCGCAGCCACTCGATCGGCGACTCCACCGGCGCCGGGGCCGCGGGGCCGACTGCTGCTCGCCCTCCCTGGCCTCGGCGGCCTCGCTCCCCGGCCGGTTTGGCCGCGGTGGTGTGCGCGGTGCCCTGCGAGCGGCTGGCGCGCGGCTCGGTGATCCGGGCGACCACCCGGGCGTCGTGCGCCACCAAGACCCCACGCCCGCACCGGCTCCGTCGAACCCGCCTTCCACCGCGTCCCGTCAGCGGGAGCAGAAGGGTTGTCGCCACGCCCTCGCCCCCCTTGACCGGGGCCGCTGGCCTGCGGAAACGGGCCGATCTGCCGTCGGGGGCGTGGAGGCGTCGGCGGAGGTGCCCGCGGAGTCGGCGTCGGGCCCCTTGTCCTGGTCGGGCGAGGCCTCCGCCGCCCGAGAACCGATGCGCGCCGACCGGGCGCGGTGCAGTGCGGTCTGCTCCCGGCCGACCGCGCCCAACCCCTTGTCCAGGGGAAACGCGCCGTTGGCGCTGTTGGCGAATCCGCGACCGCGAAGCACGCGCGTGAGTGATCTCGTGTCAGGCCAGGCTGGGGGGGTGTTCACGAGTGGGGCTGACCAGAGGGTGCGGGAGGCGGACTGAAGATCGCTCCCCGCCCGCGCCCCGCTCGTTTCCCGAATTCGAGGCCGCCCACCGTGCGGGGACCGCACAGCGCGAGTCGGACGTGAGCGGCGCCGCACCGACCACATGATGCCCCTGCGCCGCACCACGGTGTCGGCCCCTGCCGTCGGGAGCGCGGCCGGTCAGAGGGGAACGCGTCGAGCAGCGCGGGAACGGTTTCGGCGGTGGTTTTCGCCTCGGTCATGCAAACGGGGGGATACCCCCACCTCCCTCCGACCTGCTGCCCCGAGCCCGAGTCCACCTGCGGCCACCATCGCCCAGTGGATCTTCGACGAGCAGGCTGAACCCGTACGCATTTCCGGGCAAAAGGAACGCTTACCGTGTTCAGCCTGAAATCATCCCGTCGCCGTACCGCCCGCACCGCCTCCATCGGTACCCTCGCCGCCATCGCCTGCACCACTGTCATGGCGGGCAGCGCCGCAGCAGTCGTCAACGGTGGGAATTCCACCGAGGGTTACCCGTTCATGGTGTCGATCCCGGAGTCGGCCCCCTCCCTCGGAATTCCGGAGGGCAACTGCGGGGCGTCGCTGATCGACCGGCAGTGGGTCCTGACCGCGGCGCACTGCGTCACGGGCGAGGGACTCACACTTGACGGCACCGTGCGGATCGGCAGCGACCAGCGCAAGACCGGGGGCACCGTTCGCAAGATCGACCGGACCTTCGTCAACCCCGGCTTCGTGAACGGCGACACGAAGGCGGCCAACAAGGACGACCTCGCGCTGATCCGCCTCGACCAACCCGTCAACGAGCAGCCCATCAGAATCGCGGAGCAGGCGGGGCAGCAGGGCACTGCGACCCGGCTCCTCGGCTTCGGCACCACCAGCGAAAAGGAACTCAAATTCCCGGACCGGCTTCAGGAGCTGAACACGCACCTGGGCGCCGAGTCCGAGTGCGCGCCCGGGTTCGCGGCCCCACCCGACTGTGCACGATGACCTCCAAGCCCAACGCCATGGCGTGCTTCGGGGACTCCGGCGGCCCGCAGCTCCAGAAGGGCCGGGACGAACGGTGGGAGCTCGTCGGGGTCACCTCGGGCCCCGGCGCCCCGAACGTGCCGTGCTCGCAAGGACCAGGGCTCTACACCAACGTGCCCGCCTACGCGGACTGGATCCAGGCAACCCTGAGGGCCAACAGCGTCAAAGCAGTCGCGGAAGGCGGCTCCGGCCACACCGAGACCGGCAAGCACGACAACTTCGTGCCGATCTCCGCCGTGACCTCGGCACTGGTCCTCGCCGCCGGCGGCACCACCCTCGCACTGCGCCGCAGGAAGCCCGGCCGGACTGACTGACACACCGCGCGCGCCGGCACCGAGCTGACGCCCGGTCGGCTGGGCGAGCGGCTGCGCCTCAACTCGGCCGGGACGACGGCGCTGGTCGACCGACTGAAACGGCTCGGCCACATCCGCCGGGTTCGGGCCGCCCAGGACCGCCGCCGGGTGCTGCTCGTGGTCGAGCAGCAGGCGATGGAACTCGGGCAGTCGTTCTTCGGCCCGCTGATCGGCGGGATGGTGACGACCCCCGGAGACTTCGACGCCGCCGAACTGGCGGCAGCCCGGCGCTTCTTGCTGGCGATGACGCGGGTGGTGGCGGACGCCCGCCCGCGAAGGGTAGGCCCAGCCAGCCACACAGCACGCGGCCCCCCGGAGGTCTCCGGGACACCCAGCGCCTCCGGGAGGCGGCCCTGGAGTCGAAGTCCCCACGAGGACGCGGCGGCCCTCCTCGGCGAGGTCAACAGCCACCGAAGCCGGTCTCCGCTCGTTGCTCTCACCTGCGGATACTCGGGGCGCGGAACACCAACTGCGCCGTACAGTCATGGAAAGCGATCGACCGTACGGTGGTTCGCCGGTTCCACGACGAGTGAGGTCACCCCTTGGCAACTACCTTCGATCTCCACGCGGGCGTCGCATCCTCCATCGCCCAGGTGGAGACGCACCTCGCCGAACTCCAGCAGCAAAAGGCCTCGCTGGAAGCCGAGTTGGCGCAGGTCGGCAGCTACCTCGACGCAATGAACGCTGCCCTTCACGCCCTGCGGTCGGTTCCCACCGAGTCGCCGCAGGCCCCGGCCGACAACACCACGGTGAGCGCGGCTGCGCCCGAGGAGCCGGTGAAGGCCCCTGGCGAGCCGGGCCCCGCCGCCGAGGAGCCCGCGTCGAAGAAGGCGGCCGCGCGGTGGCGGCCCGCTGCCCGCGCAGCTGCCGGTGGTGGCCCGTCGAAGCGTGCCGCGCGCAGCCCCCGCAAGGCCGTCGCGGCCGCCGCCGAGACTGCCCCTGCCACGAGCGAGCCCACGGCGAAGACGTCGAAGAAGACCACCGCAACGAAGAAGGCCGCGGCGGCGCCCGCGCAGCAGTCGCGCGGCGTCGCCGACGAGGTGCTCGCGGCGCTCGCATCCGCCGGCACGCCGCTGAAGGCAGGAGAGATCACCGCGGCGATCGGCCGGGACGACACCTCGAACAACGTCGCCAACGTCCGGGCCACCCTTGAGCGTCTGGTGAAGGCCGGCCGGGCGCAGCGTTCCGGCCGCGGCCTGTTCGTGGCCCTGACGCAGCGCTGACGTCGCGGTGCTGCCCGGCGCAGGGGCAGCAAGGCACCCCGTGCGGGGCCGGCCGGCCCTCCGGCCGGCCCCGCACCGCATTCCGGGCGGGAAGCAACGGCTGCGATTCGAAGGCCGTAACCACCCCGGCTGGCACCGCCGCACCACCCTCGCCGCCCTCGCCTCCCTCGCCCAGGCCTTCTGCACGCTGCTGCGGGTCGACTCAAAAGCCCCTGGGCCGGTATGTCCCTTGCTCGCCAAGGCGTCTTGCTGGTGCGACCGCACCGGCAAGATCACGGGGCAGTGAGTCGCCAGCCGAACGCCTGCGCGGAAGGCTCCCATCGTGCTACGGCCCCAGACCGTGATCAATCTCAGCGTTAACGGCTGTCCCGCTACTACTCGCCCCCGTAGACCCCAGCGAGTTCGCGAAAACTGAAGGTTCTTCAGCGGGAACCCGAGGGTCCGATGTCCCGACGCTAGGGGGTGGACCGTGGGTTCGTGGTGAAGCTGCGGGGCCCGTCTCCACGGGCCGCTCCAGGAGACCGCCCTCGAACCGGTCGCGGCGGGCACCGCAGAGCCTGACGCCGAGTAGGCAGGGCAGCGGGGAGGACCACGCGTACGCCGAAGGGCGGCACCGGCCTGGATGGTCCGGTGCCGCCCTTCGGCGTACGGCGGGGCTACACGGTGACCAGGTGCTCCCGGGTGCCGTCCTCGATGGCCGTCAGGCAGGCGGTGAACGCCTCCTCCGGCTGCTCCTACGGGCCGGACACGTCCCGGCCGTCCAGCTAAAGCCGCAGCGGACGGCCAGGTGGTTGAGTCGCGTGACTGCTCCTTCGAGACAGGGGTGAGGCGGCGCCATCGCCTAGGTGGTGGGCGCGGGCACGTAGGTGTAGGTCGCGGTGGCGGTGCCGGCGGAGGTGGTGACGGTCAGGTTCGCGGGACCTGCCGTCCCAGGCGGGGACTGGAGAGTGAGGGTGGTGTCCGAGATGACGTTGAACGCCACGGGCACACCGCCCAGGGTCACCTGGTTGGTTGTCGTGAGGCCGGTACCGGTGAGGGTGATCGGTGTACCGCCGGAGACCGGTCCGGAGCCGGGGCTGAGGGCCGTCACCGTGGGGGCGTCCAGATAGGTGTAGATGAGGTTGCGGGCCGTCCCGCCGGCGGTGGTGACGCCGACGGGGACGGACCCTGCGGTGGTGCCGGGCGGAGCGGTGACGGTCAGCTGGGTGTCGGAGACCACGGTGGGACGCGCCGGGGTCGCCCCGAAAGTGACCGAGTGGGCGGTCAGCAGGCCGATGCCGGAGACGGTCGCGCTGGTGCCACCGGCGATGGGCCCGGATATCGGGTCGATGCCCGTCACCGTCGGAGCGGGGACGTACTGGAACAGCGCCTGGTTGCTGGTACCCCCGGGCGTGACGACCGTGACCGGGACCGTACCGGAACCAGGTGGGCTGATGACGGTGAGCTGGTTGGCCGTGTCAGCGATGACGGACGCCTGACGGGGACCGAAGTTCACGGCGGTGGCGCCCGCCAGGTTGACCCCGGTGATGGTGACCACGGTGCCGCCTTCGATGGGGCCGGCATTCGGGCTGATGGCACGGAGCTTCTCGATCACGGTGACGGCGTTCGCGCCGTTGTCGGTCACATAACTGGACAGCCCATTGGGAGTGATGGCCACCCGGGAGGGGGAGGCGCCCACAGTGAGCGTGTCCGTCACGGTGTTGGTGGCCGTGTCGATCGCGCTCACCGAGTTCGAGCCGAAGTTGACCACCCAGATCTGGGAGCCATCCGGGCTGCTCGCCGCGCCGGCCGGGTTGGTGCCCACCGGAATGGGGGAGCCGACCACGGCATCGGTGGCCGTGTCGATCACACTCACGGTGCCGTCTCCGTTGTTCGCCACATAGATGTGGCTCCCGTCCGGGGTGACCGCCACCCCGATGGGATTGGCACCGACCGTGATGGTGGCGGTGACCGTGTTGGTGGCGGTGTCGATGACGCTGACGGTGCCGGATCCGGCATTGGTCACATAGGCGCTGGTTCCGCTGGGACCGAGGGCCACACCCACTGGGCCGGCGAGACCGGGGATGGTGGCGACCGTGGTGAAGAACGCGGTGTCGATCACGCTCACGGTGCTGTCACCGTTGTTGGCGACATACGCGTGTCGCCCGTTCGGTGTGATGGCGATTCCGATGGGACCGGCTCCCACAGGCACGGTGGGACCTTCCACCAGTGGTCCCCAACTGGCTATCGCAGGCATGACGTTCCCCTTCGTTCACGGGGCCGTCGACCGCTGTCGGCCGCCGCAGACGCGGCAGCCGACAGCAGACCAGAAATCCTCACCGGGGGCGCCCGCAGCTGCCGAACCGGGAACACCGATGTCTCCGGATGGTTCGACCATGTCCCCCGGCAAGGGATGGGCGGCCCACCGGATGTACCTGCTCCAGGCAGCACACCGGTTGCTCTCGGCGACTAGCAGAATGGTCGCATCTCATCCGTTTGGCCGAGTGCGCGCGTCCACCGCATGCTGTCCGTGCGCGACGGTGACACCCGGTCATGCTCGCCTGCTTGCGGCTGGTCTACTTCACCCGTCAGGACACCAGGGACGCCGGTTTCATCGAGACCGATCACTACGGCGCCCGGTTCAACGACAGCGGGAGCCACTTCGGGCTGCTGGGCCTGTCACAGCGGTGGCTGCGAGACCTGGTCTGGGACTACTTCGACGCCCGGCTCAGGAACCAGCCGCCACGCTCACAGGGTCCGCTCAAGCTCGCCCGCCGCAGCTGCGTCGAGCTCAGTGCCTACCTGGAGGCCCAGGCACCCGGAGGCGGCCACGATCCGCGGGCGCTGACGGAAGAGCACATGACCGCCTTCGTTGCCGACCAGCGGCACCGGGCCCTGCACGGGCTGCCGGCACTCGGCCACGACCCCGATGTCGGCATGAGCGGAGGCAGGCTCCAGGCGATGACGCTGTCGCTGCTGGAGGGCTGGCACCCCCGGATGACCGAGATCGTCTCCCGTCAGGACCCGGCCTCGATCTTCCCGGTCGCGGTCCGCACCAGCGTGCCCGTCGCGGCATGGGAGACGGACGCGGTCACGCTCCTCGGCGATGCCGTCCACGTCATGAGCCCCGCCATCGGCGTCGGCGCCAACACCGCGCTGCGTGACGCGCGCGTCCTCGCCTCCCGCCTCGTCGAGGCCGCCGATGGCCGTCCGCTCACGGCCGCCCTGCGCGCGTATGAGGACGAGATGCGCGGCTACGGCTTCGACGCCGTCCGCGAATCGGCCGAACATTCAGCAACCAAGCTCCCGTCATGAGAGTGTACTCTCATCATGAACTGGCTGCATACCGGCGAACTCGCCGGTGTCCGCGAAGGAGTGAGCCATGAACGATGTCTCCGTCGTCGGCCCTGGTGGCGGCGAAGTGATCGACCTCGGAACCGCCCGCATCCGCGTCCTTGAGAGCGGCGCGACCACCGCGCACCGCCTCGGCATCGCCGAGATCACCGTCCCGCCGCACACGGACGGGCCGCCCCAGCACCGGCACGCCCAGCACGACGAGGGGTTCTACATCATCTCGGGCACAGCCCGTTTCACCGTCGGCGACACCTCGCACGACGCCTCCCCGGGGACGCTGGTCATGGTGCCCCCTGGAGCCCCGCACACCTTCGCCAACCTGGGAGACGAGCCGCTCGTCATGCTCAACACGTTCACGCCGGACCTGTACGTGCAGTACTTCCGGGACCTGCGCGACATGATCAGTGGCGGCCGGCAGATGACCCCGGATTCCGTGGCCGCGGTCATGGGTCGGTACGCGACAGAGGTCGCCACCGACGTCTGAGCGTCGGCCACGGCCGGCTACGGTCCGGCCGCCGCAGGCTTCCCGAAGAGCCGTAGGCGTCAGCCCTGAACTCCGCCGCCGTTCACGACGGCGGCCCGAGTGAGGACCGTGGCCGTGTGCACGGCGCTGGCGACCGCTGCCTCGGGATCGAGACCCACCAGGTCGGTCAGCGTGAAGAGCGCCTCTGCGCTCATCACCACGGAGAGGTCGCGCTTGAGCTGCGCCAGCGCCCGAGCGTCCAACCCTCGCGGGTGCGCCGCGAGAGGCGCCAGTGCCTGGTCGATAAGGCCGAACCGCAGGCCGGGGCGGGTCGCGACCTCCCCCGGGCGGACGACGGTGGCGGCGATCATGGCGCGGACCGCACCCTGACGCGCCAGGATGTGACGCATCAGGTAGTCGGTCGCGACAGCGACCCGCTCCACGACGTCCGCACTCTCCCCGACGTGCGCCAGCGCCTGCCCGGGCAGGGGCAGTTGGTCGGCGATGGCCTCGGCCAGCAGGCTGGCGAGGTCGGGGAAGTAGCGGTAGGCCGTGGCTTCGGACACCCGAGCGGCCTTCGCCACCTCCGGCATGGTGACCTCACCGCCCGTACCGGCCAGCTCTGCCGCCGCCTGGACGATCGCGGTCCGCGTGCGCCACTTCTGGTTGGCGCGACCACCCACTGCCGGCGTCTCCATGTTCCTCCCGCCCGTGTGACCCGCAGGCCCCGGCCTCTCGCTGGGAAGATCCGCGCCCGACTGACGCGAGCGCTCTTCCCTCATGAGAGCATACTCTCACAGCGCGAGGGGCGTGAATGGCGTCGCGATCACCTGATACCCGACCCCGACAGGTGCACCGTCCAAGCAGGGGCCCGCGATGTCACACAGCAGGCCGGTCGGCGCCGCGCGTCCCCCAGCACGAACAGGACGGCAGAACCTGGCTGCCCACCTACGCACGGCCCGGCGACACGGTCCACATCTCCGCGATGTTCCGCCTCGGCCGCGGCGACCAGCATGTCCCCGGCCCGGCCGGCCCTCACCCCTTGGCGGGGTCGTTGGGATGTGGTTCGAGAGCGGTCACGGTGATGGTCATCCACGGACGCAGGGGGAGGGTTCCCAGGACCTTCGCGTGGAGCTCGTCCTCGTCGGCGGCCCGCCAGATGCCGATGCTGCGCAGTTCGCCGACCGGGCGCCACAGACGGGCGAGGTGACCGGCTGCGGCCAGCTCGCGGGCGCGGACGGCTTCGGCGGCGCGGCGGCGGTCCACTTCTTCAGGAGTGGTGCCCTCGGGCACCGTGGTGGTGATCTCGACCAGGAACTCGTTCATGGGTGCTGCTCCCTTCTCCGTGTGCCCATCGTCACTCTGCTGCCGTGCGGGCGCCACGACCGGCGTCCTCGTTACTGGTAGGCCCGGGCTCCTGCCGCCGTCGCAGGTGGGGCATGGGGTTGCGCCGGCTCGGGTTTGTCGTTCTGGTCGCGGAGGAGCTGGACTTCGGCCGGGCCGCTGTACGGCGGCTGACAGATCGCACCGTCGGCCCGGAGCGCCACGTGGCGGATCGCTGTCAGCTGTGGTTGACGATGACGGAGAGACCCCGGCCCTGCGTTCCGTGTAATTCAGCGGCCTAGGCTCGAAAATCTGGGTCTGACCTGCGCGGACATGGGTGAGGGCGCCTGAGATTCGTTTCTCTAGGCGCTGGTGTTCGTGCTGGTCAGCGGGGTGCGGGTTCGAGGGCGATGATCTGCTTCGGTGCGGGGATGCCGAGCTTGGCCAGGAGGTCGGTCTGGGGCTTGGTGAGGGTGGTGACCTGTCGGAACAGGCCGGTAGGGCCGGTGAATGTGTCGAGGTGGAGCCGGTCGAGCTCGCGGCGGGTGGTCGTCCAGGTCTCGTCGGTGGTGGTCTCGATGATGCGGATCAGCAGCAGGGCGAGCCAGCAGAGGACGACGTGTGCGCACATGCGCTCCTCGAGCCGGTGATAGACGGGCCGCAGGTCGACGATCTGTTTCATGTCCCGCCAGCCCCGCTCGACTTCGAGGAGTTGCTTGGAGCCGAGGGCGATGTCCTCGGCCGACAGATGCGGGTCGGAGCATCGCAGCAGGTACTTGCCGTCGAGGTTCTCCTCGGCCTTGATCTTCGCGGTGTCGATGCGGAGCTTGCCGGCCGGGGTGGTGCGGAGGTAGCGGTTGAGGCCGGGCTTGTCGGCGATCTTGCCGCGGAGCTCGCCGCGCTTGAAGTCACCGAGCTTGTCGGTGCCTTCGATCAGGATCGTGAGCCGGGAGACGAGCTGTTCGCGTATGTGCTGATCACGGGTGGCGGCTTCGGGGTTGTGGCAGATCACGAACCGTTCGATGTCGGAGATCCGCACCTCCTTGACCCGCATGTTCCCGGCGATCTCGCCGTAGCGGCCCTGGCGGGACAGGGCCGCCTTCACCTCCGGGCTGACGGTCGGCGCACCCGACCCGCTGAGCAGACCGCAGCTACTTCGGCCCTCGCCCCGGCAGCGAGCGCGGCCCGGGACACGACATCCCCCCCTCGCCTGACACCACCACATGCCCACAGCAGCGCCTGAACACAACCCAGAACAGTCCAGCAAGGAGTGAGTGGCCATCACCGTCGGCTTCCACGGTGCCGGCCCCTCCTCCCCCGGGGGGCTGGCACCGGATACAGCTACCCGACAGTCACGCATCGTCGGCAACGCGCCGACCTCGATGCCGTGCTCGGTACGGGATGCATGCCATCGTGATCAAGACAGGCGACGTATCGCACCCGTGGCATCCGGAAGGGAACAAGCGCCATGAGTGAGCAGGCAGCAGAGTCGAGCGGACGCACCCGACTGGCCTACATCCTTGGCGTTCCTCTCGCTGACGACGTCGAGCGTCAGTGACCGCAGATGGGCGAGGTGGTACGCAGCAGCAAGCTCGTCGGCGAAGTCGAGGGGGGAACACGGCCGGGAATCGTGGAATCCAGACGGAACGCCCCGCCGGCGTCAGATCGGTCGCCGTTCATCGCACCTCATCGCATCGTGGCGGCGGCGTCCGCGTGGCCTTGATCGGCCAAGCCCTCACCCCACCGATCCTCCTGTTCCGGGAACACGGCTGCAACGGAGGATCCCGGCCATGTCTCGATCGCGCGAAGCGCCCGGACAGCACCAAGCTCCGCTCCGCGCACCGCTGCCCCGAGACCGACAAAACATGCACCAATACTCCCATGATGAGAGTGGACTTGCATGAGGAGTCGCACCCGCCTACTCTCATGAGAGTCAGCTCTCACGAAGTTGCGACAGGGAGTCCGCATCATGAGCACCCCTACCACCACCAACACCTCACGCCTCATCACTCTCCCCACCGGGATGTCGATCGCCATCCAGGAGTTCGGAGTCAACGCCGACGGCAGCGCAGTCCTGTACCTGCACGGCGGAGCCGGACCGCACACGATGGCCGGCATCGCGACCGCGCTCTCCGAGCACGCCTATGGGCTCGCCCCGACCCACCCCGGCTTCGACGGCACGCCGCGGCCGGACGGGTTCGACACGGTCGCCGACCTCGCCGAGGCCTACCTCGACCTGCTCGACGAACTCGACCTGACCGGCGTCATGGTGATGGGTAGCTCCCTGGGCGGCTGGATCGCGGCGGAGATGGCCCTGCGCGACACCCGCGGCCGGATCGGGTGCCTCGTCCTGCTGAACGCGGTCGGCATCCGCGCCAAGGGGGAGGAGCAGGTCCTGGACGTCCGCACCGTCGCCCCCGGGGAGATCGGCAAACTGTCCTTCGCGAACGAGGCGTTCCGCCCGGACTTCGCCTCCTTCACCGAGGACCAGCGCGCCGTCATGGCCGCCAACCAGCAGGCCTTGGCGACCTACGCCGGCCACACCTTCACGCACGACCCGAAGCTGCGTCGCCGCCTGCACCGCATCACCGTGCCGGCGTTGGTCGTCTGGGGCGAGCAGGACGGCATCGCCCCGGCCGGTTACGGACGGGACTGGGCCGACGCACTCCCGGGCGGCCGCTTCGTCCCGGTGGCGGGCGCCGGCCACTTCCCGCACATCGAACAACTCGGAGCCACACTCGGAGCCGTCGGCGAGTTCGTCGACGCGGTCGTCAAGCCCGGGCAAGCCTGATCTGCCAGGTGACCGGTTGGACGCCGGAGTTCGCCGCAGAGCTCCGGCGCACAGCGGCAGACCGCGCATCGACGTGAAGGCCACCGCGCGTGCGGGAGGCCAGGAGCCGGACGAGCGGTCGAGGCGCTCCCGGTCTTCGCCGCCCGCTGGGTGACCAAGCCGTCGCGCCACACGTTTGGTTGGCCTCGTGTCCGCACCTCGGCAGCGATCTCACCGCGCGCGCAGGCCGCGGTCGGCGAAGGCGATCAGCCAGTCGAAGCTCTCGTCGACGTCGGTGCCCAGCTGGAAGCCGTTGGCCGCCTCTGGCGTGGCGAAGCCGTGGCGTCGAGGCTAGGCGCGGCTTGACAGATTAGTTACACATACCACAATGATTGTTATGTCTATAACCAATCTGACCCCTTCCTCCGTCCCGCCGTCCACCCCGGGCGCACGCGTACTCCTGATCGGCGCGTCTCGTGGTCTGGGCCTCGCCCTGGCTGGGGAGTGGGCCCGCGCGGGCTGGCGGGTCGTGGGCACCGTGCGAGGTCCGGGCCGGACCCCGCTGCACGACCTCGCCGACACCTGCGACGGCCGGATCGAGATCGAAACCGTCGACGTCACCGAGCCGGCGCAGATCTCGGCGCTCCACGAGCGTCTGGGGGGCCGCACGTTCGACCTGCTGTTCGTGAACGCCGGCGTCACCAACCAGCCCGAGAGCACGGTGGCGGAGACCTCGACCGACGAGTTCAACCGGGTCATGGTCACCAACGCGCTCGGCCCGATGCGGGTCGTCGAATCGCTCCAGAACCTGGTCGAACCCACCGGCACGATCGGCGTGATGTCCTCGGGCCAGGGCAGCGTGGCCAACAACGAGCACGGCGGCCACGAGGTGTACCGGGGCAGCAAGGCCGCGCTCAACACCTTCATGCGCAGCTACGCGGCACGGCACCAGGGCGAGCGCCGCACCCTGGTTCTCATGGCCCCGGGCTGGGTGCGGACCGACATGGGCGGCCCGGACGCCAGGCTCGGCATCGACGAGAGCATCCCGAATGTGGTCAGGACGCTCGACTCCCTCCAGGGCAGGCCTGGTCTCCACTACGTCGACTACCTGGGCCGGACGGTAGCGTGGTGATCACGGCACCCCAGCACACCCGGCGCGCGACCCGCGGCGGCTCCGGCCGCCGCACCGCTGACGGGACGAGCACGGGAGAGACGACCGATGGCGGACCCCTTGAAACGATCAGGTGAACTCGTGCAGCAGGCCTGGGCCCTCATGCAGCGCTTCGTCGAGGCGCAGAACCGCAGAGGCGAGCTCGCCGACACGCTCGGATTCCGCCTCGGCGGGGGCCGGGGAAAGTTCCTCTTCCAGTTGCGCGAGGGACCGGCAACCCTGCGCCAACTCGCCCAGGCCAACGGCCTCGACGCCCCCTACACGACGCTGATCGTCGACAGGCTGGAAGCCCAGGGCCTGGTCGAGCGCCGCCCGCATCCGGAGGACAAGCGCCGCAAGCTGGTCTCGCTCACCGCCGCCGGTCGCGACGCCGTCGCGACCGCCGACGCCGTCCTGCTGCGCCCGCCGGCGGCGCTCGGAAGCCTTACGGCCGAGGACCTCGGCCAGCTCGTCGGGCTCCTGACCCGTCTGCTCGAAGCGGACGCCGACGAACCTGACGATCCGTCGGCGTGACGCTCATCCCCGGGACCGGCCACCGTAGTCGCGCCAGGTGGTGGCTTTCTGGTGCTGCCCTGTGCCGGGGCGTGTGTAGTCGCAGACCCCGGTCGGGAACGCCTGGCGCAGTCGGGCCTGCTCGTCGCTGGTGAAGGTCACGGGGCAGTCGCGGAAGTCGAGCGGTCGCAGGGCGCAGGCGAGGACGCTTTCGGCTTGCGGTTCCGGCCGGGCCGGTCCGGCACCTGAACGAGCGTTACAGACAGCGAGACCCCCCGCGGTGGGCCAGGCAACTGGGCAGCGGCAGCTCATCGGCCCACGGGCAACCGCGCAGGACCGGGCCAGGGCTTCCGGTCCCCGTCATGGTGCGCTTGCAGATGGGGTCGGAAAGTGGGCACGTCCCTCTTCGAACGTGCCGTTCCACAACGCCCGGTAGTCCTCCAGTTCCTCGGGGCTGAGGTCGCTAGGACCACTGACGCGCACCGCGGTTGTGTCCCAGGGGCGCAGTCCGTCGGTACGTGGTGTCAGCAAAACCCCGAGGGTGGAGACGTTCTCCGGGTCGCCGGTACGTTCGATGGCCTCGTGCTGGCGCAGCTGCACGTAGCCCGCGAAGGCCCGCTGCACCAGGTCGCTGAAGCGCGTGTGGAGCCGAGGATGAGCTGGCGCCTGCCGTCGGAGTCCACCTGCCGCCTGAAGCGCCATTTGTACTCGTCCTCGGCCACGTTGGGGACGTCGTCGAGCATGTCGAGGAGCAGCTGGCCCCACTCGGTGCGGCCGGAGACGGGCAGACGGTCGAGGTCGGACAGCATGAGGTGGCGGTCTGCCTCCGTCGCGTGGGCGGACAGGGGGCTGCGCGCGATGTCCTCCAGTAGGATCCGGGTCATCATGTGCGCGCGGGTGTCGTCCTTACCGGCCGGGACCTGGGGAAGCAGAGGAACGGACCACAGCTGGCCGCCCTCCCCGACCAGGCTCATGTCGAGGGAAGCGGGCGCGGCGACGGCGTCGGCCGCGGCCAGCTGGTAGTACCGCACCGGCTCGTCGTCGAGGGCGGCCTGCGGTTGGCCGGCCGCCCTGGAGAGGTAGTCGAGGACCGCGGTCGTGGAACGCAGTTGGTCGAAGAGGAAGTCCCAGTCGCGGCGGGTCACAGCGATCGCCGGCATGCCGGGGTCCTCCCAGCGCGCGATGGTGCCTGCGGGGACCTGGTGGTGGTCCAGGACCACGACGGCGATCCACTCGTAGTCCTGCCCTCGCACGGTCAGGGTTCGGCCGCGGCCGTTGGCGAACTCGGCGTCGGCCAGGCGCAACTGGCGCACGGTGCCCTTGGCCTGCCTCACTGCCTTCTGCGCCACCTTGTTGATCCAGGCGCGTTCGGCGTCGTCGGCCTTGGGTGCGACGGTACGGCTCTTGACCTGGACGACGGCTGCGCGCCGGCCCGCGAGCAGGATCCGGTCGCCGAGCTCGCGCTGGCCGGAGCCCTTCTTCGCGAGGGTGGGCACGAACACGAAGTCCGGCAGGCCCCAGGTAGCGGCGGCCGTGTGCGTGGCCATCTCGGCCCCGAGCCCTTGACCGACACCCGCCGGCAGCGGCAGGGCATCGGGTATCCGACGGACGAACGGACCACGTGGGGTTTCCACTATCAGCGTGAGTTCTTGCGCCCGCGTTGACGGGGCGCCAGCTGACCTGCGACGACTTCGGTTCTTCCACCCCGGCTATTAGACGCCCCCTGAACGCAAAGATCACCGCCTCGTTCACAAAATCCCGGAAGCCGCCCGCACCCGCCACGACCTGGTAGCCACCAGCCAGGGCAGCACGGTCAACACCACCCGGGCCGTACGGCCTGTCAGGACCAGCTACGCCGTACCGCGGGGCGGGCGGGCCGGTCCTGCTCGGTACCGCGCAGCGCGAAAGCTGCGGCGCGGGCGCGCTCCAGCCAGCTCATGACCTGACGCAGCGAATCAGGGTCGAGGTGGCGGGTGAGGTCGCGGACGGCCTGGTGGTCGTCGTCGGTGAGCGCGTGGAGACCGGCGCGCTCCAGGGCGGTGTAGAAGGGCTGGGCAGCGGGACCGGCGAGGCGGCGGTGGGCGGCGGCGGTGGTCTGGCGGGCCTGGTGGGCGGCCGGGGGACGGATCCGGTGGGATCCGGCCGACGTCGAGCATCCCGTGGAGCGGTACACCGACCTGGAAGATGCGCCCGGCGTCACGGGCCTGCACGTCCTCGTCGAGGACCCCGCGGAACCTCGTCTTGGTGAGGGTGCGCTGCTGGACGGCGAGGACGAATTCCGGGGACATGGGCACCCCCAGGTAGGCCCGGGCCGCCCCCTGGGACCATGCGGGATCCAGCACGGTGCCGTCGGTGGTCGCGCACCACGCGTGGGCCCGCGCCGTCCCCTCGGCGGTGAGCACGTACCCCTCGACGTAGGCGCCCGGCAGGAGTCGGGCGACGCGAAGTGCGTTGCGGTGGCAGCGTCCGGGTGCGCCGCGGCGCGGGGTGCCGGAGCGCGGCCAGGGCGTGGGAGTGAGTAGGCAGCCCTGGGCGAGCACGACGCGGGCAGCCGGGCAGCCGGTCGTGGTGGCCAGGGCCGCGACGGCGTCAACGAGGGCGTACTCGTCGGCGGTCAGCAGGTCGGCGGGCACACGTCGAGTGTCCGCCCGGTCCGTGGGGGCGGCCCGTTGACGGGGCGACGGAGTGACTTCAGCTAACGACTCGACACCTGTCGGCGTTACAGGGCCAGTGCGGCGAAGGCAGCGTCGAGGAAACCGTCTGGCAGGCCCGTTCCTCTCCGGGTCCAGTCGGACGGACTCACCGCCTCGGCTGCTTCCTCAACAGCCGATCCGGCGCTCGCGGGGTCTTCTGCGGGCAGGCCCAGGGCGACCACCGCCCATGACGCCAGAGCCTCCACCCCCAGGTACTGCCACCACTCGGCGTCATCCCACCCCCGGCGTTCGGTGGCCTTGTCCGTCCAGGCCGTGCGGAAAAGCAGGGTGAGCGCGGAGCGCGGATCGCCTGCGGAGGCCTCAACGGCGCACCGCACGGTCCGCAGGTGCTCCAGCTCCGGGGCCCATGGGTGCATCGCGAAGAATTCCAGGTTGCGGCGAAGCGTGGGCCGGAACGCCCGTCCCCGGCCACGGTTCCAGCGCTCGGCCGGTGTCCACAGGCCGCCCGGGCCATCGCCCAGCCGTGCGGCCCGGGCCTGTGCCGTGACATCGCCGAGCACCGCGTCGCGCCATCCGAGCCCGTACGCCTTCCGAGCGGCGACGATCGCGTGGATCTGCCCGTCGGTGGCCGGCGCGTCGAGAAGCGCGTCGTCGCAGCCGTCCCACAGCACGGCGAGCGCCCCGGTCACCGCCTCCGTGCAGCGTGCGTGCAGATCACCCACGGGTACGCGGGTCCAGGGCAGCAGCGCCACATAGGTCCTGTCCCACAACTCCCGCATGGTGATGTCCTCCGTCATCATCCTGTCCTCGTCCACGGCAACCGTCCGGGCCCTCAGAGGCGGCGTAGCACGGCGACGACCTTGCCGAGGATGGTCGCGTTGTCGCCGTTGATGGGTTCGTAGGCGGGGTTGTGGGGCATCAGCCAGACCTGGCCGTCCTCGCGCTTGAGGCGCTTGACAGTGGCTTCGCCGTCGATCATCGCGGCCACGATGTCGCCGTTCTCGGCGACCGGCTGGCGGCGCACGGTGACCCAGTCGCCGTCGCAGATGGCCGCCTCGATCATCGAGTCGCCGCGCACGGTGAGCGCGAACAGCTCGCCCTGGCCGACCAGTTGGCGGGGCAGCGGGAAGACGTCCTCGATGGTCTGCTCGGCCAGGATCGGACCGCCGGCGGCGATCCTACCCACCAGCGGCACAGGGATGGGCACGCTGGTGCTTCCGGCGGTGTCGGCGGGTGCGGTCTGACGATCGGCCCACACGCGGTAGGCGCGGGGCCGGTGCGGGTCGCGGTACAGAAGGCCCTTGCGCTCCAGTGCCTTCACCTGGTGGGAGACCGAGGAGGTGCTGGTCAGGCCGACGGCCTGGCCGATCTCGCGCATGGACGGCGGGTAGCCGCGGCGCTGGACGGAGTCGCGGATGACCTCGATCACCCGGCGCTGGCGCTCGGTGAGGCCTTCGGCGTCGGTGCGCACGCCCGGGGGCCGGCCGCTGCGGGCGCGGGTTGTCGTGGTGTCGGCCATGGTGCCCTCTCGATCGTGCGGGTGTTGACTGTATCCGGCGTCCTGCGGGTCCGTCACCGGGCTTTGGGGTTCGCTGACCTGCCCGGATGCCCGCTCGGAGGTGTGTGCCGGGGTCATCGGAAGTCCCTGCTGCGGGCGCCGGGGGCAAGAGTGAGCGGGACGAGGCGGGTGGCGACGAGGTTGACGGCGCCGTCGCGGCGCTCGGCCGTGCCGTGGACCAGCAGGCCGGCTGACTGCAGGGCGGCCCGGCGCTGGCGCTCCCATATGTGCGGCTGGCAGATCACGTTGACCAGGCCGGTTTCGTCTTCGAGGCTGAGGGAGAGCACGCCGCCGGCCGTCGGCGGGCGCTGGCGGTGGGTGACGAGTCCGCCGACGGCGACGAGCGTGCCGGGGGCGGCGCCGGTCTTGAACGCATCCGCGGTCAGGGCGCCGCAGCGCTCCAGGTGGGCGCGGGCGTGCTGGACGGGGTGGGCGGTCGCGGAGGTGCCGGTGGCCCACAGGTCAGCGATGGTCTCCTCGACGGCGGTCATCGGCGCGAGGTCAGGGGCGGCAAGAGCGGGCGCGGTGCCCGGGAGCATTCCGGCGCCGGTGCGGGCGAGCAGTCCGGCGGACCACAGGGCCTGGCGGCGGGTCACGCCGAGACTGGCGAAAGCGCCGGCGGTGGCGAGCGCTTCGAGGGCGGGCTCGGCCGGGTCGGTGCGGCGGGCGAAGTCCTCCAGGTCGGTGTAGGGGTGGCCGGCGGCGATCGCCTCGGCCTGCTCGTCACCGAGGCCGCGCACGGCTGCCAGCCCGAGGCGGATCGCGGGCTGGCCCTCTCCCCCGCTGCCGGGAGGGGCGGGTTCGAGAGTGGGCCGGGCCCGGCTGTGGTTGATGTCGGCGGGCAGCACGGTGACGCCGTGGCGGCGCGCGTCCTGGATGAGTGTCAAGGGGCTGTAGAAGCCCATCGGCTGGTTGGCCAGCAGCGCGCAGGTGAACGCGGCCGGGTAGTGGTACTTGAGCCAGGCGCTCGCGTACACCAGCAAGGCGAAGCTCGCGGCATGGCTCTCCGGGAAGCCGCACCCGGAGAAAGCGTCGATTTTGGCGTAGACGTCCTCGGCGACGTCCTGGGGGATGCCGCGCTCGGACATCCCGGCGAGGAGGCGCTCGCGCAGCTCGGCGACGCGTTCGTGGGAGCGTTTGGCGCCCATGGCCTGGCGCAGTTTGTCGGCTTCGGTGGGGGTGAATCCGGCGCAGTCGATGGCGAGTTGCATCATCTGTTCCTGGAATTTACCGGCCACAAGCGAAGCGATCTGATGGTACGTCAGAGCGAATCTGTGGCCCATCCCGAAATCTTTTACCAGCTGTCTCGGGATCATTCGGCACGTACGTCGGATGATCTTTGGGTTCGCGGGTCTCGATGCCGTTCGGGCTTGCCTGGCGTCTGCCTCCCAAGCGCCCGCTGGGGACCTCGGCGTTGCAGGTGCTGGCCGCGTGCGTGAAGGGCTTCTACGTCCACGTCTGCGCGGTGAGGGGCAGGCCGGGAAGACCGCGGTCACGGGTGTGAGCGACATCCTCTCGCTCACCGGCATTTCGTGGAGCACGGATGCCGACAGGGCCGTCGGCGATCTGAGCATGCTCGACGGCCGGTTCGACAAGGCGGTCCCCGAAGCCGCCGTCGAGCGGTTCCTCGAGGAGTGGGTCATGAACGACGGCAGCCTGGACTTCACGTCCGTGCGCACGGTCGACCGAACCGTCATGCGTGACGCCGTCGTCAGGTCGGTCACGGTGCGCACGCTGGTCTCGCGCGACCCGATCGTCTTCCGTGTCGCGGTCGACGCGGAGGGCGTCTGCTACGAGGTCGACCGGCGCAGCGAGCAGGTGCTCCGAGGCGACGCACGCAAGCGCCGCCCGATCACCTTCGCCTTCGATCTCCGGCGGGACGACACGTCGACCAAGGCGTGGACCGTGATCGCCGCCGACGTGCAGTAGGCGGAACCCGCGCCGGGGAACGCGCCGTCCGTGCGGTTGCGCGCGGCCCGCTCCGGCCCCCGGAGTTCTCCTGCGAATCGGCCTCCGACGGGCGAAGAAGATCACGCTCGCCTGGCACTCAGTCCGATTCGGGAGGCGCGGTCGGTGGCCACCTCGGTGTTCGATCAGCGTCTTGTGCATCACGATGCAAGCACGCCCCGCGCCATCGAGTGCCAGGCCAGGCTCCCTCAAGATGGCAGCAGCCTTACGGGGTGCCCGTACGGGTGCCCGGCGGGGCACCCGGGTCTGCCCTTCGGGCCCTGGCGTGCCGGGCGTCGAACGCGTATGCAGGAAGGGTCGCTGTTCCACCGCGGGAAGAGGCCCCCCTTGCATGCCCCCTTGCACGCCCGAGAGAACACCAGGGCCCAGGCCTCCGGACGCACCGGTACGCCGGTCCGCACGCCGCGCACCGGCGGCCGGGGCCCGGGGCCGGACCTGATGGCGCTGCAGGCGACCGCCGGGAACCGAGCCGTCGTCCAGATGCTCCGTCAGGCGGCGGGCCCGGCCGGGCGGGCCGGCGCGGCGGTGCAGCGCTCGGCCGTCCACGACGTCCTGAGCACGCCCGGCCGGCCGCTGGAGGCCGCCGTCCGGTCCGAGATGGAGGGCCGGATGGGCGCCGACTTCTCCGCCGTGCGCGTCCACGACGACAGCGCCGCCCAGGCCTCCGCCGCCGAGGTCGGCGCCCGCGCCTACACCTCCGGGAACCACGTCGTCATCGGGGCGGGCGGCGGCGACCGGCACACCCTGGCCCACGAGCTCACCCACGTCCTCCAGCAGCGCCAGGGCCCGGTCGCCGGCACCGACAACGGCTCCGGGCTCAAGGTCTCCGACCCGTCCGACCGCTTCGAGCGTGAGGCCGAGGCCAACGCCCACCGGGTGATGCGCAAGCCGGTGGCGGGGCCTACCACGGCCGACCGGGCCGGCGGGGAAGCAGCCGGGCAGCACAAGGACGAGCACTGCGCCGACCACGGCGCCGGCCCCCTGGCCGAGGAGCCCGTCCTGCAACGGGCGGCCGCCTTCCAGCCGTTCACGGGCATGACGGCCGGCAACACGCAGATCGGCGGCATCCAGACCGACGTGCTGGGCGCCGCCGGCCTCGTCTACCCGAACGGCGGCACCCTCGGCAACTGGGTCCACCTGGAGCGGATGCTCAGCAACACCGGGGGCGGATCGTCGCCCGGCGAGCCCGCGGACATCACCGCCATCAGGACCGTCGACAGCGGCCTGGTGCGCGCCAACGGCCAGCAGAACGCCGCCACCGCGATGCACGCGATCAACGGCGACTTCACCGCCGGCGCCAACGACACCGCCACGAACATCTTCATGGGCTCGGCCAAGTCCAACACCCAGGAGCACTTCAACAAGGTCGAACGGCCCATCCGGGCCTCGATGCAGAGCGGCACCCACGGACTCGCCGCGAACTACGAGCAGTGGATCGCCGCCAACCAGCCGATCGACCTCGGCGACGGCAAGATCGGCTTCGCGGCCCCGGGGCAGACCGTCCAGGGCACCCAGTCGAGCGCGACGGCCCTGGCGCCCTACCAGCAGTCGCACCCGACCGTCACCCACGTCATGGACCCGGCCGCGCCCCTCACGAACCCCAACGCCAGGTGGCCCAAGATGATCCACTACCGGGTGACGCCGCACTACACGTACAGCAACGATCCGGCACAGTGGCCCCAGTTCCTGAAGGACAACCTCGCGGCGGCCCAGAAGCTCGTGGACGACGAGAAGCTCAAGCCGCTGAACGAGCAGGACCAGCCGGCGCTGGCCAACGAGATCGCGGCCATCGACCTCCTGAAGCTGCGCGCGCATCAGCTGTTCCCCGCGACGTACACCTGTGAGGCCGACTACTACCTCGCCTCCTACAACCCGCAGGCGCCCTGGTACCACGGCCACGACCTGGACACGTACGACGCGGAGGTCTGAGACAGCCCATGAGCGACGAGCAGCACGACAACGAGCACCGCACCGTGCAGGACAACGAGCACCGCACCGGGCACGACGGCTCCGACCGGGCGGCACGTCCCGGGGTCTTCCTCGCCCACGCGCCCGCGGACGCCGACCGGGCCGCCGCCCTGGACGCCCGGCTGCGGGCCGGCGGCCTGCGGACCGCCCTGGACGAGTCCCGCGACCTCTCCGACGACCTGCCGGCCGAACCCGTCCTGCAGGAGCTGGGCGCCTGCGGGCTGTTCCTGCTCGTGTGGTCCCGGGACGCGGCCGACGACCCCCACGTCCTGGAACAGCGCCGGTACGCGGCCTCGTTCGACAAGCCCTGCCTGGTCTGGCCGCTCGACGCGACGGCCCTGCCCCACGGGGAGGGCTCCGTCGAGCAGCTGCCGGCCGGAAGCGACGACCGGGCGGTGGACGCCGCGGTCCACCGGCTGCTCGGCACCCGACCCGTCGACGCACCGCCCGCCGACGCTCCGGCCGCCGACGCGGCCGGAGCGGGCCCGGTGGGTGCCGGGGCGGTGCAGCCCGGTCACTGGACGATCGAGAGTGACGACCCGTCCGGGGAGTCCCTGGACGTCGAGCTCACCGCCTCGGCGGACGCGGCCGTGCCGGACGGCTCCGTCGGGGGCGGCCACCTGACGGGCACCCACCACCGGGCGGGCCTGCAGGGCAAGGTCACCGGCCGCTGGTGGTTCGCCCCGGAGGACGGCCGGCTCGACCTCGAGCTGGCGTCCTCCTTCGGGCTTCGCCCTCAGCGCGAACGGCGGCACCTCCGGATCCTGGACGGCGACGGCCGCACCCTCACCGCCGAGGACCTGCACGGCATCGCCGACCCACGGGAGTACCGGCTCACCCGCGACCGCTGAGCTGGCCCCTCGACGAGCGGGGAGCCGTCGGCGAACACCCTGAAGGGTGTCAAAACTCCAATCAGGCCGCTGAGCTGGGTGTTTCCCGCAGGCCATGGGGCGGCCTGATCGGGGTGGGGTGGTACTCGTTGAGGAGTCCGCCGAGTACTCGGTGGCGTCGGACTGCGGCCATGGGCAGGAGGATGACGTTGGGATCGTCGTCTGGTGCTCGTAGATCCAGGCCGCGGTGGGCTCGTCCGGCGTTGTAGTGCTCGACGTGCTCGGTGAGCACGGTGCGCAGGTGTCGTTCGCCGGTGATGAGGAGGCGGTCGGTGCATTCGGCGCGCGCCGTGCGGATCCACCGCTCCGCGAAGGCGTTCGAGCGCGGGCTCTGTGGTGGAGTCGGGACGACAGTTATGTCGTTGCCGGCGAGGACACCGTCGAACGCGGTGGTGAACTTCGCGTCCCGGTCGCGGATGAGGAACCGGAAGCACCCGGCCCTGTCTCCCAGGTCCATCAGCAGGTTCCGCGCAAGCTGGGCCACCCACGCTCCTGTGGGGTGGGCGGTGAGGCCGAGGATGTGGACGCGCCGGGTCTTGATCTCCATGACGAAGAAGACGTAGAGGCGCTTGAGGAAGACGGTGTCCACGTGCAGGAAGTCGCAGGCGAGAAGCGTGTGGGCCTGTGTGCGGATGAAGGTGCGCCAGGTCTGCCGGGAGGCTCGCTGTGGTGCGGGCGGCAGACCGAAGCGGCGCAGGATGCGGCGGATGGTGGCAGCGGCGACGCGGTGGCCGAGCCGTCGCGGCTCGCCCTGGATCCTGACGTACCCCCAGGTCGGATTCTCTGTGGCGAGGCGCCGGATGAGCGCGACGATCTGTTCGGGCAGCGGTGGCCGGCCGGACCTGCCTGGTGGCTGACGCCACTTCCAGCGCACCAGTCGTCGGTGCCAGCCCAGCAGCGTGCCCGGGGTGACCAGCCGGTGCCGGCGCAGGGCGGACGGCATATGGCGTGCGAGAGCGGAGAGTACGGCGCGGTCGGCCCACGACATCCGCGGCCGCCCGGCCTGTCGGCGCAGCACGGCGACCTCATGGCGCAAGGCGAGGATCTCGGCCTTGTTCTCAGCGGAGGAGCGTCCCAGGAGTGTCAGCCAGCCCGGCAGCCGACAGAAGATCAAGTACAGCAGCCGCAGACCCACAGTCAGTGATCATGCCCGGGACGCGGCTACCCGGAAAGCCGCTGGTCAGCCGTTGTACGGCAGTAAAGACACCCTTCAGGTGTCCAGCAGACACCTCATGATCACCGGGGCCGTACCTGCCTCCGCATCCAGCCCCGGGGCGACCACCACAGCCCCCGGGAAGGCCCGGACTCGCTGAAGCCGGGAATGCCGTACGGCCGCATCGCCGGGTGGGTTCAGCTCTCAGCTGGCCGGGGCGAGCGGGCGTACTGGGTGGGCGTCTGGCCGTAGCGCTTCTTGAAGGCCCGGATGAAGTGGCTGCGGTCCGCGAACTGCCAGTAGGCCGCCAGTTCAGAGACGCTCAGACGGTCGGAGCGCGCGGTGAGAGCGAGCCGGGCCTCTTCCAGTCGGCGGTCGCGGACGTAGCCGCTCACCGACTCTCCGGTCGCAGCGAACGCCCGATGCAGGGTGCGTAGGGAGACGTTGAGCTCGCGCGCCAGCATTGCCGGAGAAAGCTCGGGCTCGACGAGCCGGCTGTCGGCGAGGTTCTTCGCGGCCTGGGCGAGTGCGGGGGCCAGCCGGGGTTCCGCGTCGTCGAACCGGCGCATCGCCACCGCCTTGGCCAGCTCGATCAGGGTGTTGCGGGCGGCTTGCACGCCGGTCGGGCTGAGGTCGGGCATGGTGTCGTAAACCATGTTGGCGTGGGCCACCAGCAGGCGTACCTCCGGCGAGTCCGCCGGGCCGATGACGCCCCGGCCCCCGATCAGCGGGGTGAGCGTCGCGGCGGGCAGGACGACGATCTTGGCCGTGGTATGCGGTGCCGTCTGGAAGCGCGACGGCCGCCCGGCGTGCCGGAGGAGGAACTGCCCGGCCGCCACGGTGTGTTCGCCGTATTCAGGCGGGCCGTCCACCGTCCACGCGCCGCGCCGTACCACGTGCAGCCGCACCAAGTCCCCCATGCCGCCCGGGGTGAGCGCGGTCTGGACGGCCGACGCCCCGTCGATATCGGTGATCGCCACGTCGGCCACCCTGGTGGCGCGGACCGTGACGCGGGAGCCGATTGTGGCCGGGCTGTTCGTCGGCCGCGGGAAGCCGTCGCCGATATGTCTCTCCCACGCGCGCAGGAAGGCGTTGAATCCCCCCGGGACGGCGGTCTCCAGAAAGAACGCCCCGATCATCCCATCGGCCTCCGTTCCACTCCTGTCCAGCGCCGACCAGTCTGCACTAGCCGCTGCGCACTGCCCGACGGTGGCACTGATGTTCCATCAGAACGGCACTGTGGTTCACATCTTGTCATGTGCCGATCCTCGTAGGCTGCCGGATGCAGGGCAGCTCCGCGGACCGGTATTGACTTCGACCTCAGAGCGCCACGGACCCTGTTCAACCTGCGCAACCACCGCCCTCCCTCAGCAAGGAGCACGCCCGCCGATGAACGCACTGGCCGGATTACGACCCACCGTGAGCAGGGCCCGTATCACGGCGATCGCCGCCACCTTGCTGGCCACCAGCTGCTCCGCGGGCCTGGCCAGCGGTGCGGGGGATACGGCGCTGACCCCGCCGGTCGTCTCGGCTTCTGCGGCAGCGCCCGTCACCGGGTACGACGGGCTGATGGGGCTGCCGCTGTCTGCCTACGGCACCTCCGAGCAGGACGACGACCTGCTGTTCAGGGCAGAAAGGGCGGTGGTTGTTCGCTGCATGAGGAGCCGTGGGCATCAGGACTACTCGGGCCAGAACATGGTCCGGTCGTCTTTGGAGGACGAAGAGGACAGAGAGGCGGTGCGCCCGGCCGGCGCCTGGGGCTACATCGGCCGCGCAACCGCCAGGAACCAAGGGTTCCATCCAAGGACGCTACCTATGGGCGCCTCGACGGGCATGACCGCCGAGGCAGGAAAGGACTTCGAAGCCTGCTCGGCCGAGGCTGGCGAGCAACTGCCGGACCTGACAGGCACCGACGGCTGGAAGCTGACCCAGAGCCTGTTCGGCCAGTCATTCCAGCAGGCGGCCGCGGACCGGCGGGTGACCGCCGCACGCAAACGCTGGAGCGCCTGCATGACAGAAGCGGGCCACCCGGCCGAGGACCCTGAGAAACTGGCCGAGGGGTCCTGGAAAACGGCAAGGCCCACCGACGACGAGATCGCCGCAGCCACCGCCGCCGAGTCCTGCACCCGCTCGTCGGGCCTGGCGGCCGTCTTCTTCGCGGTACTGACCGGATACCAGCGGCAAATGGTGCCCGCCAACACCGACGCCCTGACTGCCTACCAGAAGCAGGTCCAGAAACAAATCGGCCGCGCCACGCACCTCCTGGCCGATTTCCCCGCAACCTGAGGCAAGCGCTCACCGTGGACTTCTGAACGACAAGGCGATGCGACGAGCAAGAAAAGGGAATCCCTATGTCCCGCATACTCAAAAGAACAGCCGCGGCCGCCGCCCTAGCTGTCGGCCTGCCCGCGACAAACGCGTCAGCAATCAACCTGGTCACATTCGGCACCTTCTGATTTCCTCAAGACCTGGACGCATGGCTACAGCAGGTCCCACTGCTTCGCAAATGCCGGCAGCGTCATTCGCCGCGCCACCAATGTCAATAGGATGGATTCCGGAATCAACACCGTGACAATCCACTTCGGTGACGGCACAGCAGGGCGGCCGTGGACCGGTGAGTGACCGTCGCGCGCAAACGCTGGAGCGCCTGCATGACAGAAGCGGGCCACCCGGCCGAGGACCCTGAGAAACCGGCCGCCGGGTCCTGGAAAACTGCAAAGCCCACCGACGACGAGATCCCGGCGTCACCGTCGCTGGGTCCCGCACAAGGTCGTCCGCCCTGCTCACAGTCTATTTCTCGCGGCATTGACCGGATACCAGCAACAACTGGTGGCAGCCAACGCCTCCTGCCCTGATCAGCTATCAGAGGCAGGTCCAGGAAGCAACCAGGTTGCGAGAACGAGCTTTCCTCGACCTGAGCCGGACCCTCGCCCATGGATTCCGGACGATGCCCCACCGCACCGTCCGGCCAACATGAGACACGAAAAGAAGGGGAATCCTCATGTCCCGCATACTCAAAAAAGCGGCCGTGGCCGTAGCGACGGCCGCCGTCATGGCCCTCGGCCTGCCCGCGACACAGGCGAACGCGATCAATCTAGTCGATTGCGGCAATCGTATCGACTTCCTCAAGGTTCATTACGGCTACGGCACGGAATACTGGGCGTGCTTCGCGAACGCCGGCTCCTACACCCAGTACTTCCGTTACACCACCCAGGTCGATGCCGGGAACAATAAAGTGCAAATCTGGGTTTACGACAACGGGAACCAATACTACAGGACCCTCCAAAAGTGGGAGTCTGTGTGGTGGTACTGCTGCACCGTGGACGTACAAAAGGTCAAAATCTTCTGACCAGAGGGGTGATCGGCCTGCAGCTGCGTCGGCCACCCATGCGGAGCCGTTACGCCCAAGGACCGTCGCCTCGAAGCAGGGCTGATGCGTCCTCACTCGGTGAGACGCGCTGAGCCAATGCCGCGTAGTTAAGCGGTTTCCGCCCTGGTCAAGAGGGCGCGGAAGCTTGCGTACGAGAACGGGACCTCCGGTAGAGCAGGGGATCGACCAAGATCTTCCAGCTGCCAGAGGTCCCGTTGACGTGTCAGTCTGCCATCACCACTCTCACTCGCACCACCACGGTCGCCAGCGGTGTCTTCGCCCCCGGACACCTTGGCGAGTCGACCCAGCACGTCCCATTCGAGCTGGTCGACGCCGTGCTCGAGGAGACCGGGACCGTTCAGCGACGGCTGCGGGTGCTGCCCTCCCGGGTCGGGATCTACTTCTCGCTGGCGCTCGGCATGTTCCCCGCCCTGGGGTACGCCAAGGTCTGGAGCAAGCTGGTCGCGGGGCTGGCCGGACTGCAGGTGCCCTCTCCTTCGGAGAAGGCCCTGCGCGACGTGCGGCGCCGTCTGGGGATCGCGCCGGTGAAGCGGCTGTTCGAGGTGCTGGCCGGACCACTTGCCCAGCCGGCCACCCCTGGAACGCGCTACCACGGACCTCGCACGGTCGCCTTCGACGGCTGCGTGTCGTTCGAGACCCCGGATGCCGAGCGCAACCGGGGCTGGCTGGGAAGAATCAAGTACCGTTCAGGGTGGGCCGGTTACCCCGCCATGATGCTGATGGCTCTGGTGGAGACCGGCACCCGCGGCCTGCTCGGCGCAGTCTTCGACCCCAACGACAAAGGCGATGGGCCGGACGGAGATCGCGAGGGACTCGCGGCCACGGGGGGCGGGTGTGGAAGGTCCCCGCCCCTACCGCTCCAGGTGTGGGCCGGCGCCGGCCGTGGACAGCGATCGGCAGCAGGACGACGTCCTGCCGATCGACAACGTCCCCATCGCGCACGGGCGCAGGATGTTCACCGGCAGCCGCCGGGTGCCGGTCGCCATGACGTACTGAGTGCCGCCGAACAGGCCATGGAGCCCTGATCCACTGTCGGTGGATCAGGGCCCCGCTTCCTTCTGTGTCCGAGTGGTCTTCAGTCGGACTGCGGGACGATCTTCGCCTCATGGGCTGCGATAGCGAGCTGCACCCGGTCGCGCGCGTCGAGTTTGGCGAGCAGCCTTGCCACATGGGTCTTGGTGGTGGCCAGGCTGATGTGCAGCTGGGCGGAGATCTCGCTGTTGGACATGCCGCGCCCGATCAGGGTCAGGACGTCGCGTTCGCGCTCGGTGATGCCCTTGATCCTCCGCCGTGGTTCGGCGGCCTGCGCCTGGTCGGTGAACCGCTCGATGAGGCGGCGCGTGACGCCCGGGGCGAGCAGGGCCTCACCGGCGGCGACGACACGGATCGCCGAGAGGATCTCGTCCAGCACCGTGTCCTTGACCAGGAATCCGCTGGCTCCGGCATACAGTGCGGCGTACACGTTCTCGTTGTCGTCGAACGTGGTGAGTATCACCACCCCCATCGCCCCGGGCCCCACCCCCGCGGTGTGGGCCTTGATCCGCCGGGTGGCCTCGATGCCGTCCATGACGGGCATGCGGATGTCCATCACCACGACGTCGGGGCGCAGTTCCTTGGCCAGTTGGACCGCCTCGGTTCCGGTGCCGGCCTCCCCTACGATCTCGATGTCCGGTGCGCTGGCGATGAGCAGCCGCAGTCCGGCGCGCACCAGCGGCTGGTCGTCGGCGAGTACGACACTGATCGTCATACCGGCAGCCTAGCTGCCACCCGGAACCCGCCCTCGGGCCTCGGTCCGGCGCTGAACTGGCCGTGCAGCAGGCTGACGCGCTCGCGCATCCCGGCGATGCCGAAGCCGGGCCCGGCGCTGCCGCCGCTCGCATTGCCGCGTCCGTCGTCGACGACCTCGATGTCGAGCCCGTCTGCCGCGTAGTCGAGTTGGATGCGGCAGGTGGCGGCGCTCGCATGCCGCAGAACGTTGGTCAGGGACTCCTGAATGATGCGGTAGGCGGACAGGTCGATCTCGACGGGAAGCCGGCGCTGCTCACCGCGCCACTGGACGGCGACTTCCACTCCGGCGTCCGAGGCCGTCGCGGCCAGCTTCTCGATGTCCGCGAGGCCCGGTGTGGGGGTCGTCTCCGGTTGCTCCGAGTCGGCTTCCCGCAGTGCGATCAGCATGCGGCGCAGTCCCGCCAGGGTCTCCCGGCTGGTGTTCTCGATGACGGTCAGGGACTCGCGGGCCCCGGCCGGTTCGATCTCGATGGCTCGGGCCGCCGCACCGGCGTGGATCGCGACGATGCCCACGCTGTGCGCGACCATGTCGTGCAACTCCCGGGCGATCCGCAGCCGTTCGGCCTGGACTGCCTGGGTGGCGGCCTGAGTGCGCAGGGTCTCGGCGTGGTCCTGCCGCAGCCGGATCCAGCTGCCGAGGATCCAGGCGATGAAGGTGATCACCACCTGGTAGGCCGGCGGATGCTTGAAGACGTTCAGCAGATCCGCGCCGGGCGTGTCGGCCATGTTAAGGATGCCCCAGGTGATCAGCACGCTGCCCCCGGCCGCGGCCGCGGTGCGCTGCGACTGGGTGACGGTGACGTAGAAGACCAGGACGGTCGCCGCCAGCAGGAGCGGCCAGGTCCTCCCCCCGTAGACCCACGCCCCGATCGCCTCGGCCAGCACGACTCCCAGCACCGGCACCGGTCGCCGGCTGGCCCAACCGATCGGCAGTGCCAGAACGACGGCCGCTGCCACCATGAGCAGGGGGGCGGCGAAGCCTTCGTGCCGCCCCAGGTGGAGCGAGCGCCCGTCCGCGGCGATCGTGGCGCTGAGCAGCACGATCGCGAACGCGGGGACCGCACACCAGCTCAGGGACGTCAGGGCGTCGGGCAACCGCCGCGGCAGTGCGGGGAACTTCGGAGCTTGGGTCACGCCGCGATGCTAACCGCGCGATGAACGGGTGACATCGCTCCCCGGGCATCATCCTTCCGACCGACGCGCCAGGGTCGCGGTCCGCTCTGGCGACCGATGTCGCGGGGCCCGAACCGCGACAGCATCCGATGCGTGATCGAAATCAACGAACTGACCAAGCGATACGGCGACGTCCTGGCGGTGGACGGCCTGACGTTCACCGTGCAGCCGGGCCGGGTGACCGGGTTCCTCGGCCCCAACGGCTCAGGCAAGAGCACGACCCTGCGCATGCTCCTGGGGCTGAACACGCCCACCAAGGGCACCGCGACCATCAATGGCCGCCGCTACCGCGACTTCGGTACCGGCATGCGCCACGTGGGCGCGCTGCTGGACGCCAACGACCTCCACAAGGGGCGCACCGCCAAGGCGCACCTGGCGGCGCTGGCCTGCAGCAACGACCTGCCGAAGCGCCGGGTCCAGGAGGCCCTGGAGGCGGTCGGTCTGGGCGGGGCGGGCCGACGGCGGATCGGCGGGTACTCCCTCGGGATGCGCCAACGCCTGGGCATCGCCACCGCGCTGCTCGGCGACCCGCCCGTCCTGATCTTCGACGAGCCGGTCAACGGCCTTGATCCGGAGGGCATCAGGTGGGCGCGTGAGCTGTTCCGGAGCCTGGCCGCTGAGGGGCGCACCGTCTTCGTCTCCAGCCACATGATGAGCGAGATGGCGAACACCGCCGACCACCTCATCGTGATCGGCGGCGGCAGGTTGATCGCCGACGAGCCCGCCGCGGACTTCGCTGCCCGCGCCACCACCGCCAGCGTCACCGTGCGCACTCCGGACCCGACCGCACTGACCGGGGTCCTGCGGGACGCGGGCGGCTCGGTGCTCTCCGAGGGCCCGGGTGTCCTGAGCGTCACCGGACTGACCGCGGCCCACATCAACGAACTCGCCTTCACCCACCACGTCCTGGTCCACGAAGTCACCGCCCACAGTGGAACGTTGGAAGACGCGTTCATGCAGCTGACCGCAGACCGTGTCCAGTACCGCGCCGCAGTCGCGTCCTCGGAGAGGAGTGAGGGCCGATGACCACCCTCGCAGCAGTGCCCACCACCAGGACCCAGCCTCCCGTCGGGTCACCCGCCCGCTGGCTCGACCTGTTCGGCGCGGAGTGGATCAAACTCTGGTCGTTGCGCTCGACCCTCATCGTGGTCACCGCCGGCCCCGTGGTGGCTGGCTTCTCCGCCTGGAAGGTGGCCACCACCGCGTACGACGCCTGGCCGGGTTACCCCGACTCGTTCAAGCAGATCTACGAGGCCGGGCATGACGCCCTCTTTCCTGTCTTGTTCGCCCTGCTCATGACCCTCGCCGGCGTGATCGGCGCCCAGACCGTGCTCGGCGAACTGGCCAGCGGTCTGATCCGCACCACCTTCATCGCCGTACCGAACCGCAGCCGGGTACTGCTCGCCAAGGCCGGCGTCGTGACCGCCGTGCTGACCGTCGTCGGCGTCGTGACCGCCGTACTGAGCTGGGCCATCACCCTGGCCGTCTACTCGGACCGGATCACCGCCTTCTCCTGGAGCAGCCACGGTGTCGGTCGGTTCATGCTGGCCACCGTGGTCGCGTTCCCGGTGTCCGGCCTGATCGGCATGGCCATCGCCTCGCTCATTCGCCACACTGCGGCCACCGTGTTCGCCCTCTTCATCTACTTCGTGGGCACGGCGCTGGCGCCGATTTCGTCCTTCGACACGCTCTTCCACACCGGCCAACTGTTCACCTTCGTGGGCAACAGCCTGCCCTTCTGGGGATGGATCTTCCTGACCACGATGGGCCCCACCGGGAACATCGTCGGCCACCACCCGTCCGCCACCCACGCATGGATCTCGTTCGGCGCGTGGGCAGTCGGCTCGGTCGCTGTGGTCGTGACGGCCTTCCGCTCCCGCGACGTCTGACGGCGGTCCTCCGGCTACCGTCGGGCTGGTGGGCGTGCCGGCAGCTCTGGAGCCCGCGGCGGACCTCGCGGACGAGCGAGGCTGTGAGTGCGACGGCCTCGGGGCAGGTCACGAGTTCAATCCGGTGCCCAGACTGGGTTCGGTCAACCGGGGAAGTGAAGCGGACGCTGGCAGCCCGCCCTGGCGGCCGCGATGACGGCTGCCTTGTCGGTACCGCGTTGTACGGTTCCCGCATTGGGCCGGACGGAGATCGCGAGGGACTCGCGGCTATGGGGGGCGGGTGTGGAAGGTCCCCGGCATCCAGCTCGGGACTGGAATGGGATCCATATCCCCGCCCCCCACACACACAGCACGCAGCCGCCTTCGGCGTTCGTGGATGGTTACAGGAAGTCTGGCCATCTGATGCCGACGAGCTCGTCCCGTGGGCCACGAAACGCCAGCTCCCGATGTCCTTCCGGTTCCGGCTATCGCGTCCCAGCTCACGACCTGGCTACCCGGGACAGCGCGTCTGCGCTCAGTTACTCGGCCGGTCGATCTTGTCGGCGAGTTCGCGCGCGTAGGCGTCGATGTAGGCGGCGATCGGCCGCAGCTCCCAGGGGCGGTCATTGCGGCGCCGGTAGCGGGTTTCGGCGATCGACCTGAGGAGCCTGCTGCGGGAGGGGTGCGCCGTGGCCCGTGCCTGCCGGACGACGGGGGCTTGATGGGGGTGGCCCTGGGTAACGTCCATCCAGATCAGGACGGCGGCCGTGTCGCGGCGGACGGCGTCGTCGAAGCGTCGGCCGGTGCGTTCCGGCAGGTGCTCGCTCAGGCGGTGCCAGTCGGTCTCGGGCAGCGACCAGGTGGGAGGGCGGTTGCGTCCAGGGAAGTGGTGGCGTCCAGGACCAGGGCACGGATCGTCCGGACGGTGGGCGGGCGCCCGCGACGCTTCGGTGTGCAGGTTGCGGCATGGCGCCGCTTGAGCAGGTCGCGGTGCCACCGCAGGACCGTGTCCGGGCGAACCAGCAACACAAGGCGCCGCAGCCTGTCGGTGGGGAGGTGGTGGAGCAGCCCCGCGAGGACCGCGCGGTCCGTGTCGGTGAACACCGGCTTCGCGGCCTGGCGCTGCAAAACCAGCAGTTGGTGCCGCAGCGCCAGGATCTCGATGTCCTTCTCCCTGCTGCCCATCGGCAGCAGCCGCAGCAGCGCGAAGGTGTTGGTCATGGCGAGGTAGGCCAGGCGCAGCAGCACAACAGATCATCAGGCCGTCCGTGCTGCCCCGCGGGGAAGACAACCATGAGACCGACAGCCGCGACCCGCGGCCAGGTGACAAGGCTGCGACCAGGCCGGATGATTTATCGGCAACCACAGTCCGCGTCGGTCAGGGCGTGCCACACCTTCTCCGCAGTGCTCGCGATGTAGGTGACACAGGCGAATGACGGTTCGGTGCTGCTGCCCATGATGTGCTCCGCTCGCTCGTTCTCCACCATGGCAGTGTGGACGGAAACCCGGTGTACGGCGGGGCCGAGCCGGTCGGCGCGCTCGAGGTGGCGCCGACGGCCCGGACGGCGGTGGCGTGGCTGCCGCCGCAGGAGCTCTGGTCGGCGATCCAGGACATCCGCTGGGAGCATGATCCGCAGGTACGGCGGTGGCCGCCGCATGTGAACCTGCTGTTCGGCTTCGTGCCGGAGGAGGAGTTCGCGCGGGCGGTGCCGCTGCTCGCCGCCGGAGCGGCGGAGAGCGCGGCGTTCGCCGCGCGTCTGGCCGGCGTGCGGTACTTCCGGCACCGGCATTACGCCACCGTGTGGCTCGACCCGGCCGCGGCGGGCCCGGCGCCGTGGGCCTGTCTCCACCGGGCGCTGGAGCAACGGTTCCCGCTCTGCCGCGGGCGCGGCGGCCGTTTCATCCCGCATCTGTCCCTCGGCCGCACACAGGACCCGCGGCAGCTGGCCGCCGAGTGCGCCGCCCGGCTCGGCACACTGTCGGCGGTGGTCGAGGAGGTGGTCTTGCTCTCCCGGCGCGGCGACGAACCGATGCGGCCCCGGGCCGCGATCGCGTTGGGCACGGGCGAGGTCCGTCAACTGCCGGATTGCTAGCGGCGGGAGGCCGCGACCATCGGCCCGCGCGGCCAGGCGCGGTCGCCGAGCCGGGTCAGCAGGGCCGGGGTGGCGGTGAAGCACAGCCGGCGCTTCGCCGGGACCTGGGCGTCGACGTGGACGGCCGCCCACGCCTTCCCTTTGGCGTCGGCGGTCCGGTGGGCCTCGTCGATGACGACGAGGTCCCAGGCAGGCAGGCCGCACAGCCGGTGGGCCTGGATGATGCGCTCCAGCGAGGCGTAGGTGGCGTACACGGTGACCGGCTCGCCCGCCTTCTCCTTGGCGACCAGGTCGGCGATCCGCGGGGCCTGCGTGGTCACGGCCGCCTCGATCCGGCCTCCGGCCGCCGCGCTCTCCAGCGCCTCATCCCCGCGAGCAGGCCGCGACCGCCAGCCCGCGGCGGCCGCCCCGCAGCGACCAGGCCTCGGCGGTCTGCTCCAGCAGCTCGATCGTCGCCAGGGCGTCAACAGTGATGATGAGGAACTTCATCCCCTCATCGATGCCCACGACGACGGAGTCGTCTCAGGCACACCCATCGATAGCTGCAGTCCCGGTGGGAGATCCGGACTTCAGCCATGCCAACCTCGGTGCTGGCGCGTTCCGACAGAGCGCGGTCCCCGGGGTGGACGAGGTCAGCGAAGCTCTGCTGGCGCAGCATCGCCCGGGGCGGGGGGGCGGCGGGCATCAGTGTGCCGCCACGCAGGCCCGTGGCAGGGACAGCGCGGATCACCTGTTCGTGGCGGTCGGCCTGAGGTCCTGGTTCCTGGCTCAGGGTGTCTCGGCCGACTTCGCCTACCCGCAGCCCGCAGGTTCGGCAGTCCTTGCGGGGACGCGCTTGGCCTACCCCGCCTGACTTCCCCGGCCCCGCTGGCAGCCCGGCTGCTGGTGAAGCCACGCCCGGGCGGCCGCCAGCACCCGGTCCTGGTCGCCACCCACGGCTGCGGTGGGCTCGTTCTGGACCTCCTCGTCAGGCGGGATCGGGCCGTCGTACGTGCGGCTGGTGCGGTCGACGTCATCGGCGGTGGTGAGCACCAGGGTCGCTCCGTCGGACAGGTGGAGGACCACGTTCCCGGTGGGAACGCCGTAGGTCGGCTCACCGAAGGAGCGGGTGTCGGGACGGCCACGGAAGGCGACCGCGACCGCCTCGCCGGAACTGCCGGTCCGGTGACTGGTCAGTACGGCGACAGGCGGGGCGCTGCGGGCGATCGGTTCGCTGTCCGCCCAGCCCGCGGGCTTGCCGTCCGTGTACGCGTTGCCGTGCTGGATCGACCACGTCGAGCGGTTGCCGTCGGCGTCCACGAAGCTGCCCACCGGCCCATCGCCCAGGACTGGCCCCAGGACGGCCGGCATCGGCCACAGATACCCGCCGCGATCGGCGCGCAGGTCCACGATCCAGCCGCAGGCGCCGGCGCCGTTGGCCGTCGCAACTGCCGCGCGGCCCTGTCGCACGTACGCGTCGTAGTGCCGGGTCCCCTGTACCTGAGGCAGCGACACGTAAGCGATGCCGTCGTCCAGTGCGCTGCCCGTCAGGCCGTCGAACGAGAGCGTGGTGGTTCCGTAGCTCGCCCCGGCCTGTTGCGGGCTGACGAAGACGCTGTGGCCGTCGCCCAGGAAGTTCAGCGCCGAGGCGATGACCCCGTAGGTGTCGGCCGCTGTCCGTGCGCCGTGCGCCTGGTTCAGCGCCCGCCGCCGCAGCTGGGCCCAGTTCACCTGGTGGCGGAGGACTGAGTGCTGCTCCATCAGGTCCAGAGCCGTCGTCAGGTAGGTCCGGGCCTCGGGCGACATGCCGTCGTCCGGGGCCTCTGACAGCTCGCTCGCGGACCCAACCGCCGTCAACAGAACCCCCAGCGCCGCCACGAAGGCAGCGAGGCGCAGCGAGCGATTCCGTGCCATGCGTTCCCCCAGCATGCCGTGCGGCCCCGCGGGGCATGCACCACTGTAGGACCGGGGAGGGGATACGCGGAGTGTTTGTTCAAAAGGCGCCGGTCAGACAGCGGCACGACGCTACTCGTGCAGTTGCCCCTGGGACACCGCCGCCGGGCGCCTCATCAGCGCCTCAGGGTCTACTCCCCCGTGGTCTGCGCAAGGGCTCGAAGCTGCCCGCGCTCCGTCGGGAGCCCGGCTTCACGCAGCCAGACATCCCGGTTGGCGATAGACCCCCAACACGACTTCTGTTCCACCAAGGCAGCCAGGAAGGCGCTCTGCTCCCGCGTCAGGGCGGCTCCCGCCGCGTAGGGCTCGGGGAAAGCGCAAGCGAGCAGCGGGCCCCAGTCCCGGTCGACGGTGTACTGGCTGCACAGTGGGATGAGGGCGAGCGCGGCGGGCAGGACCTGCTCGAAGCCCTCGGCGCGCTCGAGCAGTCCGTGCAGCACGGTGAAGCGGAACCGGCCGTCGGTCTGCGGCAACGGCTCGTCGAACCAGCTGTCCACCGCCACGGGGTCGGCAAGCGCAGTCAGCAGGACGCCGGCCGCCGAGGGGTCAGTGGTGCCGAGCGCGGCGCATGTGCGGACGACCGGGTCCTCATCGGTGAGCAGCATCGCGGTGTCCCGTCCCCAGTGGGCCAGGGTGAGCAGCGCGCCCGCGCGCTCTCGGCGTTCTCCCCGGCCACGGACGATGCGCTCCAAACGGTCGGCCGCAGCGGGTATCCGATCGGCAAGGTCGTCGGCCGCGAGTAGATGTGTCACTGCGCCGAGTGCCGTCTCCCGGACCGTGTCGTCCGGGTCATCCAGAAACGGGGCGATGGCGTCGAAGATACGTGGTCGGACAGCCCGGCTCGCACGCACGGCTTCCGCTGCCTCGATCTCTTCCGCGTCCTGCGGGTCGGCGAGAGCCTCGTCGTCCCAGGCTGCGGACTCGGCGAACTGACCGAGCCATTCCAGCAGCGCCGCCCTGAGCGGCCGCCTGCGGTCGTCCCATGGGAAGAAGCTCTCGTGAACGGCCAGTGTGCGCGGGTGCGGGAGAATCCCGGCGATGAACAGGGCCGCGGGCGCGGTCGCAGAGTAGAGCGAGCCCTGGTGGAGAACCGACATCTCCAACCGGCCCAGCGACGCGGCCTGGACCTCAGGATTCTCCTCCAACAGCCCGAGCAGGTCGTCCGCAGTGGTCTCGGCCGGGCCGTAGGCATGGGCGAGCGCTGGCCAATCGGTGCTACGAAGCACCGCAGCCGGGTCCAGGCTCGCCGTAACGGAGATCTCGTGTGAGGACATGATCCGTATCCTGCCCCCCACCTCGACCGTCACCCCGCACCGGCCTGCCGCCGGTCCGGCCCGAAGGCGGGTGCGGATGGGAGAGCATTCGAGTGGCGAGGATCACGATCTCCTCAGTAGGTGTTATCTCCGCCGAGCCTGCCGGTCTCCTGTGATGTCGGCGCAAGAGGCGCCGGCCGGTCGGGATGGCGCGCGTGGTGGTACGGCCGCGCAGTCGCTCCGAGCGGCCAGGAGAACCCAGGGAGCCTGTTCCATGCAGTCTGTTCGTCCAAGGCAGATGATCGCCGCGGTCTTGGCCGCCGGTGTCATAGGTGCCGCGCTGAGCGCGTGCGGTCCGCAGAACGGCGGGTCCGTCACGGACACGGCAGGTGCCGCCCCGGCCAAGGCGGCGGCGACCGGTGGCGACTCCTCGCCGTCCGCGGCCGACTCCTCCCCGTCGACGTCCGCCTCCGCGACCAGCCGGGAGACAACGCCGCCTGCGGCTCCGCCCGCACCGACCGCCCCGGCGGCCACCAAGGGCCCCTCCAACCCGGCCACGGCGAAGACTTCAGCCCAACCCCCAGGCCAGAACCGGACCCAGGTTCCGACCCAGGTCCAGCCCCGGACTTCGACCGGGGCGCCGGCCAAGGCCCAGCCGAACGCGGACAGCGCGGCGTCGGGCGGGACTCCGGCGAACCCCGGTCGCACGACATCCGCCCAGGCCCCGGCGAACCCCGACACCACCGGGTCGGGCCGGACCGCGGGCAGCGCCGAGGCGCTCTCGTTGAAGCTGATCAACGAGGAGCGTGCCCGCAACGGTGTCCCGGCCCTCGTCGTCAAGGACGACCTGACGGAGTTCGCCGCGGACTGGGCCCGCCACATGCGCGAGACCGGGTTCGCCCACTCGGAGAACGCCTCCGGTGCCGGGCCCAGCCTCACCGGCAGCCGGACGCTGACCGGAGAGTGCATCGTGATGTGGGGTGACGCCTCGCTCACCGGGGAACAAGCCGCCGAGCAGTTCCAGAAGATGTGGACCGAATCCCCGGGGCACCACGCCGCTCAGATCAACCCCCGCTACACGCAGATCGGCGTCGGCCTCTACCACGACTCCAGCGGCTGGTGGGGCGTGCACGAGTTCGCAGGCTGACACGGGCTCGCTGGTGTCGATCCTGGGCCGATCCACCATGCCCTGGCCACGCCACCGTCGGCACCACCGCGCCGGCCGCCGCCGAGAACCTGCGCGTGGCCGGCTACGGCCGCACCGCCACCGACTGGGTCCCCACCAAGGTCCACACCACGACCCACACCGTCGGCGCCGTCGCCGCCACCACCATCGACACCGCCCCCGCAGACGGCCAGGCCGCAATCTGCCAGGGCGACGCCGGCGCCCCGTTGCTGCGCGACAAGAACGGCACCACCGAACTCGCCGCGATCGCGTCCCGCTCCTGGCAGGGCGGCGTCTCGATCAGCGAGCGGCCTGCCGAGGCAGATGATCGCGCGGTTCCGGGCCACTGGGAAGGAGACCGTGCGACACGAAGTTGCACGAGTTTGAGTGGACTGGCCGATTGGAGGGGCGGCTGATGAGGCCGTAGGTGCAGTCACGGGTCCGTGTCCGTATGACCCGTCCCCGCCCTTGACGTGCGACGACGGTAACGGCGTGGTGCGAAGCTCGGGGGAAAGCCCAAGGACTTCCGTTCCATCCGGGAGTTACCGGCAAGGGGAAGACCGGACGGGTGAACGCAAGTGAACTCTCGTTGATGCCTCGTGATCCCAAGCCCCGCCGATGGAAGGCACCAGCGGGGTGCATGGCTGGCCGCTGAGAAGCGGCAGGCGCTGGCCGGTAGAGGTCACTCCGGCCAGGTGGACACCGCCGCCTCGGGGTAAAGAGAGCACCCACCCCGGTCGTATCTCACTCGTGTGGAACGTGGAAACCCCGTTGGGGTCCGAGCCTGCGTGGCTCGGTCGGCCGACCGTGAGGAAGGCTCAACTCCCCAGCGGGAACAGGATGGCCCAAGAAGCGAACGCCGGAAGCCGAAAGGAAACGGGAACCCGGGGCAGCATGATCGGCCTCTCCGCCGGTCGCCCCGCACAACCGTCCGGATACAGGCTGCTGCCTGGACCCGAAAGGGTGCTGACGTGGGCCGGGTGAGCCTGTGCGGACTCACTGGACAACGACGACGGAACCGAGGGACAAGTTGGACACCATGACGGATGCGGACGGAGCGGTCTCGGCCGTCCCGGCCGCCGCCGCGACGGTGAACGGACCCGAGGGCGAACATCCGGACTGGACGTCGACCGACTGGTGCCGGGCCGAGGAGGACGTACGGCGTCTGCGGCAGAGGATCTTCACGGCATCGCAGGCAGGGGACCTCAAGAAGGTTCGCAACTTGCAGAAGCTGATGCTCCGGTCCCGTTCGAACACGCTCCTGAGCGTGCGCCGGGTCACGGAGATCAACGCTGGACGCGCGACGGCGGGAGTCGACGGGAAGGTGGTACTGCTTCCCCAGTCGAAGGCCGCGCTGGCCCACTGGGTCCAGCACCACAGCGTCTCACCGTCAACCTGACTACACCACAGTCGAGTTGAAGCGATCGCCAGCTACGAAAATCTTGTAAGAGCCGTTCTTTTTACAGGCCCGGACTCTCGGACCGCTCGCCGGCAGCGAGGTTCGGATCGCCGGCCTGTTCGGCGGCGGCCTCCACTCCACCACCGAGCCCGACAGGACTGTCCGTGTCACGCACTGGCCGCAGAACCCTTCGGGGCTTGACAGTAAAGCTGTAACACTCGCGATGACAGAGAAGCGACCCGCTGGTAACAAGACCTCCACGCCCCGCC
>NZ_JBIWPN010000044.1:0-61237 GCF_044768305.1 Kitasatospora sp. NPDC101155 | reverse complement strand
GCCCCTCGGCGGCCCCGGCCGGGCCCGCCCCCCCCCGGGTCGCGCCCCCCCCCGGCCCCCCCCCCCCCCGCCCGGGGGGGGGCCCCCCCCCGCGCGGGGGCCCCCCCCCCACCGTTTTCGTCCTGGAGCCGTCAGGCCTTCGGCAGCGTTATCCCCAGTTCGAGCATCGCCGGCGAAGCCGGCCCGCCCTCGGAGCGCTCGGTCTTGTAGCCCTTGACGCCCGGGGCCACGGTGCGCGGGTCAACGGCCTCGGAGGGGGCTCCGGTGGTGTAGAGGCCTTCCGGGTCCTGGTCGCGGTCGTGGGGGAGCAGCCAGAAGACTCGGCGGCGGAAGGTGCCGGAGGCACGGGAGGACTTGGCGTCGGGGCCCAGGATCGCGTAGCCGACCATGCGGCCGTCGCGGTGGTAGGCCGGGCGACCGCGCCGGGTGGTGAGGCGGTCGAGCGACTGGCGGACGTAGTCGAGGTCGGTGGTGTCCTCAAGCCAGACGAGGTCGGTTTCGTGGGCGAGCTCGGCCGGGTCGATCAGCGCGCTCACGCGTTCTGCTCCTCTGTGTCGTCGGTGATCAGGCCGATGCCCGGGTAGTACTTGCGGCTGTTGGACAGGACCATCTCCTTGGGAGAGGTCATACCCAGTGTCTCGCGGACTCGTGCGGCGAACGCGCGACCGGATACGGGATTGGCCCCTTCGAAGCCGCACCAACGGGTGTAGGCGCCGAAGAGCTGGGACTGCTCGGCGCGCATGCCCTCGCCGGCGACGCAGGCCTCCTTGAGGAAGCGGCCGACGTGGTCCTCCGTCTCGGCGTACGCGGTGGTGGCGGTCTGGACGGCCTGGGGGCCGGCCAGGTCCTTCTCACCGGCGAAGTAGCGGCGGGCGCCGTCGATGAGCCAGGCGAGGATACCGGGGCCCTCCTCGGCGACGAGGACGTGGGCCAGGTTGTCGATCTTGCGTTCCTCGGGGACGACCCTCTCGAACGGGATCAGGCGCATGCGCCGCCAGAAGGCGAAGCCACCGGTGCCGACCTCGGGACGGTGGTTGCCGAGCAGCCAGAGCTTGTGGGTGGGCTCGAAGGAGAAGAAGTCCTGGCGCATCCGGCGGGCCTTGATCTTGTCGCCGCCGGTCAGCAGCTTGACCCGGGCCTCGTCGAAGCGGTCGCCGGGCTTGAGCTCGGAGCAGACGATGATGCGGCGGCCGTGGAGCTCGGCGAGGTCGGTGGGGTGGCCGTCGAAGGTCTTGGCCATCAGGAAGCCGGGCGGGGCCGCGTCGGCGTAGTCGCCCAGCAGCTGGATCATGACGTCCAGGAGGACGGACTTGCCGTTCTTGCCCTGTCCGTAGAGGAAGGGCATGACCTGGGCGCCGACGTCGCCGCTGATCGAGTAGCCGAGCAGCAGGTGGAGGAAGTCGCGGGTCTGGCGGCCTTCCTTGTCGTCGCCGAAGGTGTCGGTGAGGAAGCGGTCCCAGCGCGGGGTGGGCATCCGGGCGGGGGCCAGGGTGGTGGAGCGGGAGTGGTGGTGGACCTTGGGGTCGGGCGGGACGATGCCGCCGGTGCGCAGGTCGACGACGCCGCCGGGGGTGCACAGGGCGTAGGCGTCGGCGTCCAGGAGGGCAGCGTTGAGGACCATGCCGGGGGCGGACTTGGCCTGGGCGAGCATGGCGTTCATGCCCGAGGTGGACAGGGCTCGGCGGCGGTGCCGGCGCAGGTCGGTGTTGGTGTAGTGGCCGCGGGGGTCGTGGGTGGCGATGCTCTCGGCCATCTCGCCGGCGGCCCACAGGACGGTGTCGTCCTCGTCGAGCTGCCAGCGGTGGGTGGCCCAGCGGTACCAGCCGATGCCGGGGACGTGGCGGTAGTCGCGTCCGTAGAGGTGGACGAAGAGCTTGGCGTTGCCGCGGTCTGACAGGGAGTCGGGCAGCAGGCCGTTGGGGCTCGCCTCCGGACCCGCCTGGGCCTGGGCGGGCTGGGGGGCCTGGGCCGTCGGAAGGGGCTGGACGGGCATCTGCAGGGCCTGCGGGGGCGCAACGGGAACGGGCGGCTCAAGGAGGCTCTCCTGGACGGCGGTGCCGTGCCAGGGGGCCTGTGAGGGCCCGGGGAGCGGCGGGTACTCCAGGATCTGCTGGGCTGCGGCCACGGGGTCGAAGACCGTCCTCTTACGGGTGCTGTCGCTCATCCGCGGACCTTCCCGACGTACAGGGGCTGCCGGGATCCGGCGGCGAGGCCTGAGCGGATGACGGCGGAGCTGTGCCGGTCCTGGGAGGGACGGGCGGTGCGGGCGGCGTCCTGGAGCAGTTGCTCGGCAGCGGCGTGGGTGAGGTGCCCGGCGGAGACAAGGCCTCCGACGGTGTAGGCGGCGCGGTTGAGCTTGCCGGTGAAACCGGCCCCCTCCGGGGTGGTGGCGCAGTCCGTGACGTCCTGCAGGACGGTGTCGAGGACGCGTTCCGCGCCCCGTTTCCCGCCGCCCGCCGCGACGACGGCCTGGCGGCCTCGGTCGGGGACGGTCGGCTGGGGGAGGGTGCCCTGCTGGCCGGGCCGGTCCTTGAGGTGGCCGGTGCGGATGAGTTCCCCGGCGAGCCACGGGGGGAGCGGGGCGGGGATCGTGGCGCCGGCCAGCGGGGTGTAGGTGCCGTTCGCGGTGGTGGTGCCGGGGACGACGATGTAGCCGCCGTGGGCGCGGACGTCGACCTGCCAGGCGAGGGCCCGACCGGCGGAGGAACCGGTGGAGCAGGTGAAGCGGTGGTGGGCCTGGTCGCGGTACCAGATGTGCAGGCCTCCGGAGGGGGTCCTCACCCGCAGGGTTCCGGTGTCCTCGGCCGGGTCCGGGGCTTTGCGCAGGGCCGCGAGCAAGGCGAGGGTGTGGTAGCCGTTCTCCAGACCGTCGAGGTTGACGTGCTCGTGGATCGGGATGCCGGGCAGGATCCGGTCCCGGGCGGGGACGGCGGCCGGGTGGCTGTCGACGTCGATGACGACCAGGCCTGCGGGGCCGCAGGCAACGCCGGCGCCGAAAGCGGGGTTGACGTGCCACCAGGCCGACAGGACGTCCTGGTCGACGGTGGCAGCGTGGAACCCGTGGCACCAGCGACCGACACGCGGGCAGGTGCACTCGGCGGGGGAGTGCGGCGAATCCTGGCAGGCCTGGCAGTTCGCGGGCGGGGTCTTGCGTCCGGGGGCCAACGGATGGACGGGCCAGCCCTGGGCGGCACACCAGCGCGCGACGGTGAGCGCGTCCGGCTGACGCTCCGCTCGGTCGCTCCCCACGGCCTTCGGCGCCGTCACGCTGGTCCCTTCCCCTTGGTTCGGTAGCTGCCTGAGCTTCTTCGGTCGCTCGGTAGCTGCCCGATGTTGAGTCGCTCGTTCAGTCGCTGATGGCAAAAAGCCAGGTCAGAGCACTGGCGGGTGCCGAAGCAGCGACTGAAGCGACCGAAGTCCAGAAGATAGCTCACACAGACTAGCCGAGCGAGGACATACGGTCCCGAACTGGTGTGGTCTGCCGGGAAACTCAGCTACCGAGCAGCTACCCAACCCTGGGGCAGCGACTGAGTCACTTCGGTCGCTGCTTTCGGTCCACCGACATTTTCGCAGGTCGAAGCCGATTTTCCCAGCAAACAGCGACTGAAGCGACTGAAGCCCGGGTCTATAACGCGCACACGCACACGGGAATGTCTTCATATACCCAACCTTGAGTCGCTTGAGTCGCTGTCGGGGTGGGGTTACCTGCTCTGACCTGGGATTTTGTCCAGCGACTGAAGCTCAGCGACTGAAAGCTACTGAGTCTCTCGGGCCGGGTCCGTCGGCGTGTCGCGCGTGTCAGGTCCGCCGAAGGCCCCGGTCTCGGTCGCTTGGGTCGCTTCAGTAGCTCCAGAGGACGGCGGGAGGACGGCGGCGTCGCGACGCAGGACGGCGGACCACCGGCGCACCTGCTGCGCAGGACTTTCCACCGTGGGTCGCTTCGGTCGCTCAGTCGCTGAACGGTCCGCTGGTACGGGACCAGTGCCATGCACGGGAAAACGGTGCCGTACTGCCGAAGGCAGCGACCGAAGCGACCCTGGAACAGACATGTCCCCGCATCAGTCGTCCCCCGCATCAGTCGTCCCCCGCATCAGTCGTCCCCCGCATCAGTCGTCCCCAGCGACCGGCGACCGCTGGAGCACGGGACGCACCAGGGCCGGCGGCAAGAGGGAGGGGCGTTTCGTGCTGGACGAGAACGGTGACATCAGCCCGGAGCCATGACCCCGCGCCGGCCAGGCTCGCGGCCAGGAGCGGGACGAGGACGCCGGGGGAGGGGCGTAGGGCCAGGACGTAGAAGATCGGCTGACCGGTGGGCCCGGGAGCCGCACCGGTCACCGGGCAGGCTCGGCCGATGCGATGAACGAGTCGGCGTGGGTCGGGGAGGGTGCCTGGACCGGTCAACGCCAGCACAGGCCTGACATCCCTGCCGGGCGGGGGCGTTCGCAGCCGGGGCAGCCTGGGCCGAGGCGCGGGAGGCGGTCCGGTCCGGCAGGGGCGGTGCCCGAGCGCGGGGCGGGCACGGTCGGGGGCGGGACGCGGCGCAGCGGATGGCGATGACCTCCAGGCACGTTCGGCACGGGGCACCGGACGACCAGAGCACCCCGGTCTCGCAGTCGGGGTCGGCGCAGCCCCACCAGGGCAGTGCGACGCCCAACAGCCAGCGGCCGACGTCGCGGATGTCCGACGGGCTCGTGGCGGCCAGGCGGGCTGTCAGACGGGCCCGCAGCCTGGCGTCCTCCGGACGGCGATGAGCGGGGTCGGGATGTAAAATAAAGGGCGTTCGTTATGTTTATCGACTGGGTCCCCAGGGAGGGCTGATGGCTGAACCCAAGCAGGAGCGGGCGCTGAAGACTCGAGAGGTGATCCTGCGTTCGGCGGCCGAGGTGTTCGACGAGTGCGGCTTCAGCGGCGCGAGCATCAGCAAGATCATGGAACGTGCCGGTGTGACTCAGGGCGGGATGTACTTCCACTTCAAGTCGAAGCAGGGGCTCGCCCTTGCTGTGATGAACAGCCAGCAGGATCATGTGGACATCCCGGCGGGGGAGGAGGGGTTGCAGCGGATCATCGACATCACCTTCCACGTCGCGCGGGAGCTTCGGCGCAACGTCGTGTTCCGAGCCGGTGTCCGGCTCGCCGTCGAGCAGGGCGAGATCGGCCTTCAGGACGCGACCCCGTACGAGCAGTGGGTGGACCAGTTCTACGAGCAACTGCTGGTGGCACGGGGCCGGGGCGAGTTGCTGGCCGAGGTGGACGAGAAGGAGTTCGCCCAGGTGATCGTGGGTGCCTACAGCGGCACCCAGCTCTTCTCGCAGATCGCGACCGGTCGTCAGGACCTCCCCCAGCGCGTGGCCGCGCTGTGGCGCTACCTGCTGCCGGCGGTCGCCACCACGGAGGCGAAGGCGCGTCTTCGGGCCCGGGCGGAGGATTTCGAGTGGGACGAGGCGTAGGGCCGCGCCGCGTCGTGCTGACCGGCGCCACCGGCTTCGTCGGTTCGGCGGTGCTGCGCGAACTGCGGGGCCGGGCGGCGAAGGACCAGCGGGGTGACGGCGTGTCACAGACCCTCGTTCAGACGGTCGGCAAGCGCCCTGCTGCCGAGGCCGACGGCGAGCGGTTCCCCGCAGACCTCGCGGATCCCGCCTCTCTGCGCGGGGCCTGCGAGGGGGGCGGATGTGCTGCTGCACTTGGCCGCGTCGCTGAGTCCGGACGAGTCCGAGTGCGTCGCGGTGGTCGGTGTCACCGACCACGCCCGGCTGGTCACCCACCTCGTCGCCCGGCTCGCCCCCGGGGCGGGCGCGGTGTTCCACGCCAGTCATCCGGTGCCGGTGCGGAGCCGGGACCGGATGGCGACACTGGCCGGGCACGGGATCCTGCCGCGGGCCGACCGGGACCTCAGCTGGGCCGAGTGCGTGCGGCACCTGGGGGAAGCGCCGGGACGGGTGAGTGAGCGTCCGAGGCGCCACACCCGCGTCAGCTCGCCGGGGTCGCGCGCCTGGGGAGTCGCCCGCCACATCCCGTCCTGGGGGGTACGGCGGACCGCCCCCGCGCCCCGGGGTATGGCCAGCTGCACCTCCGGAACTGAATTGCGGGTCATTGAGCCGCACCCACCCCGACTGATGGGCTTGAGAGTATGAACGCCACGGACTTTGCTGTTGAACTCCGCTCGGTTCGCCGGACCTATCGGCGCGGACCCGAACCGGTCATAGGCCTGGACGAGGTGAGTGTCGGCTTCCCCTTCGGCACCTTCACCGCCGTCATGGGCCCCTCCGGTTCCGGCAAGTCGACCCTGCTGCGCTCGGCCGCCGGCCTGGAGGCGATCGACCAGGGCGAGGTGCGGGTCGACGGCACCGTCCTCGGCGGACTGCGCGACAACGAGCTGACGGTGCTGCGCCGGGAGAAGATCGGCTTCGTCTTCCAGTCCTTCAACCTGCTGCCCGCCCTGACCGCGGCCCAGAACGTGGCGCTCCCGTCCAAGCTGTCGGGCCGTCACCCCTCGCCGTCCGAGGTCACCGCCGCTCTGGCCGCCGTCGGCCTCGCCGACCGGGCCGGACACCGGCCGGGCGAGCTCTCCGGCGGCCAGCAGCAGCGCGTCGCCATCGCCCGGGCGCTGATCAGCCGCCCGGCCGTGCTGCTGGCCGACGAACCGACCGGTGCGCTGGACACCAAGAGCGGCCGCGAGGTCCTCGCTCTGCTGCGCAGCATGGCCGACGACCCCAGCCGGGCCGTGGTCATGGTCACCCACGACCCGGTCGCCGCCTCCTACGCCGACCGCGTCGTCTTCCTCCGGGACGGTCGGCTGGCAGGCTCCCTGGAGCGGCCCACCGCCGAGCAGGTCGCCGCCCGGATGACCGCGCTGGAGGCCGTGGCATGCTGAGCCTCGCCCTCGCCACCATCAGGCTTCGCTGGGCCTCGTTCGTCGGCAGCTTCGTCGCGCTGGCCTGCGGCGTCGCCCTGATGGCGACCTCCATCCTGGTCATCAGCGCCACCTCCGACGTCCCCGACCAGGGCCGCCAGCGCTTCTCCCAGGCCCCGGTCCTGGTGACCGCCAACCGGACCCTCGACTTCAAGGACGCCAACGGCGACACCCAGCCGACCCCGATCGCCACCCAGCAGAGCCTGTCGGCCGAGCTGATCGCCGCCGTGGCCAGGACCGGCCGTACGGTCGAGGACCACACCTTCTACGCCCAGCTCGCGGACGGCCCGCACGACCAGGTCGGACGCGCCTGGTCCAGCGCCGCCCTGGGCGGCTACCGGCTCACCGCCGGCACGGCCCCCGCCGCCGCCGACCAGATCGTCATCGGCGGCGCCAGCCCCGACCAGGTCGGCCGACACGTCCAGTTCGTCACCGCCGACGGCCTGCACAGCGCGACCGTCTCCGGGGTCACCGAGACGGAGCCGTTCGAACACGCCGTCTTCTTCACCGACGCGCAGGCCGCCCGGTACTGCCCCGCCGTCGGCGTGCTGGCCGCCTTCGGCCCCGCCGACGCGGTGCGCCAGGCCGTGGCCGGCGCCGGCGGCGCCAGCGCCGCCCGGGTGCTGACCGGCTCCGAGCGCAGCCAGCTGGACCCGCACCACATCGACGTCGCCGGCCAGCTGGACAACGTGCAGACCCCGCTGGGCCTGTCCGCCGCGGTCTCCGGTGGCACCGCCGTGTTCGTGGTCGCCGGCACCTTCGCGCTGTCGATCGCCCAGCGCCGCCGCGAGCTCGCACTGCTGCGGCTGATCGGCGCCACTCGTAAGCAGCTGCGCACCCTGGTCAACCGGGAGGCCCTGGTGGTCGGCGTGCTGGCCTCCGTCGCCGGGTGCGTGCTCGGTGCGGCCGGGGCGCCACTGGCCGGCCAGTGGCTGATCGACCACGACATGGTCCCGGCCGACTTCACCGTCCCGATCAGCTGCTGGGGGCTACTCGTCGCGGCCCTGATCGGACTGCTGACCGCGATGAGCGGCGTGGTGCTCTCCTCGCTCAAGGCCGGCCTGGTCAGCCCCGGCGAGGCGCTGACGGAGGCCGACGTCGAGCGGTGCTCGCGGGGCGCGCTGGCGTTCCGCTGGGTCAGCGGCCTGCTCGTGCTGGGCGGCGGCGTCGGGGCGCTCGTGGTGGTGGCCCGGAGCTGGCCCGACGCCGCGGCCAACGCGGCGGACTCGCTCGGGCTGTTGCTGGCCGTCGTCGGCGGCTGCGTGCTGCTGGCGGGCGTGCTGGCCGGCCCGGCGATCCGGCTGCTGACGGTGCTGCCCGGCCTCTCGGCCCGGCTGCGCGGCCGTCCCGCCGAGGACGGCGGCGGCATCGTCTGGGCCACGGCCCGGCAGAGCTCGCTGACGGCCTTCCGGCGCACCGCCGCCACCACCACCCCGGTGGTGCTGGTCATCGCCTTCGCCGGCTGCCTGCTCGGCAGCATCGACACCATCAACCGCTCGAAGGTCACCGAGGTCCGCAACCAGCTGGCCGCCGCCGACTTCGTCGTCACCCCGGCCGGCACGCCCGGACTGAGCCAGACCGTGGTGGACCGGGTCCGGGCCGTCCCCGGCGTGCAGAGTCTGGTGATCACCCCGACCTCGGTGATGGCCGACCTGGACGGCGTGTCCCTGGTGTCCTACTCCGCCGCGACGGCGGACGCCACCGCGCTGGCCGAGGTCGACCGGCTCCCGGTCGTCTCGGGCTCGCTCGCCGACCTCGGCCCCGACTCGATCGTGCTCAGCCGCACCTGGCCCGGCTCGCCGCAGGCCGGGCAGCAGGTCTCGGTGTGGCTGGCCGACGGCACCCCCCGGACCCTGCGGGTCGCCGCCGTCCTCGGCACCGGCGCCGAGACCACCCAGGCCTGGGTGACCGCGCACAACGCCGTCACCAGCGGCGTCGGCGGCCCGGCCCTGGTGAGCCAGATCCACCTGCGACTGCTGCCCGGCACCGACCGGCAGCAGGCCGCCACCGCCCTGCAGACGGCCGTGCACGGGCTGGGCGCCCGGCTCGCCACCCCGGAGGAGATCTGGTCGACAACCACCGACAGCAACGAGAAGGCCTCCTGGAACGCGCTGCTGATGATCCTCGGCCTGGCGATCTGCTACGCGGCCATCGCCCTCGCCAACTCGCTGGTCATGACGGTCACCGACCGCAAGCGGGAGCTGTCCCTGCTGCGCCTGGCCGGCGCCACCAAGGCCCAGGTACTGCGCACCGTCGCCATCGAGACCTTGATGTGCGTGGCGGCCGGCACCGTCCTCGGCGTGCTCGGCACGGCCATCAGCATCGGCGGTTCCTGGGCGGCCCTGACCAACCTGGTCGGCCCGACGCCCGCCGTCGTGCCCTGGGGCGTGATGGGCGCACTCGCCGCCTGCTGCGCGGCCATCGCGCTCACGGCGGCCGTGCTGCCGGCCGCGCTCGCCCTGCGCGGCCGGGACGGCCAGAACATCCTGCGCGGGGCCGCCGGTTCGGCCTGACCAGCTGAGCTCTTACGGCCTCAAGTGCCGGGAACTCCACGGGAGTTCCCGGCACTTTCGGTTTCCGGCGGGGCGGCGGGCAGGCCGGCCCGGCGACGTACAGGGCGGTCGTAGCGAGGCTGCGCACACTGGCCGGGAATCCCATCCCCGCGAACTCGGGGAGCGTCATGGCTGAGCAGATCGTCGACGAGCAGACCTACCTGGTGGTGCTCAACGACGAGGTGCAGTACTCGATCTGGTGGGCGGACCGCGCCCTGCCGGACGGCTGGCAGGCCGGGGGCACCAGCGGCACCAAGCAGGAGTGCCTCACCCGCATCGGCGAGGTGTGGACCGACATGCGCCCGCTGAGCCTGCGCGACCGCATGGCCGCGGCCGCCGCCAACCGAACCCACCGCCCTCTCGTCCGGGGCGGCCCCTCGCCGGCTGACGGCGACGGCGGCCGCTCCCACCGCGGTCGCGGTGGTGGTCGGTGACGTCGAGTTGACGTACGGGCAGGCGGCGGGGCGGGCCGCGCGGTTCGCGGGTCTGCTGCGGGCGTGCGGGGTCGGGCCGGAGAGCGCGTCGAGTAGCAGGTCACAGCCGTCGAGGTGTTCGAACAGGTGAGAGGTGAAGACGTATCCCTTCTCCACCCGGAGGCCCCCGGAGATCCGTCGCTCGCGCTCCTGTTCGCGGCGGTGCTTCCAGCGGTGGTCGCACTCACCCCCGTGGGTACGCCATCCTGGTGCTCCCGGTCGGCTTCAGCAGGATATGGCCGTCCTCGTCTGTGGTGAGGTGTCCCCATCGGTAAGAAGAGCGGATCGGTGCTGGCCGCATGGCTGCGCGGTCTCGACGCGGCCGAGTTGGAGCGGGTCCTGGCGGCGCGTCCGGACGCCGCGTCGGCTCCGGAACCGCGGTCGGTCGGTGAACTGGCGGACCGTCTTCAGCGCCCGGCGTCGGTGGCGCTGGCGTTGCCCCGGCTCGCGCTGCCGTGTCTACAGGTGGCGGAGGCCGTCGCCGCACTGGCGGCCGCGTCGCGGGACGATCTGGCTGGCCTTCTGGACGCGACGCACGGTGAGCGCGCCCACCAATTGGCCGCCGTCCTGGAGGCGCTGGCCGATCGCGCTCTGGTGTGGCCGGACGGCGACGGTCTGCTGCACATGGCGGCGCCGCTGCGGAACGCGTGGAGCTCGCCCCTCGGGCTCGACGCACCGCTCCTGCACCTGCTCGCGGGCGCGAACTCCGACGAACTGGGCCGCATTCTGGCGAAACTCGGCGTCAAACCCGCCGCCGGCAGAAAGGAGATGAGGCTGGCGGCGCTGGTCGACCATCACGGCGATCCGGCCCGGGTCGCCGCGTTGGTGGCCAAGGCGCCCGCAGCCACCCGGAAGCTCCTTGAGCGGCGGGCACGTGAGGCTCCGGAGCGACCGGGCTTCATCATGTTCGGGGGTGCGCAGGCCGACTCCACGCCCGGCGAACAATGGGCGGTGGAACGGGGGCTGCTGATCCGGGACCGGCACCGGTACGGTCCGGCCCGCATGCCCGCGGAGGTGGCACTCGCACTGCGCGGCCCCGACTGGCACGTCCCGTTCACCCCCGTCCCACCCGACGTGCGGTCGGTGCCCGCCACCGTCTCGGACATCGAACAGGAAGCCGCGGCCGCCGCGATGGCGTTCGCCGCCCACGCCGTGTCCGTCCTCGGGGTGTGCGCCGCCGCTCCACCGGCCCGGCTCAAGGCCGGCGGGATCGGCGCCCGCGAGCTGTCCCGGATCGGCAAAGCGGCGCAGTGCGACGAGATCGTCGTGCGCCTCACCCTGGAGACGGCGAGCGCCGCCGGGCTGCTGGCCCGGGACGGCGACAGGGTCGCGGCGACCGCCTCCTACGACACCTGGTCCGAGCAGGAACCGGCCGACCAACTCTCCGCGCTGCTCCGGGCCTGGTGGGCGCTCCCACTGACCCCCGGCGGGAGCCGCGACGAGGACGGGAAGGCCCTGCCCGCGCTCGCCGGGGCACCGCCCTGCGCAGGCTGCGTCCAGGCCCGGCACGGGCTCCTCGCAGCCGCGGCGCAGCTCCCGGCCGGCGAAGGCGCGGCGAACCCGGCGGATCTGGGGGCGCTGCTCGTCTGGCTCCGCCCGCTCGTCGACGAACTCCCGCAGGATGCCACGCCGTTCGCCACCCTGATCCGGGAGGCGGAACTGCTCGGCGCACTCGCTCTCGGGGCCGTGTCCCCGATCGGGGCCGCCCTGCTCGCCGACGACGCCGAAGCGCTGACCGACGCCTGCCGACGGTTGCTGCCCGCCGCCAGTGTCACCGCCCGCTTCGGCAGCGACCTCACGGCCGTGGTCTCAGGCACACCGTCCGCGTACCTCCTCGCACTGCTGGACTCCGCCGCGGACCGGGAGAGCGCCGGCGCGGCGTCCGTATGGCGCTTCAGCCCCGGAAGCGTCCGCCGCGCCCTCGACGCGGGCCTCACGCCCGACGCCCTCACGGCCGACCTGGCCGCCGTCGCCGTCGAACCGCTCCCGCAACCGCTCTCCTACCTGATCCACGACACCGCGCGCAGCCACGGCCGGGTGCGCGTCGTCGCCGCGGCCTGTGTGATCCACGGCCAGGAACCCGCCCTCCTCGCCGAACTGGCCGCCCACCGCAAGCTCGCCCCACTCGGCCTCCGGCAGCTGGCACCGACGGTGCTGATCAGCCGGACCCCGCCGGACAGGACACTCGCGGCACTGCGCGCCGCCGGCTACGCACCCATCGCCGAGAAGCCCGACGGGACCGTACGGATCGAACGGGCCCAGCACCACCGCGCGGCAAGCCCGGTCCCGCCACCGCGCCTGCCCGGCGGCAGGTCCCGCGGCCGGCAGACGGCCGCTCGCACCGCGAACGCGGGAACACCCGTCGACCTGCCCGCCCTCGCCGCCCGACTCCGGGGCGCCCCGCAGGACGTCCCGGAGCCCGACCCGTACGACGGCCGCCCCTACGACAGCGACACCGAGGAGATCATCGCCGGGTACGCGCGCAACCTGACCTTCACCGACGTCCGCCAGCTGGCCCACGCCGTCGACGAGAGGCAGGCCATCACGATCGAATACGTCGCCACCTCGGGCAACACCACCGTCCGCACCCTCAGCCGGCTCGAACTGGACGCCCCCTACCTCCACGCCTGGTGCCACCTGCGGGACGACGAGCGCGTGTTCACCCTCTCCCGCATCCACGGGGTGATGCCCGAGTAGCCCGAGGTTCTGGGCGCAGACTCCCGCTTCCTTCGTCCCGCCGTCGAGTGATCACCGTTGAGAAAAGACCTCAGTGGCTGCGCTGATCGAGTACCTGCAATGGCCGCATCATTTCATTGTCCTCATGATCAATGATGTGACAGTGCCAGACGTACCGTCCCGCAATGCCAAAGCGAAGCTTGACGCGGGTGATATGACCTGGCAATGCGATCACGGTGTCCTTGTATCCGCCTTCCCCCGGTTGCGGGGGAGACGATGCGCCGCCCGTGATCGCTTGGCGGTCGAGGACCTGGAATCCGATCTGATGGATGTGGATAGGGTGCGCGTCGGGGGTGAAGTTGTACAGTTCCCAGATTTCGGTGTCGTCCTTCACCGGTGTCTCGGTGACCTGGTCCGACCACAGGAGCGGGGTGGCTGAACCACTTGGCGTAACTGTGCCGAGTGTGTCCATCGTGGGCGCGCCGGTGAAGTATGCGGAGTCCTCCTCGTTGAGCGACAGCTTTCGGACCGTCCGGCTCTCGGGAAGCACCGGGATCGGAGGGAGAACGATCTGTGACGGCGGGACACTGGTGTCGGTGGAGGCAAGGGAAACGACAGTGAATTTCATGACCTGCCCCGTGGTCGTGATATTCGCCGGCGTGAAGTCGGTGACCGGTGCGCCGCCGCCGTACGCCTCGTCCGGGCCTTCATTGATCAAGTAGAGCCCGGTGCCGACCGGAGTGCCGGTGAAGTCGACCACCACGTCGGCGCGCTCCGCGGGGGCCAAGAGGAGTTGATCCGACTGGACCGGGGCCGGCAGGAATCCCTGGTCGTTTCCGATCTGCCAGAAGGGCAATGCGGGGCTGACGGGGCGGGGGGCTGTGGCGTCAGCCACGATCTTCAGGATGAGAGTACGGGCGTTGCTCGCGTTGAGGATGCGCAGGCGGTACCGCCGCGGTTCCACGTCGAGTACCGGCCAGGTGTTCCCGTTGACGACCATCGTGGTGCCGAAGAACTCCGGGTTCCAGATGGGCGGAACATCGGTAGAGGGGATCCATGGGCCGTCCGGCGGGGTGTCCCCGAAGTATCCGCGACTGCTGGGGAAGAACAGCGACCCGTCCGCTTTGAAGGACTTGTCCTGAACCACCAGGGGGATTTCGTACGGGTGGGCGCCGTGGGTACCGTCTCGCCCCGGTGCCGGCCCGGGAAGTACTCCCGAGGGGAGATCGGCAGGTCCGCCTCGCAGCAGGTAGAAACCGGCAAGGCCCGCGTAGACATTCACCCGGGTCATGCCCAGAGTGTGATCGTGGTACCAGAGAGTTGTGGGACGCTGATCATTGCTGTACGCGAACGTTGCCGACCCGGGGCGCCAGCGGACGCCGTAACGGTCACGGAACTGCTCGGCGAACCGATCGTAATAGGTGCCTACGCGAGCAAAGTCACGAGGAATATCACGAGATGCCGGCAGGTACCAGGCTTCGGGGTATCCGTCACTCTCTTCCCGGCTGAACCCACCGTGCAGATGGGTCACGATGGGCACAGGTCCCGTGTACGGCCCGGGGGTGGTCGAGAAGGTCGGCCGAGAATCACGTCCGGCGCTTCCGCCAGGAGGGTTTGCCCAATGCAACGTGGGGTCCACCGCGCATAGATGGGGCAGATAGAAGCCGCGTGGGGTGACGAGGTCGTTGACCCATGTCACGGAGATCGGCCGATCCACACGGGCTTCGATGGTCAGGCCCGGCGTATGAAAGGACTGCTGGTGGCCCACGGCTCCGTAACCCCAGACCGTGGTGGCCGGCATCCCGATCGGCAGAATTTGCTGTCGGAACTGGCGGATCGCGATGTGGTAGGAATCCCGGCCCGCGCTGGGCATTTTATCGAGAAGAAATAGCGGCGTTCTGTACTTGGGTACGGATGACGGATCGAGCGCGTCTCCCGATGGCCGTGAAGGATGCGGGTGGGGCCGACCGTGTCGAAGAGCACCCGCCCCGGGTGGAGACCCGGATGGAGAATCGACTGCGTAGGCATGCCCGTCCGCAAGCACGCCGGCGAAACCTACGGCACCGACTGCCGCAACCGTGGTTCTGAGCAGCCCGCGTCGACTCGGCAGAAAACTCTCGGCGATATCAGCGGCCTGCGAATTCTTCAGAGGATCGGCATCCTTGATCACGCTCGAATGATATGCGCACGACATGGAGCACGGCGTTATTTCCGCCGGCCGACATGCCACGCCCCTTAAAGTTCGATCATTGGACTATTACTGCAACGGCAGATTTTCCTTCCAGTGAGCGGTGCCGATCGCCCTGCTTCATGGAGCGATCGGCACCGCTTGCAGAAGGGTCGGGCTGGATCCAGCGCTGGCATCTTGCCGTCTGCAACGCGTCTACTGGAGTTATTTGTGTTCAGCCTGCCGGACTGTCATGGTGTGCACCATGAAGATCACGATCACGGTGGAGAACCCGACCCCCGAGGCGCTCGAGAAGCTGCTCGCCCTCGCAGCCATGCCGGCCGCGGTCGTGACCTCGGTGCCCGACGACCGCTGGACTCCGGAGCGAGCCCGCTCGTACTACGACCGCCTCCCGCCGCGCGCCCAGCAGATCCTGCTCCAGGTCGTCGAGGGCGAAGGTGAGTGCGCCGCAGACGAGTTGAAGGCAGACGGCCGGAACCTCCGAGGCTCCACCGGCGCCTTCCGGCGTGTGCTCACCGAGGGCAAGCGCACCGGCCTCTGGCCGGAGGCCCTGTCCGTACCGCTGGTGTCCCACATCGTCGGAGGACAACTCAAGAAGCTCGAAATGCCGGGACGTGGCACGGAGCAGTACGCACTTCCGGTCTTCCGGGACGGACTGGGCGGCCTGCGGAGCAGTCGCTGACCTTTGGTCGAGCCGGGTCAGGAGACGTGGACGGCCAGCCCGCACAGACCCGATCCGTTCTCGGCGGCCGTGCGCCACACCCGCAACGGGCCGTCAAGGACGCACTCGCCTTCGGGCGAGTAGTGCAGCCAGTCCTGGGCGTCCGCAGCGGAGCGTTCGTCCTCGGTGAAGGTGAGGGCTCGCTCCACACGCGGCAGGGTCTGGCGGACCTGGGCGGAGCTGAGGTTCCGCAGAGCCTGGTTCCTCCCGCTCATCGGCGCCCGGCTGGATGTCGGACCGCTGAATCGCATCAACAGCCGGCAGCCTGGTCGGCCGTCGAGCTGACCCCGGGCTGACACCGACAAGAAGCTCCGACGGGGCGTCCACCGCTCCGTCCAGGCCCTCGAACGCGACATCCGCGCCTGGGGCGCCGACTGGAACGACACCCCAAGGCCCTACGTCTGGACCAAGACCGCCGACCAGATCCTCGAACCCCTCGCCGGAAACTGCCGACGGATCAAGGACTCAGGACACCTGGCACCGGCCGGATGCCAGCAGTGCCACGGCGGGAAGGTCGATCAAGCCGTCCTCCGCCACTTGCTCGGCCGCCAACCGGTCGTACACGGACTTGATCCGGGTGAACATCGCGGGCGTCTGCCCGGTCACCACCAGGCCGATGTTGGCCACCCCGCCGGCCGGCCCGGACCACCAGACCTCCGGGTCCTCCCGATGCGTCCAGGCAAGCTCACCGCTGGTCACCTCGCCCCACCCTGCCTGCTCCAGGAGCCCACGGAGGACCTCGGCGGTTCGGGCGAAGTTCACCGGAAGGGTCGGGTACACCGGGCGCTCCACACCGGCCTCGTTCAGTGCCAGGTTGAGCAGGGACATCGCCTCATTGCCGGTGTCGTGCCAGATCGTCACCGCGAGCCGGCCACCCGGACGGACCACCCGGCGCAGCTCGATCAGCGCCGCCCACGGGTCCTCCACGTGGTTGACCACGAAGTTGGCCACCACGGCGTCGAACGAGCTGTCCGAGAAGGGGAGCTCGGGAAGCACCGCGTGCCGGACCTCCGCCCCGGGGGCGTTCGCGGCCGCCATCGCCACCATGCTCGGCTCGGCGTCCACGGCCACGACCCCGGCGCCCCGGACCAGTGCCGCCGCCGCGACCGTGCCCGGCCCGGTGCCAATGTCCAGCACTCGCGTCCCGGCGCCGACCTCGGCCGCGTCCAGCAGGGCCTCGGCCGTCGCTCCGCACAGGGCCGCGAAGCTCCCTCGGACCCGACACGACCCCAGTGAGTGGTGCTGAGACGCAACCTCTGGCCCGAAATCACAACAGCGAGTCGCCACCGACCGGCTACGCGCGTCGAACCGAGGGAACCCTTCCGACTCAGTTCACGTCATCGACCTCAGAGAAGATGCAGTAGTTGCACTCGGGGGGAGTGGCCGTTGATGGACTTCAAGGCGCGCATGGGGAAGCTGGGCAACCGGTCGCGGGTGGCCCTCGCCGTAGCGGTCGCCGTCGTGGCGGCGACCGCCTGGGGGGTTCCGACGGTCACCGGGTCGATTCCCGCCCCCCATCAGAACGCCGCACATGGGCGGGACGCGACCGCCGACGGCCACAGCGGCCAGGACGGCGCCCAGGGCAACGGCGGCGGCACGCAGCAGGGGGGCGTACCGGACGGCATAGCTCACGCCTCCGAGGCCGGAGGCAACGCCGTCAACATCACCATCGACGACGGCCCCGACCCCGTCTGGACCCCGAAGGTCCTTGACGTGCTCAAGCGGTACGGCGTGAAGGCGACGTTCTGCATGATCGGACCGCAGGCCAAGGCCCACCCCGACCTGGTCAAGCAGGTCGTCGCGGGTGGCCACCGGCTCTGCGATCACACCGTGGACCACGACACGTCCATGGACAAGAAGCCCGTCGCCTACCAGGAGAAGGAGATCCTGGACGCGAAGAAGATGATCGAGGAGGCCGCGGGCGGCGGCGCCAACGTGCTGTACTACCGGGCTCCCGGTGGCTCGTTCACCCCCGACAGCCGGCGCATCGCCGCCGCGAACGGCATGCGTCCGCTCGGTTGGAACGTCGACTCGAAGGACTTCACCAGGCCCGGCACGGCTGCCATCGTCGACACGGTCAAGAAGGAGATCGGCAACGGACCGACCGTCCTGTTCCACGACGGCGGCGGCGACCGTCAGCAGACCGTCGACGCCCTCGGCCAGGTGCTCGGCTGGCTGAAGGAGCAGGGCCGCCTCACCGGCTTCCCGGTCCAGACCACCCCGTGACACATCGTCCGACGGCGAACGGCCGGCGGGTACCGGGAACAACGCAAGCCGGTCATGTCGAACCATCGCAACGGTCCGGCGAAGGCAAGCCGCCGGGTGGCCCACGCCGAAAGCCACCGACCGGGCCGGTCGTGCCCCTCGGGACACCCGGCGCGCCGCCGCCCAGGCGCTCGCCCTCGACGAGCTGCTCCGCGAACTCGGCACGCCCCTCGACAGCGTGGTGCACCTGCGCCTTTCCGCGCAGGAGGTCGAGCGCCGCGTCCGCCACCGGGCGGCCCGCGCCAGGCCGCGGACGGCTGCGTATCGGCCGCAGTCCCACGACCACACGCGGTGATCCACATCAGCCCCGATCTGCCGCGGACAAGGCATCGGCGATCAAGCGAGTGGCGAAGCTGGGGTCGTCGCTGCCGGACACCCGGTTGACGTGCTCCGCGAGCAGGACGGCCATGGCCTCCAGGGGATTCATCTCCGCGGCAGTCCAATCCCCGTACTGCGCGCGCCACAGGTTCGGGCTCAGACCGGTGCCCGCCGCAATGAGCAGGCCGGCCATGGTGGGGATGACCTCGGGACGGAAGGTCTTGGGCATCATGCGCATCGTGGCCACCAGGGTGGGCACCACATACTCGATGACGTCCTCGTCGTGCTGCTCGAACGCCGTCCGCAGCCAGTTCATGTACATGTAGATGAGCGTGCACGCGCCGTCCACGAGCGCGGTGAGCCCGGCAGCACCCATGGAGGCGGTGAACTGCTCGACCATCCGCTGCTGTTCGGGGCTCGCCCCACTCCTGCTGTCGTGGATGGCCTTGAGTCGGGAGTCGATCATCATGAGCGCTGCGCTCACGTCGCCGGCGGGAGCGAATTGGGGGTCACAGGGCGATGACATGGGACTCCTCCTCAAGTGGCTACAGAAAGTGGCGTGGCACGTTCGCAGGGTAGTCCGCTGATCGGGCGGCGCCAGGCGAATCTGATGGAAAGCCATGCGGTACCTCCTCGCCATGACCATGGAGATCCTCGCGGACGCCTGGCGCGCCATGCCGGTCCCCGCCGGCCGGTGCTGACCGGGGGACACCAGCAGGACGCAGGCAGGAACGTGGACGAACGCCGACGAGCACGGAAGTACCCTCCTCGGCGGTGAGGTGTCTCCTCGTGGGCAGGGGCCGGCGTTCCCGTCAGGCGGGACGGGGAGGACCACTGCGTGTTCGTCGCACGATGCCCCTACCGCGGTTGACCCCCCGTAGGTGCGGGTCCCCGGTTCCCGGCCGCCAAGTGGGCAGCGAGGGCGAGGGAGTCCAGCTCGAACTGATCGTAGAAGGCGGCGGCTATCCATACCGGCCGGGAGGAGATTAGGTGGCGAATGCGATTCCGATGACCCCAATTTCTTGGTGCCTGCCCCAGTTCTGATGCGAATCCGCCGACCGGCCTTCCTGCCTTCGGACGAGCCCGCGTCGCACATTCGGTCCAAACGTGCGTGCCCGAAAGGGGTCAGCGGCGGACCCGACGGACGCTGGGGCGCCAGGTGGGGGGAATCGCCAACTGAGACGGAGAAGCCGTGACCGAGCCGGACTACTACCAGTTCCACTCCTCCCACGGGCACCACGCCCCGCTCCATGTCGTCTGGATGCCGCTCGGACCGGGCGGCCTGAGCTCCTTCGAGTACGCCGACTCGACGAGGTCCCACACGTTCCGGGGTAAGGACGTGAGCGTGGTCGAAAGCCCGCTCGGCCGTGTGGTGAGCGTGACGATCGAGACAACGATCGACCGCGGATCGACGTCGTTCTCCGTGCTGGTTCCGTCGGTCAACCTGAACGGGCACAGTGCGACGGTGAGCACCGTCGGCATCACCACCGTGCACCGGATCGGGATCGGGCCCATGACCGGGCAACTCGACGTGTACTCCGAGACCCCGCTCATCGGCACAGCCGAGAGCCGCATCATCCCCCTCGACGAGCGGGCCGGCGCCGACGCCGCTCTTGCGTGACCGTGCCCACCAGGACACCGCCGCCCCCGCCGCCTTCTGGATGGCGGCGGGGGCGGGTGTAGGAGGGCACCGAGCCGGATCCGGGGGTGCCGCAGGAGGAACCGGTGCTGTCGGGGCGGAGCGCGATGTTCGCGCTGGTCCTGGACGAGTACGGGCGGCCGGTCGAGGGCACGTCGGTGGTCTCCGCGTAGGACGTCCGTCGCCGACGGTCCCGCCAACCGTCGGCGACCCTTCGGACAGAAACGTGACGAGACGAGGCACGGCGAACCGGTCCGGACCGTCCACCCGCACTGACGAGATCGAGTAGCAGGTCGGGCCGGTCTGAGTATCCGTACTCAGGCCGGCCCGACCGTGGCTGCAAGAGCATGGGGCATGCGCCGAGCGGCGACCCCGCGGACCGGCATCACCGCCGTCGTCTCCGCCGTCCACCTCGTCGGCTCACCGCGCAGCAGCTCCAGGACGAGGTCACCGCGCGCATCCGCCGTCAGCCACGGCAGCCCGCTTCGTTAGAGTTTCACGCCGTCACACTCACTTACACGGGGATTCCTTCATGCGTACCACCTTCCTGCTGCGTGCGGCCGTGCCGACGACCGCGGCGCTCGCCCTGATGCTGACCGCCTGCGGGCCGGACCAGAGCGGCGGCGACGCCGCCGGCACCGGGCCGTCATCGGCCCCCGCCAGCGCGGGCGCGTCCTCCAGCCCCGGCGCCGACTTCGGCGGCCGGACGGACGGGACCAGCACGAGTGCGCCGACCATCACGGCTTCCACCTCAGTTCCCACCCAGGCCGGATCGAGTCCGAGCGCCGCCGGCGTCGGCTTCCCGGGCGCACTGGCTGTAGGCGCCAAGGCTCAGGGCACCTACACCGACCACGAGAAGGGCGACATCTCGGTCGACATCGCCATGACAGGTGTGGTCAAGGGCGACAGCGCCGACCTGGCCAAGTTCTTGAAGCCGGAGGACCTGGCCGGGAAGACGCCGTACTACGTGAACGTCACCTACACCCACACCGGTGGCAACGGGATCTTCGAGCCCTACTTCAACCTGCAACTGCGGGCGATGGTCAGCGACACCGACCAGGCACGCAAGGTCGACCTGCTCAGCGCCTTCCCGAAGTGCGAGAGCGACGTCCCGCAGGGCGGCAAGGACTTCGTCAAGGGCCAGAGCGAGCACGAGTGCGCGATCTACCTGGCGCCGGCTGACAAGCCGCTGACGTACCTGCTGTGGATCGACAAGAGCGGCAAGCCGCTCGCCTGGAAGGCCGGCTGACGACACCGCTGGCGTTGCGCGCCCGAGCCGACCCCGTGCCATGTGTCCGCCGCCGGAAGGGAACAGGAGAGGCCCGAGGGACTTTCAGGCGGTAGAAAGCCTGGTGCCCTCCCCACCTGGTCAGTGGGGAGGGCACCGAGGTCGTGTCAGCTGCTGGTCGTCAGCAGACGGTTGGCCAGCGCGTCCGCGAGCCGGTACGCCTCGTCGGCTGAGAGGGTGCGGCAGATGGCGTCTGCCAGCTCCTCCACGTTGTGCCAGTCGACGCTACCGAGCCCCACCTGCGGGGTGGCCGTCGGCTGCTCGTCCGACGGGGCCACGGCCCGCTGCTCCGGCATCGGGAGGTGCTCGGAATTTTCCGCGGAAAATCGGTCGGCACTCGGAGCGGGCTCAGGGCTCGGAAGCGGGCTGCGGGGAGCGGGTTCCGAAACGGTGGCGGCGGGAACCGGTGGCTCCGTCGGTGACGGCACCGCCTCGGCAGCCGGCCGAGCCACGGGCGCAGCGGGCTGCTGCACCGCTGCCGGCTGCGGAGCCGGTGCGGCAACAGGCGCCTTGGCCGCGGCCTTGGCCTCCCCCCTGGCCGCGCGCTTGGCTGCGGCGGCGTCGGCGTCGGCCTGGAGCAGCTGCTCCAGCTCCGACGTCTGCTCGGCCAGGGACATCTCCTCGATGCCCTTCACCGAACCCAGGCGGCGCGCGACGTTGATGGAGACACCGTCCTCGCCGCGTGCCTTGGCCCGCACCTGGCGCTGCAGCTCCGGGTGGAGCTTCAGCAGGTTCTTGCGGTGCGAGATCCAGCTCTGGGACCAACCCTCCGCCTCGGCCGCCTCCTTGGCGGTCGGGTACTGCGCGACGATGAGCAGGACCGCGTTGGCCTCCTCGATCGGGTCGAAGTCCTTGCGAGCCATGTTCTCGTCGAGCGCAGCCCGCAGCAGGGTCGCCTTGGACTCCGCCACCGAGTCGTCGACGACGACCAGCAGCTGCTCGCGCCCGTACAGCTGCGCGGCGGCCCGCCGGCGGTTGCCGTTGACGATGACCACGTCCTGCGCTCCCGCACCCAGCGCCTGCCGGTCCTCCGGCCAGAGCCGGAGATAGGCGGCAGGGGTGACGGCGAGGCAGCTCTGCAGCTGGCGGTCCTTGATGCTCGCCAGGTCCGAGAGGTCGCCCAGTTCGTCACGCGGGTTACGCGGGTTGGGCAGGCAGTTGGCGGTGGGGACCCACCGGGCCGGGGTGTCGTTGGAGCTCTCCACACCCGGGGCGTCGACGACCGGGTCGGCGGCCATCGAGGCGAAGGAGACACGACGGCCCGCCATCAGCGACCCCCGTACCCGAGCTCGAGCGACAGGCGGAAGAAGTCCTCGCGGGCCCGGTAGGCGGTACCGCTCTCCTTGTACTGGGTGACGACCGTTCCCTCGGCCACCGCCCGGGAGTGGATCTTGTACCGGCGCAGGACGGTCTTGGCGCGGGGCCATCCCCTCGCGGCGATGTACGCCTCGGTGTCCTCCAGGTCGGCACGGCCGTCCCGGGGGTCCCAGTTGTTGACGACGACCCGGTAGGGGATGTCCATCGGCTCGATGACCTTCTGGATCGTACGGGCCGTCGGGTCGAAGCACAGCGGCTCGGTGATCATCGGGACCAGGACGTCGTCCGCGATCTCCAGCGCCCGACGCAGGATTTCCTCGTCGGCCAGGGTGCCGGGCGTGTCGATGAAGATGTGTTCGTACTCGTCCTTCGCGCCGAGGACGTCGAAGGTGCACGCGGCGAGGTTGACCGTGGTAGTGGTCTTGCCGACGCCGCCCTTCTGGTTGGCGATGACGTGGATCTTCGCGCCGGTGTTCTTGAGGTGCACCAGCTGCTCGGCCTGGTCGTGCGCCGCCATGAAGTCGAAGGGCAGGTTGTCTCCCACCCGCTCGGCCCAGACGACCGCGGACCCCTGGGGGTCGGTGGACACGACAAGCACAGATGGCTTCATGATGTTCCGTTCTCTCCGTGGGCTTCCCGGGCGGTTCGCCCGGTACTGCGGATGCCCGCCGCTCAAAGCCATGGGCGGCGGACTGGAACAGCATTCCAGATGATCGACTCGGAGCCTGACTCGACCCGCGTGTGATGGAGCACAATGGCGGGCTCGCGGGGGCTGGGTTTTCGAGGAACCCCGACTGTTCGTCTGGCCGCCTGCCCGGCTTTCGGTTTCCCGGGTGTGGTGATGTCGGGGCCGCGGAGGGGGGAACGGAATGTGCGAGGTGATTGCTGGAGATTGCGGCCTGAGCGGCGAAGTTCCTGGGAAGCCGGCTGATTCTTTTGGGGTGGGGAGTTCTCGGCGTGCAGAGCTTGAGGCCTTCGCCGCCCTGAGGCGAGGGGGCGTGGCGCGATGTCCGGTGTGGCTCGACGGCTCATCAGGTCGGCGGCATTGGAGGCGGTGCGGGCCAGGGAGGCCTCGCGGGCGGCGTCGGCCGGGGCGGTGTCGACGGCCATGATGATGCGCCCGCCGGCCAGGACGATGCCCAGCGGGGCCGAACCCGGCGGCCTCCAGCTCGTCAGGCGCGCGGGCAGCACCCCGGTGGGCACCGCCCTCGGCTCGCCGTGGCGCGGCGCGAAGATCGTGTTGGGCGCGAAGATCGTGTTGTAGGCGGGGTGGCTGCCGCGCTCGCCGATGCCGGTCACCTTCAGGGCGTGCTGGACGAAGCGGTGCCGGCCCCCGCCGATCGCGGAAGCCGGTGCAGGCAGCCAGTCGCGCTGCGGTCGTGGCTGTCGTGGGGCGGCGGAGCCACTGTTCGGCCACGGTGGACCGGTGCCGGGTCCGGGCCGAGCGGGTTCGGTGGCGGGAGAGCGTGCTCTGCCGGGCCGACCTCTAAGATTGATTAGTAATCATTATCTAATCTTTGCAAGATTTGATGCCTGTTTTGCTATGATTGGCCTCGTGACTCTCTATGGGGCGGATCTTGAGCGGGTCGAGAAGGAGCTCCGCGCGGCGGAGCGGGAGTGGGGCCTGCTGGGAGTACGGATCGAGGGCCTGAAGGCGCAGCGGGAGGCCTTGCGGAAGCTCGTCGAAGCGTCGGTGGTGCCGGAGGTGGAGGTCCAGGACCTGACGAAGGCGGACGCCATGGTGAAGATCCTGCAGGCGTCGGAGAAGCCGATGACGCTGGGGGAGATCGCGGAGGCGATGACGGCGGCGGGCAAGAAGACGAACAGCAACGGCGCGTCGGTGTACATCGACGGCCTGCTGAAGGCCGGTCGGGTGGTGCGGGTCCAGCGCGGCCGGTACCGCGCGGCCTGACGCCGTCCGTCCACTGTGGGAGAGAGGGGAGAAGCGCAGATGCCCGGTACCTCGCCAGGAGCCTCCGAGGCGGTCGAGGCGCTGCTCGGCGCCGGTCCGCGCCGCGCCGTGCCGCTGCCCGAGCCCGCCGAGCGGGCCTGGCTGCGCACCGAGTACGGCCTGACGAAGGCGGAGACCGCGAAGGCCCTCGGTGTCAGCGCCAGCACGTTCACCGCGTGGGAGACCGGCCAGCGTGACCCACAGGGCGAGCCCCGTGCCGCCTACGCCAAACTTCTCGACGGCATGGCCGCCAGGCTGCTCCAGGCTTCGCCCGCGCCGCAGCCGGCCGTCCCGGCCGCCGTGCCTGATCCGCCGGTGGTGTTCGGCGACGACGCGGTTGTGGAGCTGGACCGTACGGCGGCCGGGGAGCTGGCCGTTGATCAGCCCGCGCCGTGTGTGCGGTGCGGGAGGCCGACGCCGTACCGCTCGCAGGGCCGCCCGGTGCACGTGGGCGGCTGGTGCACGCCCGCCCCGGCCGGGCAGTCGGCGGCCGCCGTCCCGGTCGCGGAGCAGCCCGCCCCGCAGGCCCCGGCCGAGTCGGCTGCTTCGGTCGCTTCGGTCGCTGCGCCCCGTCAGGCCGCCCCCGCCCCCGCGGCCTCGCCGGCTGTGGCCCGGCGCAGTGCGCCTTCCCGCCCTGCCGCCGGCGCGGTGTCGCGGACGCGGAAGGGGGCGGCGAGGAAGCCGGCCGCCGAGGCGGGTCCGGCCGACTGGGAGGCAGTTGCGGCGGCGCGGTTCCCGGCGGGTCCGCTGGCGGTGCTGGACATCGCCAAGGACGGGAAGGCGCTGGTCGCCTACCTCGCCGACGGCACGGTGGCGCCGACCGCCCCGGCCGGCCGCGCCCTGGCGGACGTCGTGGAATGGGCGCTGGAGGTGAAGCTGGGCTCGCCGCGGCTGCACCGGCACGGCAAGGACGGCGACGCCCTGGTCGTCATCTCCGACGCCGCGCTCACGGAGCTCGGTCTGCCGCCGATGGGCCGGGACGAGAAGCGCGACTTCGTCCAGCGCCTCGGCCAGCTGCCCAAGACCCACAAGGCCGTCAAGCAGGTCGAGAGGGCCGGCTGGCTGCTCACCCAGCGCGGCCTCGGCCCGTGGGCGCGGGTCTTCCGCACACCGGAGGACGGCAAGCGCCAGTGTGTTCAGCTGTGCATCCCCGCCTGGGGCGCCCTCGCCTCCGGCGGCTGGCAGATCCCGGAGGGCCTCGGCGCCGCCGACCTCGCCCGCCTGCTCGGCACCTACGCCACCCGCGTCCTCACCCCGCGCGGCTCCACCGCCGTCTCCGGCCTGGAACTCGTCACCGCGCTACGCCCGCCGACCCGCGCGGCGCGTACCGAGAGCGGCTGGACGTCCGGGCCGGTGGAGGGCTCCCGGCCCAAGGACGCGTTCGACCCGGCGCCGCCGGAGGTGCCGGACGTGCACCCGCTCGCCCAGGGCCGCGGCCCTGGGGAGGAGCTGGCGACCGAGGCGTGGGACTGGTTCCGCGAGCTCACCGACCAGGAGGCCGCAGCGCCGTTCGCGGTCGGCCTCGATGTGAACATGGCCTTCCTCGCGGCCGCCGGCCGCCTGACCCTGCCGCTGTCCGAGCCGGTGCACGAGCTGAACCCCGTCTTCGACAAGAAGCTGCCCGGCTCCTGGCTGGCCGACCTCTCCCACGTCGACACGGACTCGCTGCTCCCGTCGCCTTTCACCGCGGACGGCTCCCGGCCGACGGGCCCGGCCTGGTACTCCACGGTGAAACTGGCCTACGCCCTGGAGCTCGGCGCCCAGGTCCAGCCGCTGGAGGGCTGGCTGCGCCACGAGCACGGCCCCTACCTCGACCCGTGGCACAAGCGGCTCCGCCAGGCGTACCTGGACACCATGGCAGCCCTCGGCGTCCCGCTCGACCTGGCCGACACCGACCCGCTCGCCTTCCTCGACGCCATGGCCGCCATCAAGACCACCGGCGACCCGGCCGAGCTCGCGGTGCTCACCGCCATCAAGCAGACCGCCAAGGGCACCATCGGCAAGTTCCGCGAGCGCCCGCGCGGCCACGGCTACCGGCCCGGCGAGCGCTGGCCCGCGCTGGACCGGCCGACCTGGGACCCGCTGATGCGCGCCCTGGTCATCGACACCGCCACCGTCAACATGCACCGCAAGCTCCGCAAGATGGCCGCCGACACCGGCCTGCACGCCATCGCCGTCCTCTCCGACTGCGCCGTCTTCGCCGCCCCCGGCCCCGGCGCCCTGGACATCCTCACCAAACCCGGCGGCACCCTCACCACCTCGCTGCGCCTGGGCGTCAGCCCCGGCCTGGTGAAGTTCGAGGGCAGCAGGCCGATGGCGGAGGTCCTGGAGCTGATCGCGGACGAGGCCAACCCCGCCCGCCACATCAAGACCGGCGGCCTGGTGTCCGCCGACGAGTAGGAGCTCGCCCGCACGGCCCGCCGGCACCCGGCCGGCGGGTCGCCCACCGCACCACTGGACGCCGCCCCTGACCAGGGGCGGCAGGAAGGACCCGATGCCCCATGAGCCGGGAGATCGACGAGGGCCTGGAGCGCGCCGAGCGCACCCGCCCCATCCCGGTCCACCTGAACACCCGGGTGCGCTTCCTGTGGGAGAAGGTCGCCAAGAACGACACCAGGCGCCTCGCCCGGGCCGCCGGCGTCTCGGTGCGCACCGCCCAGCGCTGGGTCCACGCTCTCAAGGCCGTGGCAGCAGGGGAACTGACCGGCGACATCCCCATGACCCGGGCCAACGCCGTCAAGATCGAGCGGGCGGTGCGCGCCGCCTGGCAGCCGCGGGTGAAGCAGCGGGTGCGCCGCGACGCCGAGAAGCGCGGCTTCATGCTGCACATCAGCGGTACGTTCGGCTTCAGCGCCGCCGCGGGTTCGACCGACGACCCCCGCCCCCGCGTCATCACCCAGAAGATGCCCGGCGACGTCGCCCGGGCCCTGTACGCGGCCCGTGATGCCGGGGCCGCCCAGGCCGAGCAGGAACGCATCCTCGCCCAGGCCCTTGGCGAGCACTACTTCAAGGACGGCGGGCGCCGCGCCGGCGGTCTCGACGTCGCACTCAACGACATCGCCTGGATGGATCTGGAGCTGTAGCCCGCCCGACGGACCCGCGCCGCGTCAACCTCCCCGGCCGGCCCCGGACCGGTACAGGCCCGACCCGACGCTTCCCGGCCGCCACACACGCGCCGACACCCGGCACGTCGCCGGTGCTGGTCCTGGACGAACGGGGCGGCGTCCTCGGTCCTGTTCGGGCAGGCCACCGTCCTCGGCCGGTGTGCCTTCAGCGGTCCGCCGGCTCCCGCGCCGGGCAGATCTGCAGGTCCGCCCCGCGTGATCGGCGCCGGGACTATCCGGCAGGGGTGAGCGTGAAGGCCACCTTGTTGTGGAGGTGGCCGTTGACCTGGAGCTGGATGGCATGGGCACCCGGGTAGTAACGGCGTGTGCTGATGGGGCGGAAGGAGTGGCTGCGCACCAGTTCGGTCGTCTCGCCGGGGGGCAGGGTGCGCCTGGTGAGGTTGAAGACCTTCGGGGTCTGCTTGCCGCTGGCCTTCATGTGGTGGACGACGTAGTCGATGGCCAGGGTGACCGGCTTGTCCGAGATGTTCGAGGCGGGGCGGCGCGTGCTACGTCGCCACCCACCACCTGGAGGGCGATTTCCCAGGTGGGGTCGTGGACTTGCACTACCGCTTCACCCTCGGCGACGGCCTCAGCGAGGACCTTCGCATCGAACCCTGACCCACGCGAACTGCCGGCGCGTCAACGTCACCTGCGACCTCTACCCGCGGCGCGGTCGAGGTGCGGGCGGCGGCGGCCCTACGCCGTGCCCAGCGCGGTGCGCAGCACGCCGACGGCCTGGGCGATGGCGGCTTTGGCTGCGTGGGTGTCGTGGAGGGCGTTGAGCATGACGAAGTCGTGGATGATGCCCTGGTAGCGGACGGCGGTGACGGGCACGCCCGCCTGACGGAGTTTGGCGGCGTACGCCTCGCCCTCGTCGCGCAGGACGTCGGCCTCGGCGGTGATGACCAGGGCCGGGGGCAGGCCGGCGAGCTGCTCGGTGGTGGCCCGCAGCGGGGAAGCGGTGATCTCGGCTCGCTGGGCGGGGTCGGTCGTGTACTGGTCCCAGAACCACTGCATGCCGTCGCGGCGCAGGAAGTAACCGGTGGCGAACTGGTGGTAGGAGCCGGTGTCGAAGGCGGCGTCGGTGACCGGGTAGAACAGCACCTGATGCACCAGCGGGACGTCGCCGCGTTCCTTGGCCATCAGCGTCAGCGCGATGCTCATGTTGCCGCCCACGGAGTCGCCGGACACCGCGATCCGACTCCCGTCCAAACCCTTGCCCGCGCTGTCGGTGACGACCCAGCGCGCGACCGCGTAGTTCTGCTCGATCGCGACGGGGTAGCGCGCCTCGGGCGACAGGTCGTACTCCGGGAAGACCACGGCGACGTTCGCGCCGACGGCCAGGTCGCGCACCAGGCGGTCGTGGGTGTGGGCGTTGCCGAACACCCAGCCCGCGCCGTGGATGTAGACGATCACCGGCAGTGGTCCGGTCGCGCCGACCGGTTTGACGATGCGGGCCTTGACCGAGCCGGTCGGGCCGCCCTGGACCGTGATCCACTCCTCGTCCACCGGCGGCTTGGAGATCTCGCTCGACTGGACCTCGTCGACCGCCTTGCGCCCCTCGGCGGGCGCGAGGTCGAACAGGTACGGAGGGTTCGCGGTCGCCGCGGCGAAGTCCGCCGCGGCCTTCTCCAGCACAGGGGTGACGGGCGTGTCGGCGGGCATGTCGTGACTCTCCGGGTCTGCGGTGCGGAAAGGCCCGGGCCAGGGCCACGCGCCTATTCACCCACCACGCCCAGGAGCCCGCTACCTGAGCGCGCCACGCAGGGACCACGGTTTCAGCCGGGCGATTTCGAACCCGCCCGCGACCAGATGGTCCGGGCGGGCCCGCTCGTCGCTCATCCTGTTCGCCGGGGCTCGGTGCCCTTCTTGTGATGGGCGGGCCGGGCGTACGCCTCGCCGGTGACGAGGACTCTGCCCACCTCGTGGCGATGGGCGGGCCGCTGGTTCTTCGAGCTGCGCGGCCGTCTTGGCGAGCGGGACGAGGTGTTCCATGAGGCCGTCGGTGGCGATGGAGAGGAACTCCTCGTTGTCGAGCGGGCCTTGGCCGGCCGCCGGTGCAGGCGGAGCAACTCGTTGAGGGATACCAGGACCTTGACCTACTCATCGGGGTACTCCTTCGATCGCCCGGGGTGTGGTTGACCCACAAGGTGGGCACCGCGCGGGGGCGGACTCCCACCGCCGGAAGGACGCCCCGAGACGGGCTGTCATGGGGGATCTGTAGACCGACTACATGGGTACGTACCAGTCCAACTGCTCCGGCTACGGTCAGACCTGGGCTGCCGACGTCACCGTCTCGTCCGGGTCGGCCGCCGGTACCACGGCTGACTACAACGACTTCTTCGTGTACGGGTCCGATGCGACGGCCCCCTATGCCTGGGCCGGTACCACCTACCCGACCCTGGACGCCTTCCGGTCCGCCGTGGCCCAGGGCGCCCACGACACGAACGACACCAAGCAGGCGACCTCGACCGGCCTGAGGCCGAACGAGTCGTCCAACGTCGACATCCAGCCCCAGGTGGGTTCCGCCGCGATCGGCTCGGCCAACCCGGCGGCGCCCGGGGCGCTGGGCTCGGACTTCTTCGGGACCAGCCCCCACAGCAGCCGGGGGGCCGAGGAGTTCGACTCCAACCCCGGCCTGGCCGTGGCGCTGACCGGCACGGACAACACCGCCTACAGCGTGCACATCGGCATCAACGTCACCAGCGACGTGCAGACGCTCACCTATGACATCGCCTGGGGTGACGGCACCACCACCCACGCCACCGGCCGCCCCGACAGCCCGCCCCAGAGCCCGCACACCTATCCGCAACTCGGCACCTACACGGCGAAGGCCACCGTCACCGACCAGTTCGGCAACGCGGTGGCCAACAGCATCACCGTCACCACGGCCGGTTCGGAGTACGTGGCGTTCGGTCCGACGCGTCTGCTGGACAGTAGGGACGGCAGTGGGACGCCGAAGGTCGGGGGGTACTCGACGACCCGGGTGCAGGTGGCGGGTGCGAACGGCATTCCGGCGGGTGCGACGGCCGCGGTGCTGAACGTCACGGTGACGGACACCACCGGTGCCGGGCACGTGACGGTGTACGGGGACGGCTCGTCCCCGGTGCCGACCACGTCGAACGTCAACTACGTGGCAGGGCAGACGGTTCCGAACATGGTGGTGGCGCCGGTCGGGGTCGGTGGGTACGTGGATCTGGGGAACTACGGCGCTCCGCTGGACCTGGTGGTGGACATCACCGGTTACTTCGTGAGGTCGTCGGCCGCCGGGTACACGCCGCTGTCGCCCTCGCGTCTGGTGGACACCCGCTACGGCACGGGTGCGCCGCAGTCGCCAGTCGGCGCCGGGCAGTCGCTGCCGGTGCAGATCGCCGGTGCGGCGGGCGGTCAGCTGCCCGCCTCGGGCATCACGGCCGTGGCGCTGAACGTCACCGTGACCAACCCGGGTTCCGCCGGTCACCTGACGGTGTACCCGGGTGGCCAGCAGGCGCCGAACGCGTCGAACCTGAACTTCACGGCGGGGCAGACGGTCGCCAACTCGGTGGTGGTTCCGGTCGGTCCGGACGGTACGGTCCAGGTGCTGAACGCGGCCTGGGGCTCGTCGGACGTGATCGTGGACGTGGTGGGCTACTACGGCCAGGGCAGCAGGAGCGCCTATCTGCCGGTTGCGCCGACGCGCCTGCTGGACACCCGTGACACCACCAAGTGGCAGTACGGCCCGGTCAACCCCTGGAACTACGTCTACATGCCGGTTTCCGGACAGCCCGGCATCACCGCGTTCGCGCTGAACGCGACGATGACCGACACCACGTCGGACGGTCACCTGAGCGTCGCCCCCGACCCGAACACCCTGACCCAGTACGCGCAGAACACGGCCGCACCGCTGTCGCCGCCGTCGGTGTCCTCGCTGAACTGGACGGCCGGCGGGACGGTTCCGAACCTGGTCCAGGCGCCGACGGGTGCCAACGGCATCATCGATTTCTGGAACGCGGCCGACGGCACCAGCAACTTGATCGTCGACATGTTCGGCTTCTACCAGAACGACTGACAGCTGACCGGCCGAGGCCCCGCCGACACAGGGCGGGGCCTCGGCCGGTCGCGTGACGCACAGGTCATGAGTCGGGTGGAGCGATCGAGGGCGGCCTCGGTCGCTTCGGAGTATTCACGTGCACGGGGGATTGGCGGCATGATGATCTCGGAGCGCACCGGGGAAACCGCCCCGCTGCGCGTGGAACCAGCCCAGAACACCCGGCGGCTCCGCGCCCGGAACAGCGAGGAGCCCCGTGCCCGACGAACTCACCGGCGCCGCCGCACCGATCATCCGGCTACGGCCGGACTTCCGCCCCACGGCATTCCTTTCCCGAACCGACAAGTCCATGCTCATCGCGGGGGACTGCGAGGACGGACCGGCCGTCGCGAAGCTGCTGACCACCCGAGAACCACTCTGGGCCGAGAAGTTCAGCGCGGAGATCAAGGCCTACCGGACCTTCGCCGAGACACCTCCGCCAGTGCCGGTCCCCGACCTCATCGCCGTGGACGACCGGCACCACGTGCTGGTCATCGAGCACGTCCGAGGTCATTCGCCCGCCCCGGGCCGCGACCGGTTCCCACCACAGGCGCTGGACCCCGCACACGTCACCGCCATGCTGACGGCCATGACCGACCTCGGCCGATGGAGTCCCCCCGCAGGGGCGTTCACCCGCACCCTCGACTACCTCGCACGCCTGGACCGCGACCACCGCCAGGGCCTGACCACCCCGCAGGAACACCAGGCCCTGACCGACCTGTTCCACCGGGCCGGCACCGTCCTCGTACCAGGCCACGGAGACCCCCTGCCGACCAACTTCGTAGTCAGGCCGGACGGACGGGTCACAGTGATCGACTGGGAGCACGCGGGACACTACCTCCCCGGACACGACCTGGCGGTGCTCTGGATCGTCCTGGCAGCCACCCCGGAGGCCCGTCCACAGATTGAGGAACTCGTGGCCGCCGGACCCCCGTCCGTCCGCGCCGCCTTCACTCTGAACCGGGCCATGCTGCTCGTACGAGAACTCCGCAACCACCGCGCGGTGCCCCCGTCCACGTGGAGGGACGAACGGGTGGCGGCAATCGAACGTGACTGGCACGACGTGCGCGCACCGGCGCAGGCCGGGTGACAACGGACTGACCCGGCATCACAGAGGGCCGGTGGACCGTACCACCGGCCCTCTTGGCGGAGCTGCGCACCGCCTGGGCCCGGATCTGAGAAGAGCGCCAGATCTCCGCCGCGTCGCCCGACGGCGTCTTCGTCACCTTGGAGATGGACACCCCGGGCGTGAGCTTGCAGGCCTTCCTGGACGGCGTCCAGTTCGCGGGCACCGAGGTGTACGGCAAGAACCCCGCCGTCCCGGGCCAGAAGGTGGACACCTACACGCGCCAGCTGAACGTGGCACCCCCGACCACGGACGACCCGTACTGGTCGCACTGACGACCGGCCCGGCCAGAACCGAAATCCCGCTCGGTCCTTGCGGACCGAGCCCCGCCCGGTCCTTGCGCGCGAGGGGATCCGCGGCGACGCGCCGCGGGCGGTGCGGCGGGCCGGCCGTGGCGGCCGCCAGCATGGGGGCGTGAAGAGTGTCCTGCCGTGTTTCGTCGCCCTGGTGCTGGCCGTGGCCCCGGCCGGCATGGCGGCTCGGCCCGCCCGGGCCGAGGCTGTCGGAGACTGGGCGGTGCTCGCGCCCGGAGTCGCGTACCGGGAACTGACGGTGCGCACTGCCCACGGTGGTGCGAGGGTTGTTGGCGCTGACGTGTGCGCGATTTCACCACCGATGCCGGAGGCCGCCACCGTCCTGGCCCGCGAACGGCCCGCGAACGCAGGCGAGGTCCGGCACCCTGGTGGGTACCGGACCTCGCCCGACAGTGGAGCGCCAGGCCCGGGTTGCACGGACTCTCCCTACTGAAAGTAGGACGTGCTCTGGTAGCACCGCTGACGCCTGACGAGGAATCATCTCCCTCGCGACGAGAAGAATATTAGCAGGTCAGCGGACCATGACCGAAGTCGGACCAGCCGGCCCGCTGCGCCCGAACCCACCGGCCGAGCGTCTCGCCCTCGAACGCCGTGTCCAGCGGCAGGCCGGGCCGGTCCACCCAGCCGTCCGGCTCCAGCCACCACTGCCGGCCACCGCGTAGGAGCGCTGCCGGGTGATCGGCCGGCTCACGGTGCCCCCTTCTCAGTCGACGCAGGGCACTCCGTTCCCGGTCGGGGCTCCACCCGTACCCTCGCTGGCCAGGATCTCCTTGGCCTTCCCCGGCTCCGCCGTCAGCGCCGCCCCCTTCCACTGCACCGGCAGAGTCGAGGCCGCCGCCTGCCCCCGCGCGAGCGCGGGCACCTGGCGGACGAAGTCCACCGGGCTCCACCCCTTGTCGACCACCAGGTCGTCCTTCAACGCGTCGTACAGTGCTCCCAGCTTCCCGGCGTCCCCCATCACCCCGCCGTCACGCAGCTTCTGCAGCACGCCCGCGAGGAACGCCTGCGCGCGCCGGGTCCGCCCCAGGTCCGATCCGTCGCCCACTCCGTGCCGTTGCCGGACGAAGGCCAGCGCCTGCGCGGGCCCGAGCTCCGACCGCCCGGCAGGCAGCCTCGCTCCGCTCGACACGTCGTCCACCGCGTGGTTCAGACAGACCGGCACCCCACCGACCGCCTGCGCGACCCGGTAGAACCCGGTCATCGAAACCTCCGCGAAGTGGTCGACCGGCACCCCCGTCAGCTCCTGTACCGACCGGAGCAGTGCGGCCCGCCCGGCCTCCCGTCCCCGCCAGCGCAGTTCGGCTCCGGAGACCCCCTGGCCCGGCAGCCGAGTCAGTTCCGCGGCCTCGGCCTGCGTGTAGACCTGGTTGATACTCATCTGCTTGCCACCCGCGTCGACCAGCACGTCCCGGGGAATCGACAGCTGACGCACCGCCCCCCCGCCGGCCGGGATGTGCACCAGAACCATGGTGTCCGCGACGTCCACGTCGGCGGCCCCGGCGTGGAGTTCCCCGCGGCGCAGGTCGGCGGGCGCCGGCCGCCCCTGGGCGTCGGTCGTGGACCGCAGCCCGATCAGGAGGATGGTCACTCCGTGGTCGAGCGGCGCCGGCGCGCCCGCCGAGGAGGCGGCGGCCAGCGCCCCCGAGGTCCGCCCCGGCAGCGCGGACGGGACGGTCAGCGCGCTCGCCCCCGCCGCGACGGCCAGCGTCAGCCCGCCGGCCAGCAGCGCCGTGCGCCGCCGTCCCCGCCTGCGCCGCCGTCCGGTCTCAAGTCCACCGTCCACCAGCCGGGCGGCCCCGTCCGCTTGGAGGTCGGCGCCGGCCCGTCCGAAGACCGCGCTCAACCGCATCTCGAACTCCTCGTCCCCGCCGGTCACTTCACTACTCCACTCACCGAAGATCCGTCCACGACAACCGACCCGTCCCGCTCGCTCACGGCGCCACCAACTCCGCCAGGTCCGCCCCCAGCAGGGACCGCAGCCGGGCCAGCGCCCGGGTGCACCTGGTCCGAACAGCCGACGAACTGTCCTTGAGGATCACCGCGGTCTCCTCCACGCTGCGGTCCTCCCAGTACCGGAGCACCACCACCGCCCTGTCCCGCGGCGGCAGCTGGGCCAGCGCATCGACCAGCGCCAGCCGCAGCGCCGCGTCCCGCTCGTGCGCCGACAACTCCGGCAGCACCTGGCTGGGCCGCTCGGTACTGCTGCGCCTGCGCCGGTGCGTCAGGAACGCCCGGACCAGCACCGTCTGCGCGTACCCCGCCGCGTTGTCGATCCTGCCGGCCCAACTCGGCCGGTACAGCCGGTGCCACTGCGCGTACATCTGGCCCAGGGTCTCCTGCACCAGGTCCTCGGCCAGGTGTGCGTCGCCTCCGGTCAGGAAGTACGCCGACCGGTAGAGCGGCCCGGAGCGGGCCGTCGCGAACGCGACGAACTCCTCCTCCATGGCCGCCCGCCGTCGAGCTTTTCCCACTGCCCTCTCCCGTCCCCTCGTGATATCCGCCCTATGACGTCCCGAGGGCACCAGGATGTTTCAAAGAATTTTCGACGGACCGTGAAGTCCCCCCGACCGGCACCCGGGGCGCGCCGGAACAGCAGCCGGCCCGAAGCCCAGCGGCGAAGCCTCGTCGGTTGGTGTGCTGTGACCGAGGTCGGTGTCGTGGTCGCGGGCGAGTCGCTGCCCCGTGGAGGCGTCAAAGACACCGTGACCGTTGCTGGAGACGACCATCAGGAGGTCGTTTCCGCTGGCGGGGTCGGCCCCGAAGTCGACTCCGGGTAGTCCGCCGATGGGCGTTCGCCGCGCGAAGACGGGCTGCCAAGGGTGTGGTGCTGGGACGACGGGGGGCAGCGAGGATACGATCCCTCAGCTGCTGCTGGTCTTCGGAGAGCGTCGCGTCCTCAGGACGGATGTCCCAGGCTCGGCCGGGGCAGCTTTCTGGTGGTTCAGAATCAGCTTGTCGTGGACCGGGGGCTGCGGTCATTCGTCGATGCGTTGAAGGATGTGCGTGAAGTCGCCGGTCTCGACCAGGCCGACGAGGACCTGGGTCATCTTGCTGATGCCGGCGTCGCGGACGATGAGGCCGTCCGAGCACGAGAAGTAGGCGCCGCCGAGGGCCTCCCCGGTCGCCGCCCACCGCTCCATGACGGTCTCCACCTGAGCGAGGGTGATGACGGTCGCACTCCACCGGGTTCCGTCGTTGAGGTCCACGAAGACGTCGATGTTGTCCACCGATTCCAAGTCCTCGCCGGCGTTCGGCAGGAACGCCGCCTCGAAGTGCTCCGTGCGGACCCTGTACCAGGGCCCGTCCCATCTGCCCGCTTGTTCGTTGTGGCTCACCGGGCGAGTGTGCCGGGCTGATCCTCCGGCCTCAACTGCCGTGTTCTGGCTCGCGCGTGGATGGGCGGGTACTCCCCAGCGGCTTCGGCGCAAACTCAACTGGACGACGTGACCGGGGACCACATGCCGAGCCACTGCTCGGCGCCCCAGGCCTCGAACCGCTCTACCTCGGTGAACCCCAGCTTCGCCGCGAGACGCATCGAGCCAACGTTGGCGGTCTGGGTGGTGAGCACCACCGGCTCGCCGGGGAGCGCGCCGGCGAGCCAGCCGAGTGCCGCCGCGCACGCCTCGGCGGCGTACCCGAATCCCCACGCCCGCGGCAGGAAAAGGTAGCCGAGATCGGCCTTCCCCGCGGCAGCAGGGCGACGGTGCCCGGTTGCTCTCCTGAGCAGGATCTGGCCGATCATCGACCCGTCGAGATCAACGACGAAGCTCCCGGGCCACCGCTCGGGTGCGCCGGACATCTCGTGCTCAAGCTCGTCACGCGGCCGGGGGCCGCCGAGGTAGGTGTGCACCTCCGGCGACGCCAGCAGCTCGATGAACGCCGCACGGTCCCGGGTCTCGGGCTCACGGAGCACGAGCCTCTCGGTCCTGATCGGCTCAGGAGGCCAAGTCACAGGTCCCAGATCTTCCATCCGCGCACGCTAACAGGTGGTCAACCCAATCGAACGGGAAACGTTCAGCTCCACCTGGAACCGAACCCCAAACAGTCCCTGGATCCCGAGGTCACCGCCACGACCACGTGACGGCCCGCACCGACCGTGCGGGCCGTGCTCCGCGATCACGGCCGTCGGAGGCCGGCCGCGCGCGGGGGTTCACCTGATTCTGCCGATGGATGAGGCGTCGAAGACCAGCCCCGCGTTCCGCATCGCGTGTTGCATGTGCGGCAAGCCGAGCCCCAGCGCGGGGATCTCTGTCCCCGCGATGACGACCGACATCCGCCGTGCTGCGGGAACCAGAACCTGGGGGCGGCGCCGGCCGAGGAGATCGGCGCCCACGGGGCGGGCGGCCGGGCCCGTTACGGCCCGGCCGGACCGGATCCGTCACGCTGGTATTGGGCGGGGGGCCTCCCGTGACGTCACAGGCCCCCCGGTCAGAACATTGCCCCGTTGGCGCGCACCGTCTGCCCGGAGACCCAGTCCGCCTCCTCGCTGACCAGCCAGCCCACCACCGGGGCGATGTCGCCGGGCCGGCCGAGCCGGCCGCGCGGGCTGTGGTTCGCTGCGGCGGCCATCGACTCCGGGGTCTCGGCCCCCCGGTAGAACGAGGTGTCCACCGGCCCGGGTGCCACCGCGTTGACCGTGATGCCGCGCGAACCCAGCTCCTTGGCCGCGGCCAGGACCATCCGCTCCACCGCCGCCTTGCTGCCCGAGTAGAGCCCGTACGGGCCGGTCATCACCGAGGTCAGCGTGGTGGAGAAGACCACGCACCGGCCGTTGTCCGCCAGCGAGCGCGCCGCCGCCCGCAGGGTGTAGAACGCGCTGCGCGTGTTCAGATCGATCACCCGGTCGAACTCCTCGTCGGTGACTTCGGCCAGCGGCTTCTTCAGCACCATGCCGGGCAGGTGCACCACGATGTCGAGCCGCCCGTGCCGCTCCAGCACGCCGGCGAAGAGCGTGCCGACGTCCGCCGACACGGTGGCGTCGGAGCGCACCGCCTCGGCCGTCACCTCGTGCTTGCGCAGCGCCGCGACGGTCTGCTCGGCCGCCTGCGCGTCACCGGCATAGCTGATCACCACGGTGGCCCCGCGCGCCGCGAGCACCTCGGCGCAGGCAGCCCCCTGGTTCCGGCTGCCGCCCACCACGATCGCGACTTTGCCGACGAGATCGCGAACTGCTTTCCCTGACATGGACGTTCCCCCAATTAGTTGATCTCGCAGTCGAACTGACGCACGATCATATAGGCGTTCTCCCGCTTTCGCGCGAGTGGTATCGGCGGTCGAGATCACACTGCCCCTTGGGGATCCGGCCGTCCCGCGCGGACGCCGCCCGCACGACCGGCCGAGCAGCGCCCCGCGACACGCTGGAGGACGCCGCCCGGCCCGCCCGCCGACGGCGGCCGCTGGGGAGCTCGTTCGGGACGCTCTGCTGGCTGCCGGCCTTGCCGGTGCCGACAAATCATCCGCCCAGGGCACAGCCTTGATCGCCGGTCTCCGGCCATGCCCGCGCCGCATCGTCACGTCGTGCGTGCGCAGCAGCCAGCAGGACTTCCGCCGCCTCGGTGCGGACGTACAGCACGTACCGGCCGCTGCGGTGGGCGTCGACCAGGCCGGCGGAGCGGAGGGCGGTCAGGTGCTGGGAGACTCCGCCGGCGGTGATCCCGGTGCGGCGGGCCAGGTCGATGGTTGAGGCGGGTGTGTCGAGTTCGGCCAGCAGGCGGGCCCTGGAGCGGCCGACGACCGCTGCCAGGGCCTGTGGGAGGGTGGACCGCCGTTCCCACAGCGTGGCCACCCCGCGCGGCGGATAGCGCAGGGTGGGTTGCCAGTTCGGGCCGATGACGGAGAAGACCCGGGGCCAGACGAACACCGATGGCACGAGCAGGAGGCCACGCCCGCCGAGTTGCCGACTGCCGCGGGCGTAGTGGTGCCCGACGTACAGGGTGTCCTCGTCCCAGGTCACGCCGGACCCCAGATCGCCCAGCAGCTGATCCGCTCCGTGCTCGGCGAACAGCCTGGCCCGGTGCAGCACGTCACCCTCCAGGAGCGAGCGCATCCGGGGCCAGTACGGCGCGAGCGCGATCTCCCAGTACGACTCGATGACGTCGGCGAGTTCGGCGAGACCGCGGCACGGATCGCTGCGCAGCCGATCGATCCGCTCGGAACACGGCGCGCGTGGACCGCTGAGGCCGGAGCGGACCTGCTCGGACGGCGTGGCGCGCAGCACGGCCAGCTCAATTCCCAGATCGGCGACCGAGGTTGTCGGTGGCGGCGCGACGAAGACCGGGATCGACCGGGGCGGTTGCGGGACCAGATCGGCGAGCAGGCGCCAGTCCAGCCCCGAGGCAGCCAGCCGGCGCCCGACCTCGTCGCTCCACGGGCGGTGCAGCGGGTTCTCGGCCGGATGCTTCAACACCCTGACACTGGCCACCACCTCCCACAGCGGCGACAGGGCGAACCGGGTGCGGGCCAGGTCGCGGACGGAGAACGCCAGGTCCAGCACGATGCACCCTTCTACGGCGGAAGACCCCGCGGCCAACGGCTCAGGATTCAGTACAGCCTAAATTCCTCGCCCGCCGGCCGGTGCGGCGGGAACCTCACTCCATGACCAGCACTGATCTCGCCCGCCGGCCGGACACGGCCGATGCCACGCCCGAGCCGCATCCTTCGGCCCTGCGCAACCCGGGCTTTCGCCTTCTCATCGGCGCCACCGCGGTGAGCAAGCTCGGCACCGCGGTGAGTTCCCTGGCGATACCGCTGACCGCCGTCCTGGCCCTGCACAGCTCCGCCGGACAGGTCGGCCTGCTGGCGATGCTGAGCACCCTCGCCTTCCTGCTGATCGGCCTGCCCGCCGGAGCCTGGGTGGACCGGATCCGCAAGCGGCCCGTGATGATCACCGCCGACCTGGTCAGGGCCGCGCTCCTCGGGTCGGTGCCGGCCGCTTGGTCGCTCGACTGCCTGACGATCCAACAGCTCTACCTGGTGGTCCTGCTGACGGGCGCGGCCACGGTCTTCTTCGACGTGGCCGCACTGAGCCAACTGCCCGACCTGGTCGGCCGCGACCAGCTCACCCAGGCCAACACCCACCTGGTGACGGTGGACGCCCTCACCCAGATCGGCGGGCGCAGCGCGGGCGGCTTCCTGGTGGCCCTGCTGTCCGCTCCGACGGCGATCGTGGTCGACGCCGCCAGCTACCTGTGGTCGGCGATCCTCCTGCTGCGCATCCGCCGCTCGGAGCCGCGCCCGCAGGACCGGCGCGAAGCATGCCTCAGCGGCGAGATCCGCGAGGGCCTGCGCTTCGTGCTCGGCCACCCGATCCTGCGGGCGATCGCGCTCGCCGGAGCACTGACGAACCTGTCCATCCAGCTGTGCCAGACCATGCTGCCCGTGCTGTTCGCCCATGAACTCGGCCTCTCCAACGGCGTCATCGGCCTGTACTTCGCAGTCGGTGGCCTCGGCGTGTTCATCGGCTCGCAGTCGGCCCGATGGCTGGCCCACCGGTTCGGCGCCGGGCGAGTGCTGTGGCTGATGGGCCTGGCCGTCGCACCGTTCGGCGTCCTGCTGGCGCTGGCCGATCGCGGACCGGCCCTCTGGTTCGCCGGGGCGGCCTGGCTGATCACCACGTGCAAGGTCGGCATCGACAACGTGATCAAGGTCAGCTTCCGCCAGAGCGTGACACCGGACCACTTGCTCGGCCGGATGAACGCCACCATGCGAGTCCTACTGACCGGCTCACTCGCCATCGGCGCCGCCCTGGCCGGCCTACTGGGCGAACTCGCCTCCATCCGAACCGCCCTGTGGCTCGGTGCCGCCGGGCTCGCCACGGTCTGGGTACCGATCTTCTTCTCACCACTGCGCACCCAACACGAACTGCCCGGCCCCGGCGCTCCGCGGTGAACCGATGACCACGACGAAGCGCCGCCCCCAGGCCGATCCGTACGGCGCTCCGACTGTGGGCCAGTCCGTGACCGAGTTCTCGGACGCGCCCTGACACAGGCGGACGTGGCCGCGGGGCAGTGAGTGGACACGGCGGTGGCATCGGGGACAACTCCGTCGGGTCAGCGGGTGAGGTCGCCACCGGCACCGGCGTGATGCACCGGCTGATCGAAGAGATCCAGGCCCGCTGACGCCTGGAGGCCGCCGTCCGCAGCTGCCGGATCAGGTGGTCGAGGCCTTGCTGACACACGGCAGTAGCGATTCGGCAGTGCTCCTGAACGGAACCCGGGTCTCCCCGACGATGCGCCGCCGGATCGCCGAGCATCCCGACCCGACGCCGCCGGACGCGCCGCTGACCAGCAGCGTCTGCCCGGGCCGCACGCCGACCTCCAGTTGCAGGACCTCGGAACCGACAAGACCTCGGCCGGCGGGCTGGTTCCTCGGCGGGATGGAGCTATCTGAGCCGGTCTCCGGTCGCAGGCCCGTCCCTGTGGCGGCCACACAGCGTTCAACGGAATTGAGGAGCATGCCCGGTCCCGCTCGGCGGGCGAGCGGGGCCGGGTTCCTTTGCGGCCGCCGATGGCCGGGCAGGCATCTCAGGCTTCGATGTTCTCCAGGTCGTCGAGCAGGCTCGGGCGCGTCGGCTCCCAGCCGAGGGCGGTGCGAGTGTGACCGCTGGATGCGGGCTGGTCGGTCACGAAGATGGGGCCGAGGGGACCGAAACTCTGCTGCGGCACCGGCCTGACCGGAAGGTGAAGCCGCCGCCCGATGACCGCGGCGATGTCGCGTACCGCATCACCTTCGTCGGCGACGGCGTGCCACGAGCTTCCGGCCGGCGCCTTCTCCAACGCGAGCCGGAACAGGACGGCGGTGTCGAGCGCGTGGACGGCAGGCCAGCGCTGCGCGCCGTCCCCGGGGTAGCCGGCGACGCCGGAGCGGCGGGCGATGTCGGTGAGCAGCCCGGCGAACCCGCCCTGGCCCTGGTTGTGGACGGTGCGCGGCAGCCGTACCGCCGAGCTGCGCACGCCGTGTGAGGCGAGTGCCAGTGCGCGGTTCACCGACCGGCTGCGTCCGCCGACGGGCCCGTCCATTGGCAACGGGTCTTCCTCGGTCGATGCGCGTCCTGCCACGTGGGGCGTGCCGGACACGGTGACGAGCGGCCGATCCGTGCCGACGAGGGTGTCACCGAGCGTCGCGAGCGCGGCGCCTTCTTCGGCGACGCCACGCGCGAGTGCGTCGGGTGAGCTGAAGTCGTTGCTGAAGGCGAGGTGGATGACGCCGTCTGCCTGCTCCGCGCCGGTTCGCAGCACGTCGAGGTCGGTGAGACCCCCGCGGACCACGTCGGCGCCGGCGGCCCGGGCGCGGGCCACGGAGGCATCGGAGCGAGCGAGAGCGGTGACGGAATGGCCCGCGGTGAGTAGTTCGGCGACGACGGCGGAGCCGATCAGGCCGGTTCCGCCGGTGATGAAGACGCGCATGGCAGCTCCAGGAGAGTGATGCGACATGTGTCCCATCACCGTACACCGTGATGCGACAGCTGTCGCATCATCTAGGATGGTCGTATGCCGAGATGGAAGCCGGATGCGAGGCAGCGCCTGGTCGTGGCGGCGCTCAACCTGTTCGCCGAGCAGGGTTATGACGACACGACGGTCACGCAGATCGCTGAGCGCGCCGGGCTCACCCGGAGCACCTTCTTCCGCCACTTCGCGGACAAGCGGGAGATCCTCACCGCGGGACAGACGACGCTCAGCCGCCTGCTGGCCGAGGGCATCGAGGCCGCCCCCGCGGACGCGACACCGCTGACAGCCGTCGCGGCCGGCCTGGAGCGTGCATCGGGCGAGATGACGTCGTTCAATCGCGAGCTCAGCCCGCTGTTGCACGCGGCGATCGAGGCGAACGAGGAGCTGCAGAGGCGTGATGCGCTGAAGAGCATCGGCATGGCTGCGGCGATGGTCGAGGCGTTGAGGCGACGGGATGTCCCGGAACCCGCGGCGCAGGTGGCCGCCGAACTCGGCGTGCTCGCGTTCAGGCTCGGGTACACCCGGTGGGCCGACCCCAGCCGCGACGAGGACCCCGGCGAGCTGGCGACCCTCACGCGAGCCGCATTCGACGAGCTCCGCGCGGCAGCCGCGGAGCTTCGCTAGTGCTCTGACCGCACAGGTTCGCCGGGTTGACGGTGGTCGCGGTGGGATGTGCGCTGACGTCCGATCCGACTACTGGGGGGTGCTGTGGTGGCCGAGCCTGTACCGAGCGCGCCAAGCTCTGGCACACCGCGTTCCCGCCGTCCGATACAACGCATGGTCTCGGTCGTCTCCCAGGAGAGAAGGATCCTCGACTACGGCTTCCCGGCGGGGTGCTGGCCAGAGCGTCTTCCGGGGTCGCGGCGGCGCCGTCCGGGGTGGTGGCACTCTCACCGTGATCCGTGCCGACGGCAACCGGCAGACGTCCGCCGCGGTGAATCAGCGGAGGTGGAACACGCTCGGCTCCGCCGGTAAGCCGCAATCCCCGTCCACTTGGTGGCGCGCTTGCGCGTCCGTACCGCGTGGCGATGTACGGCTGACGGACCGAGTAGGAAATCGGTGGAGTCGGACCCACAGCGGAGCGGTCGGCAGCCCCGCTGACCGTGCGGCGCGGCGACAGCCCTGAGGAACACCTCGCAGAGGCAAGGGGTCAGTTGACCGGCAGTTCGTTGTTCTCCCGTCGGGAGGCTGTGCCGAGCAATGTACGTGCGACGTCTTCCAGGGATCCGAGCAGCGGGTTGGGGTCGTCAGTGCGCGTGACGAGTACGACCTCGCAGGGATCGATGTCGATGACAGGCACCAGGGCGATGTCCTCGCGCACAGCAGCGCGTCGATCGCCGGCAGGGAAGATCGCGACACAGTGGCCGGTGGCGATGAGTTCCAGCTTGTCCTCGTAGCTGTCGTCGATTGCGGGCGGGGGTGGTGCCGGGCGGTCGCCGACCGGCTTGGGCGTGCTCCAGACAACCGGAGTGCTGGCGCAGGTCGCCAGTTCCTCGTCCGACAGAGCCCGCAGGCTGACGGGTTTCTCGTTCGCCAGATGATGACTCGCCGACGTGACGAGTACCCGCGACTCCTCATGGAGCTTGGTCACCCGGAAGCCGTCCGTGGGCAAGGGCAGGGGTCCGTATGCGACGAGGGCGTCGACCCGCCCCTCGGCGAGGGCGTCCGCGTCCCGCCAGTCGAGGTGCCGGGTGCGGACCTGGCCGTCGGGGTGCCGGCGGCGCAGTTCCTGCACACAGGCGGTGATGACCAGTCCTTCGGCGTAGCCGACGGTGATGGTAGGGGGCTGGACGGCGGCTCTGGCCGTGTGAGCGGCCTGCTCGGCCTCTTGGAGCAGCATCCGGGCCCTGGGAAGGAAGGCCCGACCGGCGCCGGTGAGGCTGCTGCCCTGCGGCGAGCGGTCGAAAAGCCGGACACCGAGCTGAGCTTCCAGTCGCTGGATCTGGCGGCTCAGCGACGGCTGCGCCAGGTGCAGCCTGGTGGCGGCCCGGCCGAAGTTGCCGTACTCGGCCACGACCGTGAAATAGCGCACGAGCCGTAGATCAACGTCCATTCGCCCAGGGTACGTCGCGCGCCGCCATGCGCCTGGGACATGACGGCATGCGGAACAGGTCTTGGACATGGTGTGCGGGTGGGTATTTGGCTGGAGGGCATGACCACTTATGACGGCAAGAAGATCGTGATCACGGGCGGAAGCAGCGGTATCGGCCTGGCTACGGCCCGGTTGTTCGCGGACGGTGGGGCGCACGTACTGATCACCGGCCGCACCGGATCCACCCTGGACGCCGCGTTGGAGCAGCTGGGGAACAAGGCGATCGCCGTCCGTAGCGACGCCGCGTCCCTGCAGGACATCAAGGCGCTGGCCGGCACGGTCCAGGAGCGGTTCGGCGCGGTGGACGCGCTGTTCGTCAACGCCGGCGTCACTGCGTCCGCGCCGTTCGACTCGACGACGGAGGAGATGTACGACGAGCTGTTCGGCATCAACGTCAAGGGCCCGTACTTCACAGTGCAGGCGTTGGCGCCGCTGTTGCGCGAGGGAAGCGGCGTGGTCCTCACCACGTCGGTGGTGAATGTCCTGGGCCTCGACGCGCTCAGTGTCTACTCGGCGAGCAAAGCAGCCCTGCGGTCGATGACGCGCACCCTGGCCCGCGAGCTGCTTCCGCGCAAGGTGCGCGTCAATGCCGTGAGCCCCGGCCCGATCGACTCGGGCATCCTGGACCGCTCCTTGCTGCCTGCCGACGTCGTCGAGGCGGCGAAGGACACCTACCGGAGCACCAACCCGATGCGGCGGCTGGGGACGTCCGAGGAAGTGGCCGCCGCAGTGGCGTACTTGGCGTTCGATGCGACCTTCTCGACGGGAACGGAGTTCCCCGTCGACGGAGGGGCTTCGCAACTCTAGGTGCTCTGACCGCACAGGTTCGCCGGGGCGGAAGGTGCCGGATCGGCGCGGCCGGTCCGCGCTGCACCAGGTCCTCGATCCGGGCGGCGCCGGCCGGGAGGGCCGCCAGCATCTCGGTGACGGCCTGGTTCTCCTCGGCGGCTTCATCCACGAAATACCCGCAGGTCGCATAGGGCGACACAGGTTTTCGGCACGCACAGGCTCCACACCCGGCCACAGGTGTTTGCTGGTTCAGCGCCCGTACGCCTCGCGGCAGATCTCGACCAGGCTCGGCGGCAGGCCGACCTTGCCGCTCTCCGCGCAGACGTCGACCGGCACCGCCGGCTGCAGGTCGGCGGGCGGCGGCTGCTCGGCGGGTCGGGTGGGCCGGAGCGGCGGCCGAGGGGACACGCCGGCCAGGGGCCGTGCAGGCCCCGGCCGGGACGGGACGGCTGGGACTGCCGGCCGTCCGGGCGGGTGAACAAGGGGCTCGTCGGAGGCCGCGCCATCGGGCTCCCGGTCCTGCTCCGGCGGCCGGCCGGACGGCTGGGCTGGGGAGGGCTCCGGGGCCCGGGCGGCGGAAGGACGGACGGGCACGGCGCTCGGTGTCTCGACCAGAAGCTGCAGCACCGGGGCAGCGGCGAGCTCCACCCGCTCGGCGGCGGGCGCGGGCCGGGGCCGGTCCTCGGCCGTCGGCTCCACCGCGCCGCAGGACAGAATCCCTGCGACCGCCACCACCGCGCACCGGCGCGCAGCCCGGCCGGTCAACAGGGCGGCGGTCCGTGATCGCGCGGCAGGTCGGTCGACGGCGGCGTGCCCGGCGAGCGCCCAGCACGCGCGGGCGTTGATGATCGCCGGCCGAACAGCGCCGGCGCCGGTGAAGGCCCACGCCGCAGCCGTCCGTTCGTAGAGGTCGGCGGCACTCCGGTGGTCCCCGGCGCGGTGGGCCAGATAGGCCCGGACCTCCTGAACGGCCGGAGCGCTGAAGTGGTCGGCACCCTCAGTGTCCAGTACCGCCTGATGCAGCTCGGCGGCGAGCCGTCCAGCCTCGGCGAGCTCGCCGCCGACAGCCGCCTCCCTGATCCGGCGCCAGGCCGTGGAGCGCTCGGGCGAGAGCACCCCCGCGTCGGCACCGATCAGACACAACGGCACCGACACGGCCGTAGCGGGTCCTTCCGTACGGGCCATCCGGACCACCTCCCTTCACGGAGCAACGATGGCAGGGCAGAGCGCCGGGAGGCCGCAGCGCCACGGGTGTTCACCGGCTGCGACCCGGTACCTCGCAGGATCTCGGGCGGCTGCCGGCCCGGGCTGTCTCCACGCCGGGCCCGACCAGAAGGGGCGGTGACGTCGCCGGGCCCGGTGGAGGGCTCCCGGCCGGTCAAGGGCTTCGATCCGGCGCCTCCGGAGGTGCCGGACGCGCACCCGCTCGCCCAGGACCGGGAGCGGGTGGGCGAGTTGGTGACCGAGGCGTGACTGGCACCGTCCGCTCACCGGAACCGCTCCTACCGGCCGCAGGCCGACCCGTGTCCCCGCACTGCACCCCGGCCGCGTGGCTCCTTCCTATCTCGGGCACCCTGCGACCGGGCCGTCAGGCCAGGCACCGGCGTCGGCCTTGGGCCGGCCAGCGTCCTGGGGGCGGGGGCGGTGACGCTCTTGCATCTTCGTCGGGTTTCCGACAGGCGGGAAGTCGCCGGCACCTCTTGCATCTTGAAGCTCTGGGCGGTGTCGGGGCTCGGGCCGGTGGCTTCGTTCACGTGCAGCGGCCATGTGTGGACAGCGGATTGGACAGCGCTTGGCGATCTTGAATGCTGCGGATGTCCGCGAGAAGCGAAGCCGCTGGATGGTGATGGCCTTCCGCCCGGAGGACCGTCGAGTCGGAGCCCACAGGGGTCGGCCGACCTTCGTCCGCCCCTTGCTCGCGTCTGGTGTCGCGGTAGGGATAGCCACAGGACAGATACGCCCGCTGGCCGGACTGTGGCACGAGGGTGACCGTACGTAACGTCGGTGGCATGAAACCCACAAACCAGACAGGCAGATTACGGTCCGTGCTTCGTCGGCTGAACGCCGGGGCAGCCCTGGCCGTCCTGGCCGCTGCGACCGTGACGACGGGGGCCGCATCGGCGGACACGGTGCACCCGAGCGATCGTGGACGGTTGGTTTCCGCTCACCAGACGACCACCCTGGCCACGAAGGAGGACGTCGCCGCAGCACTGGTCGCCGCTAGGTACGACGCGAGCACAGTCCAGTTCGGAGTGGACGCCTACCGGCTGGTGTACCGAACCGTGGACCCCAGCGGTCGGCCGATCATCGCCAGCGGGCTGTTGGTGCTGCCCCGCGGCGGCGAACACGACTTGCGGACGGTGTCATTCACCCACGGCACAACCAGTTACCGGTTCGACGCCCCCTCCTCCATGGTCAAGGCGGGGTTCGTGTCCTCGCCCGCCCTCACGTACGCGTCCGCCGGGTTCGCCGCTGTCGCCCCGGACTACATCGGTCTGGGCACCGGCCCGGGACTCCACCCCTGGATGGATGTGCCGTCGGAGACGACCGCCTCCCTGGACATGCTCCGGGCAGCCCGTACCTTCGTTCCGAGTACGGGCCGTGCGCTGGGCCACGACGTGCTGGTCACCGGGTTCTCCCAGGGTGCCTCGGCGGCGATGGGACTCGCGCGGACACTCCAGGCCGGCGACGACCGGTGGTTCCGGCTCCAGGCCGTCGCGCCGGTGAGCGGCGCCTACGACTTCCGGTACGCCGAGCTGCCAGCACTGCTCGACGGTTCTCTCGAACCGAAATCAAGTGTGCTGTACTCGGCATACCTTCTGGTTGCATGGAACCGGCTGCACCATCTGTACGACTCCCCGGGCGAGGTCTTCCAGGCGCCGTACGACAGTACGATCGAGGCACTGTTCGATGGTTCGCACGCCGGCGCGCAACTCTTCGCCGGCACGCCCGACACCATCGACGCACTGCTCACCCCACACGGCTTCGAGATGCTGCGTCACCCGACCGGCCGCCTGGCCAAGGCACTCCGGGTAGCCGACAGCACTTGCGACTGGGCACCACGCGTCCCGGTCCGCCTGTACGTGGCCGACGCGGACGAGCAGGCGGCCAACGCCAACACCGACCGTTGCGAGGCCACGTTGCGGTCGCACGGAGTGAACGCGGCAGTCGTCAACCTCGGTACCCCGGACTTCGCCGGTTCCAGGCACCTTGGCTCCAACGTCGCCGGCACGGCGGCCATCGTGCGCTGGTTCAGCCAACTGCCTTGAGAACCGTCGGCCCGTCCCCGCTCGCGGGACGGGCCGACTACCGACGAGTCAGCCACGATCCAGGGACGCCCCGTCAAAAGCACGTGCGGCAGGGCGGTCAGCAGGCGGCGGCATGAGTACGGCGGAGCCTTGGGGGTCGTGGCCCCAGGTGCGGACGCCGAGGTCCATCTCGTCGCACAGTTCACCGTCCGGGCCGGTGGAGACCTGGCCGGGCTGGATGACGATGCGGGGCGCGGTGGCGGGGTCGTCGGCGACGGTGTACGGCTCCGGGCCGCGTACCACCGCGATGTCGCCGGGCCGCAGGCGCACGGCCGGTTCGGCGTCGGGCACCACCCATGCCCCGCCGCTGACCAGGTACATCAGCGTCAACGGCGCGCGGTCGGCGATCCGCAGCGACCAGGGCGGGCTGAGGATCGAGCGCAGCAGGAAGGCGCCGCGTGCGCGAGGGCCGTCCAGCAGGGTCGCCAGTGGATCCATGCGCTCAGCCTAGGACTGGACGATCGCGTATGGCGATGAGCTTTTCGCCGATGGTCCGGCACCGGGCCGTGCGGCTGTACTGACAGGCATGACACCGGATCCGCGAGCCACCGTCCCCCTTTACCCGCACACGCGCCGTCAGGTAGGAGTCCCGGTTGGGCCGTCCTTGATGATGCTGGTCTGCGCGGACATGTGGAACCCCCTGCGCAGGCGACGGCTGGAGCGCGTCGGGCGGTGCAGGTTTCCGGTACACCGGCCGGAGTCACGTGGCACCGGTACCGGCCCGGCCGCGGAGGCAAGGCGGCCGGCGTCCGCAAAGGCGGACAAATCGCCTGCGGCGACGAGAAGTTCGGCGCCCGGAATCGGGCCGATGCCCGGCATGGACTCGATGATGTGTGCCTGCGGATGGGCGCGGAAGGTCTCCTTGATGTGCCTGTCCAAGTCGTTGATGCGCTCGTCCAGCGCCAGCAGCAGCGCGGACGCGGTGCCGGACAGATCGATGGCCCGGTCCACCACGTCCGCCATTGCCAGCGCCTCGGCGATGGCCTCCAGGATCGAGGCCTCGTCGTTGTTGATCTTCCTCGACCAGAGCTGGAACCCGGACTCGCCCACGGCCGCCGCCCAGTGGTGGCCCTTTCCTGCGTCGGTGCCCACCCAGATCCGAGCCCGTTGCTCCGTCATCCCGCACTCCTCACGCCGAACCAGCACGCTTCGGCCCGGGAGGAACACCCCGCCGTCAGCTCCGTAAACAGCGACTCCCGCCCGCTGACCGACTGCCGGTTGTCTCAGCGTCAGGGGCGGAGTGTCTCGATGTTGGGCTCGAATCCATAAGCCGCCAGTGCTGACCAGCGGATTCATGCGGGCCGTACCACGCCCCCGCGTACCAGCGGTTGCCCAGGCGATGGTGAGCGCTGGTAGGAGGTACAGAAGGGCATGGCCCTGGTCCTGGTCGAGGACCAGGGCTTGCGTGGTCCGGACCCGGCGTGCGTCAGGCAGGGTGGCCCGCCCACACGGCGGGGGTCCGCTGCGCCCAGGGTGCGGCGCGCTCCAGCTGTCCGGCGAGGCGGAAGAGGAGATCCTCACGTCCGTATCCTGCGGCGAACTGGATGCCGATGGGTAGTCCGGTGGCGGGGTCGGTCTCCAGGGGGACGGACATGGCGGGGGTGCCCGCGATGTTGAACGCGGCGGTGAAGGGCGAGCGGTGGAAGAGCTGCTTCAGCCAGCCGAGACCGTCGGCGCCATTCGCGCCCTCGGCGTATGTGCCCAGTGGGACTGGCAGTTCGGGCAGGGTCGGGGTGAGCAGCAGGTCGTGGTCGGTGAAGTACCGGCCGATCGCGCGGCTGACGCTGTTGCGCATCGCGAGCGCGCGGACGAACTGGGCGCCGCTGACCTGCTGTCCGTAGGCGTAGCTGGCGAGGATCTCGGGTTCGACGGTGGTGGAGTCGACGGGCCGCCCGAAGGCCGCAGCGAAGTCGTCGATCCACGTCACCAGGTTGGTGCTCCACAGGCGGGCGTTGGCCAGGACGAACTCGTCCCAGCCGATGCCGAGGTCGAGGTGGACCTCCTCCACCCGGTGACCCAGGGACTCGGCGAGCCGTGCGGAGCGGAGGGTGGCGTCGTCGACGGTGCCGTCGACGGCCCGTCCGCCCCACGGCCGGGTGAGGAGACCGATCCGCAGGGAACCGGGGGCGCGGGTGACCTCCTGCGAGTAGGGTCGCTCGGGCAACTGGGCGACGTACGGGTCACCGGCCTCGGGGCCGTGGACGAGGTCCAGCAGCGCGGCGCTGTCGCGGACCGAGCGGCTGAGGGCGCCGTGGACGGCGAGCCCGTTGAAGACCTCGTCCGCGTCGGGGCCCATCGGTATCCGGCCGCGGGTCGGCTTCAGCCCGAACAGACCGTTGGCGGCGGCGGGGACACGGATGGAGCCCGCCGCGTCGGTGGCGTGCGCGATCGGGACGATGCCTGCGGCGACGGCGGATCCCGAGCCGCCGCTGGAGCCGCCGGGGCTGCGGGTCGGATCCCACGGGTTGCGGGTGGCGCCGTACAGGAGGCCTTCGGTGGTGGTGCTGTAGGCGAACTCCGGAGTCGCCGTGCGGCCGAGGGTCACCAGCCCGGCGCGACGGAAGCGCGCCATTAGCGAGGAGTCGGCGTCGGCGACGTTTCCGGCGGCGAGGCGGCTGCCCAGCTCCGTGCGCCGGCCGGCCATCGCGACGGCGAGGTCCTTGATCAGGAACGGCACCCCCGCCAGTGGCGTGCTGCCCGGAGCCGGCGTGTCCTGTGCGGGCCAGGTCTCGACGACGGCGTTGATCCGCGGATTCACGGCCTCGGACGCCAAACGGGCGGTCGAGGCGAGTTCGGCGGCGGTCACGTGGCCGCGGGCCACCAGGTCGGCCAGGCCGACGCCGTCGTAGGTCACGTACTCGGAGAGCTTCATCGCGTCCGTCCAGGGATTGGTACCGGCTGTATGAGACTGATCGGTATCTTATGAGACCGAACGGTATCGTGCGGGACTGGTCGGTACCGTAACATCGATGTCAGGCGGCGCGAAGCCCCGCCCGACCGACGAGGGGCCGCATGACGAACACGGACAGAGCCGGTAGGCAGAGCAGGGTGGCCACACTGCCGCCCCGGGAGCGGATCCTCGACGCGGCGGAGGAGCTCTTCGCCCGCGAGGGGATCAAGGCCGTGGGCGTGCAGGCGATCGCCGACCGGGCCGGGACCACCAAGATGGCGCTCTACCGCCACTTCGCGACCAAGGACGCACTGGTCGAGGAATGGCTGCGCATCCTGGCTGCCGATTACACCGCCGCCTTCGACCGGCTGGCGGACGAACACCCCGGCGAGCCCCGGGCGCAGATCCTCGGGATCGCCCGCTTCATCGCCGACGATCTTCCCGGGATCTCCCACCGGGGGTGCCCGTTCATCAACTCCGTGGCGGAACTGCCCGACCGCACCCACCCGGCGCGCCGGCTGATCGAAGCCCACAAGGCCGGCCAGCTGCGCCGCCTCACCGACCTGTGCACCCGGGCCGGACTGCCCGACCCGGACGAGGCGGCCGCAGAGCTCACCTTCGTCCTCGAAGGAGCCCAGGTGAGCACCCAGAACGGGAGCGTCGAGCACGCGGGCGAGCGGCTCATGAGGATCGTCGGTGCCCTCCTGGACCGGCACCCGGCCCCCGGGGTCGCCCGGTGAGGGGTCGCGCCGCGGGGCGGAGGGATCGGGTTGTAGGCCACCAGAGGCCGGGCCCGAGATCCGGTAGGAAAGGGCACGCTGCGCCTGACCGGGCCCCGAACCGCCGGCGTCCCCGCAGACGTGGGTGACGGAGGGGCGTGTGACGTCGTTGGGTAGGGCGGTACATTCAAGTCGCGTACTCGGGCGTCATGGCGGATGCCAGGGTGAGGCGTACGGCGGCCTCCTCCGTCCTGCCCTGCCGGGCCAGGGTTCGGCCGAGCAGGAGTCGGTAGCGGGTTGGTGTCGGTGTTCTAGGCGGTTCGGATGGCCTGGTCGCAGCGCGGGCAGGTCCGGCTGCGTAGTTCGGGTGGCCACCAGTGTCGGTCGGGTTCGGTCGGCTGCCACGAGTTCCTGACCATCTCGGCGGTGTCGAGGCCGCAGGCGGTGACCGGGCCGGGGCTGCTCGGCAGGTCCGGGTCGGACGTGGCCGCGTGCACGACCACCAGGTCGGGCGAGCCGGGGTTCTCCAGGACGACGATCACGTTCATCGTTCCAGCCTCGGTGTACCGCAGCCGTGACGCACCCGCTCGTACGGCCAACCGGAGGGATGCGGGAGGTCATGACCTGCTTCTGATTGAGAACGCCAAATGGCCTTGATCACCGATTTGTCTGGACCACTCGCCCCGACTGCCGCGCGGACCGGACGGACGACGGCCACTCCGCCAGATGGTGACTGTGAGTGCACACCACTCGTGAAGACCCCGCCGGATCGCCGGCCACGCCACCGGCCCGGCCAGAACACCGGAAATAGCCGACCGAAGCATGACCCCTGATCGCAGCGGCATGCACAGGCAGGAGCTCGACGGCCGAGCCCGGAGGCCAGACCGCCGGCAGCCGTACGTGAACAGCATGCGAGTCACAGCGGCTGCCGCCAGTTGCGGTAGGCGTGCGGGGGCCTGGCGAAGCCGCTGTCGCTGAACGGGTTCGGCAGCGTGCCGCCGAGGGTGCCGAGGAGGAAGTCGCCGAAGCCCGCATCGAAGCGGACCCAGCGTTCCTCCCCGTGGAGGGGCTGGCGCTTGAAGACGACGACGTCCCAGCTGTCCGGGTCCCGGGCGTCGCAGAGCCAGAAGACCACGTCGCCATTGGCGCTGCTCGCGAAGGGGAGAAGCCTCCCCTTCTCCAGGTCCTCCGGGGCGGTGCCAGTGGGGGCCGTCGGCTCCTCCCTCGGGTCGAAGTCCAGTCCGTCGACGAGGTCGCCGTACGGGGAACCGGCCACCGGCGGCGTGCTGACGCCGAGGTACTCGTCCAGCTCGCCGCCACCGTAGAGCGTGACGAAGTCGCGGTAGTCGGCGGGCAGGCGCAGGCCAGTGCTCCGTGCCAGCTCGTCCCAGTCGACGGTGTCGCCCAGGGCGCTCGGCTCCCCGAGCAGAGCTGAGAGGCGGGTGATGGCCGGGTGGACCATGGCGGTGTCCTTAAGAATTGACGTCAGAGTCGAAGCGGATGACACCACCCGGTACTGCCAGGATGTCCAACATCTCACTGTTCCCACCGAAGCCGGCAGACGACCCCGCCCAGCGCACTTGCACACGGTGGGGACCTACCGGTCGTTCACCGACGAGTCCGACGGCATGTGGCACGTGGTCGTCCCGCTGTCCCGGCTGCTGGTCCGGCACGGGCGGGGCGACGAGGCGATCGAGGTGGTGCGCACCCTCGCGGACCGGCCCGGTGGCGCGGAGGACCGGATCGTCCGCACGCTGTGCGACCTGTACGCCGACCACGGCCGGGCCCACGAGGGCCTGGCCTACCTCGACGCCCTCAAGGAACGCCGTGGCGGCGCCGAGGACTGGGACTTCTTCCGGATGCGGCTTTCGCTCATGGCCGGCTGCGGTCTGGTCGACGAAGCGATCGAGCGGGCACGGGCGCATCCCCAAGGCGACACCTGGCATGAGCGCGCGTACGGACACGGCATAGGCCGCAGTGACGGCGGTGGGCTGCCCCAGGTGCTTGGCCGCAGCACGGCTTGGATCTTGGCGGCCTTGTCGGGGATGTTGCGTCGGCGGGCGTTTGAGGGCCGCGCCGATCTGCGTGGTCGTCAGCTTCGCGGCGGCCGCCGGATCAGGCGCCTTGGCCAGCAGCTCCAGGGTGTCACGGGCGTCCAGGTCGTCGAACGCCTCCAGGGCGGCGGGGAAGTAGTCGAGCAGGGCGTCTTGAGGCTGCCTGACGGTGTGAGTCAGGGACGTTGAAGCTGTTCGAGCAGTGCGCGAGGCAGGCGGGCCAAGGGCGAGGGCCGGCTGGGCCGGCTGACCTCTGCCGATGACGACCTCGCGGCCACTCACTGTGTCCGTCGTCTTCAGCCGACCAGTCGCTTGCGCCAGTGCAGTGGCGTGACGTCGATCGCGCGCCCCGGGTCGCCGTTCCAGTCGACCGACAGCCCGGCTTGCTCCAGTGCCGCGACGACCTGCCGCCCCACGGATGCCGTGGTCTGCTCCGAGTCGTCGAAGCCACCGAAGTACAGCGTCAGCCCGTTCCCGAGCACCGCATCGGCTGTACCGCCAGAGTGGAAGAAGACGAATCCGCGTGAGCCGGGAGACGCCTCGGCCCCGATCTCGGCCAGACCGCAGGAGCGACAGCAGGTGAAGTGCTCCCGCGCCACGATGTCCGCATCCGCCAGGGCGGCGAACGCCCTGGCCAGCTTGTCCGGGTCGGTCTCCGCAGGCCAGACCTCCTGCTCCCGGACGCGCTGGGACCACATCCGGTCCACGAGCGTCGCCAGTTGATCCCGTAGCACCGGCTGGTGCTTCCCGGGTGTCAGGTACTCCTCGGCGATCTCGGCCAGGTCGCCCCGGGTCGTGTAGCCCTCCGCGAGCGCCAGCTCCATCCGCCCCACGAGCTCCTCGCGCTCGTCTCCGGGCAGCTGAAGCTCGGACGGCGGGTCCACCAGGCCGTCGTGATCCATCAGGGCAGCGAGGTCGACAACCCCTCGGTACACGGGGCGGGCCGATATGAGGTGGGGTGTCAGGCCCGCCTCGCGCGCGGCGTCGTAGAGCTGCTGCTCGTGGAAGAGGCGGTACCGTTCCTCGTCGTCCCGCAGCCCGGCCACGGCACGCAGACGGGGATCGGCGTCCCGGGGCAGATCCTGCAGCATCGTGCTGATGGCACGACCGTTCTCGATGCGATGGCGCCGACGCGTGCACGGCGCGCCGCGCAGCAGTCCAGGAGTCCTGACGCCGTCCGGAACTTCGACGATCATCAGGGCCTCCAACAGCGGTCGCACCACGCGTTCGGCGTCCTCAGGCGCAAGCGGGCACAGCCCCGCCAGGCGGGTTGGCCTCGGGGTCCATACCCAAGGCAGCGGCGACGAACTTGGGATCCATCGTGTTCACGAGGTCGACCAGGTGGGTGCCGCGGACCATCCGGGATGGGTATCCACAGTCGTCAAGTACATGGGAAAGATAGGCAGTTGATGCCGAAAGTCGGCACGGATTCCGTAAAGTCCATCGCGCTTCCGTGGCTGGGTGACGCTCCGTCATGTCGACGTGGATGCCTGATGCTGTCGGAGCGCGGTGAGCGCGCGACTGGCTATCTCGTCGGGTGTGCCGACAGCGTGGACCGTGACGAGGCGCCCTTGCCTTCCGTAGTGCTGGATGATGGGTTTCACCATCGCGTCGTAATTGCTGAACCGACCGCGGATGGTCCTCTCTTCGTCATCCTCGCGTTGATAGAGCTCACCGCCGCGGACGTTGCAGGCACCATCGACTCGGCAAAGGCGACGGGCGGACTGGTGGCGGACGCGGCCCTCCATCTCCTGCTCGGGAAGATACAGGCGCAACACGCTGTTCAGGGGCGTGCCGAGTTCGTGGAGCAGCTCGTCCAGAGCAAGCGCCTGGGCGGCGTTGAGAGGGTGCCGGTCGAGAAGGAAACCTGCGAGGGCCACCTGGCACAGGTGGTCGCGGACGATCGCATTGATGATCTCGTCCGGGAGTGGCCTGCCCGAGTTCATGATCTCGGCGGATCGGAACCCCAGATTGGTGCCGGTGGTTGCAAGATGGCGATGCGCATCGAGCTCGTCGCCATCAGTGGCAGATCCAGTAGCTGTCGCGGATCGGGTGCATGTATTGCTCACCGGTCGAGCGAGTCACCACGACACCGCCGTCCTCGTAGGGGATCCGGTCGCCCGCCGCGACGAACACCGGTCCGTTCAATTCGACCTGAAAGTCGGCGTGGAGCAGGAACTCGCTGAGCAACAGCATGCGCGGCACTGGGGTAACCCCATCGGTATTCAAGCGCACGGCCCAAGCATCCCGCAGGGGCCGGTGCCGCCGCGACTGGTTTCGGTCTGTCAGCGACGGCTGATCACCTTCCGGAAGCACCCGGGAGATCGTCAAGGTGAACACACTGACCTGACAAGGAATTGGCGAGGTGGAAGTCGCGGACAGAGACGGCGTCGGGGTCGCCGTTGGCGCGCTGGAGGGTTTCGGCGGCGGTCCAGATGCCGATGCCGGGCACCGTCATCAGGCGCGCATGGGCGTCGGGGCCGCTCACCCAGGGCCCCGCCGGAGCCGCGTCTCGGCGTTGTGCTCTCCAGGTGGTGAACTGGCCGGTGCCTGCCGGGTCCGGTAGCGCGGTCAGGTTCATGGGCACATCTGCTGCCGGGCCCATCGCATGCCACAGATCACTCCAGCGTGTCTGGGTCAGAACTTCAGCAGGACTGGGCAAGGCCTCGGGAGCGAAGGCAGCGTCGTTCGTCGTTCGTCACGCGCGGTTGTCTCCGCCCCTGCTGACATCGCCGGGGGCGAGGAGGGGGTCCCTCGCCTGCCTGACAACCTCTGACGGCGTCTCGGCCGCGATTAACGAGACTCTGCCGGCCAGCTCCGAAGCCGTGATCCGCATCGCCTGCCCACTCGCTTCAACGCCTTCTGGCGAAAAACTGGCGATACGCCCTTCGGAACTGCCACCCACTCGACGCTGCGCTGCTGGTGCAGGCCCTTGCACCTCCGCTGGCGACCTTCGGCGCAATCGTGGTGCGGTTTCGCCCATATGTCTGACCAGCGGAAAAATGCCCGTCTCTCGGGAAAGACAGCGGCTTCTCAGACACGCCTCAGGTAGTTGTTTAGGTATTTCTCATCTTCGTGTCCGACCTTTGGGTGGGGCGTCCTGGTGCCGAAATCGGATGGGGCGACGATGGGGTGGGATTTTGGCTGTGGCCAAGGCAGATATGGGCCCTGAGATGGGGCGGGCGGGGACGGGTGGGGATGTCTCGGTTGCGTGACAGGTGGTTCGGCCGGATGACTCTGCGTGGTCGGCTGGCGTCATTTACGGCTGTGGCTGTGTCACTGGCTGTGGTGCTGTGTGCGGTGACCGGCTGGTTCGTGGCCCGCGGGGAGATGACCGCTCAAGTCGATCAGACTCTGGCGCGCGCATGGGAACCAAGTGTCCATGCGTCGCCCCAGGCCGAGATCAGAGCGATGAACGACTGGTGCCGCGGGGTCGTCACTCAACCGTGGATGACGAGGGACACCATTCCCACGGTGATCTTCGCGGACGGGACGTCCTGTCCGCCGAACGACTCCCGGTCCGTGAAAGTCACGGATGACGATCTGCCGGTGGCGAGCAGCGGGACAAGGGGGACAGGCGCGCACTCCTACTTCCGCGACGGACAGCTCGCCAACGGTGACGCCGTGCGTGTGTATGTGGTCAGCTACGGACCTGTCGTGTCCAACGGCGAGTTCACCACTGCAGCCGTCGCGCTATCCCAGCCCCTGCGCCCGGTCCACGACGCACTGCTCGGACTCGCCCTGATCACAACCATCACAGCCGCACTGATGATCGCGGCCTCGGCTTTCGGCGCACTGTGGCTCGCGCGTACAGCCCTGCAGCCCGTCGACCGACTCACCCAGGCGGCAGAGAACATCGCACGCACCCAGGAGCCGGGCACGACCATCGACGTGGCCGGCAGTGACGAGATTGCCCGCCTCGGCCAGGCCTTCAACGCCATGAGTACCGCCCTCGCCCATTCCCGCGACAGCCAGTCGCAGCTAATCGCCGACGCCGGCCACGAGCTGCGCACCCCGCTGACGTCCCTGCGCACCAACATCGATCTACTGGTCCGCAGCGAGGAGACCGGGCGGGCACTGCCCGAGGGCATGCGCCCAAAGCTCTTCGCCAACCTGAAGGCTCAGATGGTGGAGCTGTCTACCCTCATCGGCGATCTGCTGGTCCTCTCCCGCCCCCTGCCAGCCGCGGGGACCGCTCCTCTCGCCGCGCTGGGGCTGCACGACATCGTCTCCCGTGCGCTGGACCGTGCAAGGCTGCGCGGACCCTCTCTGGTGTTCAACGTCGATCTGCAGCCCTGGTACGTACGGGCGGATACGCACACCATGGAGCGGGCCGTGGTCAACCTCCTCGACAACGCGGTGAAGTTCAGCCCGGTCGACGGCGCCGTCGATGTTTCGCTGACCTCCGGCGTTCTCACGGTTCGCGACCACGGACCGGGCATCGCGCCCGAAGACATGCCGCACGTGTTCGACCGGTTCTGGCGCGCGCCGTCCGCGAGGCAGTTGCCCGGCTCCGGCCTGGGCCTGGCGATCGTCGCACAGGCGATCCGCAACGCCGGCGGCGAGGTGTCACTCACCCCCGCGGTACCCGGGCCAGATGGCACGACGGGCGGTGCGGTGGCCACCGTAACGCTGCCGGGCTCGCCGACACCTCCGCCCTGATCGCCGCGTTCAACCGCAAGGACGACCTCCACCCCGGGCGCCGAAGCCCTCACGCTCGCCCGGGTGCTGATCATCTCCCCGATGATGATGACTGAGCTCGACCACCTCCTCACCCGCCGGGCCGGGGAGGCTGAGGCGGTCAACGCCATCACGAGGTCGGGCGCACTCGCCAGGCAAGGCTTCGTCATGCTTCCGCCGACCGACCGCCGCCTGTACGCCGACGCCGAGCAGCGCGGCTGCTGTCCGCCAACCCCGCCGACGCCCTCACCCTGCTGCGCCTGGCACTGGACACCCCACAGCCGCCGAACGCCTGGGCGGCCTGGCGGCCGGTACCTGGACCCTCGGCCGGTACAGGTGGGAGGGTACCGAGCTGCTGAGCCACTTCCGGACCGGCGAGTGAGCAATTGTCAAGACTTGTGGATGCAGCGACAGTGGACCGGACGACAGCGGCATGGGCTGGGTTCGTCGGTGTCAGGGAGAGCCCTCTCGCATACGATCGACAGATGCATAACACCGTCGTACTGCATGCGGCCGCGATGCCGACCGCTCCCGCCCTCCTGCTTCGTCCCTGGTGCATGGAGGACGTTCCCGCGCTGGTAGAGGTGTTCCAGGATCCGGTGTTGCGCCGCTGGACGAACTCCGTCGTGAAGGACGATGCCGACGCGATGCGGTGGGTTCAGACCGAGCGGCGGGGCTGGGCGACGGGAGGCCGGTTCGGCTTCGCGGTCCTCGAAACGTACCCCGGTTCATCGCACGGGCAGTTGGTGGGCAACGTTGTCCTCAAGGAGGCGTCCCCCGGCAAACCGTCCGCGGAGGTGGGCTATTGGACCGCGGCGCACGCCCGTGGAAAGGGTGTGGCGCCGCGGGCTCTGGAGGCTCTCACCGGCTGGGCCTTCGACACCCTGGGGCCCGATGGGCTGAAGCAACTCGAACTCCTGCATCAGGTGGACAACCCGGCCTCGTGCCGGGTGGCGGAGAAGAGCCGGTACGACTTCGACAGAGTCCTTGCCGCGGCGCCGCCCACCTTCCCTCGCGACGGCCATCTGCACATACGACGCAGGGACACCGTCGAGTAGTCGGCGAGACTTCTGAACGAGGGCCGATCTGCCGCTGCCAGCCGATGGGCTTGAGTCTCCAGTAGGGGGAGACGCAAAGCTGAGGGCATGGACGGCGACACGCTCTATTCGATCGGTGACCTGGCTCGGCGGACCGGGCTGACGGTACTGGCGCAGAGCACTTGTTCCGGAGCCGTCGTATTCCGGTGCCAGATGGTCCCCTGGCCCTTCCATACGGCCCTGGCGGTACGAATTCGCTAGTCGTGGCCTGGGCCGTACGGAATGCTGGAAGCGTGATCGAGCGAGAGGCCGCGGTTCGGGCTGTAGAGGAGCAACTGGAGCGTGTCTACCAGAACCAACGGGCTGCGGGCGTGAACGCACTGCGCATGGCTGTGGTGGACGTTGAGGAGCACGAGCTGGTATGGATCGTTCACTGGACGTCCGAGGAGTTCGTGCGCACTCGGAATCCGGAGTTCATGCTGGGAGGCAACGGGCCGTACCTTGTCGACCGTGTCGACGGAGGCCTACACGGGATCGGCGTCGTCTCCGCGGTGACCGGCGCGTGGGAGGACGACTACCGGGCCCGGATACGGGGGCTACCGGTGCGTACCGCCGTGGATGATCTACACGATGCGACACGCGACATCGCCGCTACACATGGGCGCCTGCACGGTGTGCGGGCCATTCGTCAGAGCCTGCCGGTCCTGTCTCCTGCCGAGGCCATCGAGTACGTGCGCGCTTTGCTGAACGGTGATGCCCCGGCGCACCTCGTGGCCGTCGCTACCAAGGAACTCGTAGAGCCCCTCAATCCGGTACTCGCTGTCGGAACCATTCGGATGGGTTCGCTCGGCCAAGCCGACTGACTGCGACAGCCGGCCGAAGCTGGTCTTCAGCCCGTCCTGGGTTCTTCCGGACCGGATGACGGGAGAGCACCAGCATCATCGCTGCGAGGTCAAGCGCTGGGAGATCGGTCGGGCTGCTGAGGGAGATCCTCACCTTCGGCGTCTACCGCCCCGGCACCGCCTGCTCGCGAGCCTTCGGGGCTTGCTTGAGCCGTGTGCGGTGAAAGCTGCTTGCACGGTTCTGAGGGGGCGGGGACGCAGCAATGCGTCCCCGCTACCCGACTCATTACTGACCTCGGCGCTTCAAGGTGATGGCGGTGGGAGGTCGAGGGAGAGTCCGGCCCCGGTGAGGAAGCCGTCGAGGACGTCGGAGCGGTATTGCAATCGCTTGAGGCGGTTGCGGACAACAGCCTCCAGCTGGTCAAGGGCGACATTGGCGAGGTTCGCCAGACTGCGTTTGACGTGGGCC
>NZ_JBIWPN010000043.1:0-61915 GCF_044768305.1 Kitasatospora sp. NPDC101155 | reverse complement strand
ACTCCCGTACCAGTGAAGTCAGGATGATCAAGAGATCGCAGAGTGACCCGATTTTGATCCGCCGTCCGTGGCCCTCAATTCACCCGTTGCCGACAAGGGATGCCGGTCGTATCCCGCCGGTGCCGCCGGCAGCGTGGCCACCTCGCCTGTGATCTCCATCCGGAACTCCCCGGTCGCGTCTGCCCAGACGTGGCCCCCGTCGGCGCATCAACGTCCACGGCCAGATGTACGATGACCACCCGCGGGCCGTGAGCGCCGACCGGGCCTGGCAGGGACACGGCGTACCGCTGGTCCAGCGCCATGGTTTCCCGGCCTCCTCGCGACGCCGCATCGCGGCTTCCAACCCCGACACGGTTCGCCTGCGACCGTGCTGCCATCCTTCCAGACCACCGTTCGGTCAGCCCGCCGGCGCTGCGGCCGGCAGGGGCTGTGTACGGCGACGATCGCGGCCGTGCCGGAGATTGTCGCCGCGCTCAAGACGCGGGAGTACACGCCGGTGACCGTGCCCGAGTTGTTTGCGCAGACCGGAGGCATGAGGCCGGGAGCGGCCTACTTCCACGATGTGCAGGACGGCCTGCTGGGGCGTTCAGGCGGAGTTGTCGACGGCGACGGCAGGTCAGCCGCCACTGGGCAGCGGGCGCGTCCGTTCACCTGGTACCCCGACTGGAGGAGGAGATGTTGCGGCTGCGTTCACATCCTTGTGAGGCTTACTTGACGCCAGCACGGCTCTCGGCAAGCGCGGAGCACACAGCGCAGGTCACGGTGGACGCGAGGAGTGAGCGCGATGCGGATGATGCTCAGGGTTCGCCCGGACATGCATGCTTGGAGAGAGGCACTGAACGAGACCGTTGAGAGCGGCAAGCTGCCGAAGGTCCTCGATTCGTTGCTGGACCGGCTCAAGCCGGAGGCCGTCTACTTCACCCCGTTGGAGGGCGGTCCCACCTGCATCGTCATCTTCGACATGCAGAACAGCTCGCAGATGCCCGCGATCGCGGGGCCGTTATTGCGAGACCTGGGCGCGAAGGTCGAGCTTTCACCGGTGATGACCCGCAACGACCTCCAGAAGGGCATCGCCCCCCTTCAACAGCAGGGCTGAACAGCGATAGGGCGGGCCGCGCCACCGCCTTCCGCGAGCTACCACCGGCTCCTGAACCCCGCCGAGCCCGTCACCGAGGAATTCGTGGCCGGACTCATCTCCAACCTGATGCACGGCCTGCGACCATAGGCAGGTGGGACTGCGGCGCTTGCGCAAGCCGTCCATCCGACACTGCCGGAAGTGCCACATCCAGCAATGGCGGCGCCAGACCCACACCGCACCGGCCCGGCCGTGCAGCCGTGGCAGGGCGAGCGGCTGCGGGTCGTGGACGAGGGCTTCTGGCTGATCGCCGCAGCCTGGCGCTCGGCCGGAGCGGTATCGACCGGCTCGTCCACCACGCCGAGGTCCACTCCCTCAATGGCGAGTCCTATCGCATGCGAGGCCGCGAACTCGGACACGTCCCCACCGACGACAACGACTGACACACACATCCAGCGAGACCACGGCTGGCCCACAACTGAACCGTCGAAACCGGCCCGCGAATTCAGGCTCTTCTGCCGACATCGGTCAGCCAGCCTGTCAGCGGCCGGCAGGAACTGGCCACTAACACCAGCCTGGTCACCCGGACAGCGATGGGGCCGTTCGGCCCTGGTGCCGGGCGGGGGCGAGAGTACCGTGGGAATTGGCCTGCAGGGCGAGCGAGGGAGTTCGACCGGATGGCCCCGGGCAATGGGCGGAGGCTCCGCGCGGGGCGGTTGTCGGCGGTCGGGCTGAGAGGCTGGAAGGTCCGTGAGACCGGAAGGCGACCTCCATCACCTGATCCGGACAATGCCGGCGAAGGGAGCCCACCTTGCAGGTTTCCGTCTGCCCGCACGGCACTGCTGCGAGGCGCGCGAAGGAGAAGCGCATGGCTACCGGCACCGTGAAATGGTTCAACGCCGAAAAGGGCTTCGGCTTCATCGAGCAGGACGGCGGCGGCCCCGACGTGTTCGCCCACTACTCGAACATCGACGCCCAGGGCTTCCGTGAACTCCAGGAGGGCCAGAAGGTGACCTTCGACGTCGTGCAGGGCCAGAAGGGCCCGCAGGCGGAGCACATCCGCCCCGCCTGACCTCCAGCACATGAGCGGGCGCCCCGCACGCACCCGTGTGCGGGGCGTCTTTGCGTCCCCGCACCCTCCTCGGTGGCCGCACCCGGAGATCCGCAAGGCCCGCCCCGAAGGGCGCGGGCCAAGTCCGGCTGTCGCTGCTCGCTCCACAAGGTCGGCGCTGGTCGTCATGTGTGCCCCAGGGCGAGCTGGCTTCGGCGTGGGTGTCCGTCCAGGCGGGGTGCTGGGGCCGATGGGCGACGCCGAGGCGAACGGGGGGCCTGACCCATTGAGGAAGTTCCATCGTGATTGGTGCAGGCCACCGGCCCTGGTGTGACGAGTCGTTGGGGGCTCGCGCGGCTCGTCACGGTGATCGTCGCGCGGAGATCATCCATTACCGCGCGACCTGGTGGTGCGTCAGCACCAGCAGGGCCCGTGCCCGGTGGACATGAGCGGGCTCCCTCCCGGAGCGGAAAGCTGTTCGCCTTCGAGCCTGCCCTGTTGTCCGTGTCGAAACCAGCCCCCGCACTGCCGGAGCCAGCCGCTCAACCGGCCCCGGCAACGTCGGGTGTGTGGCCGAAGCGCGGGACGTGTAAACGCTCGTTCCCGCCCGACCTGTCGGTATCGCTCCGCGCGCCGGGCGTCACCCCAGGGCCGTGCGGGTCCAAGGACTCCACGGACGTCAGCCCCACAGTGCGAAGCGATGGTCTTCAGCCGCCGCTCTGCCTCCGCCGTCGGCGACACCTGGGTGATCGCGTCGAGCGCGCCCTACCGGTCGCCGTTATCCCAGCACTCAAGGGCCGGCGCGGCCAGTCGGCCGGTCTCGGTGAGCTTCGCGGACGCCACCCCCGGCAGCGATCGCTCGTCCGGGGCGCCGTCCGAGGCCGGTTGCCCGGGCGGCTGGTCAGCGGGTGGCATGGTGCTCGGCCTCGGTGGCCTGGAGGCGAAAGGACTCCGTGCCGGTCTCGATCAGGATTGACGGCGGCCGTGAACAGCTGCGGGAGACCGCGGTGAGCGAGCGCCCGCACCGACACGCGTTCTCTGCGGCCGGAGCCCGCATGGCCAGGTTCACCGCCTCGGGTGGCGCATCGCCTCACCGACGGCGGTCATTCACGGGCAAAGCCGCCGCCCATCAGCGGCGGAAGAGAACAACGAAAGGGCCGGTCGGCCCACGAAGGTCGGGGCGTTCAGCCGCTGTCCGCGCCGGAACCGCCTGACAGGCTGGTCGAGTAGAGAACTCGCCGGGAGGTGGCGGCCGTGATCGCAGCACTGATCAGGAAGCTGGGCCGGTTCACGGCAGGCGCGACCCGGGCCGCGAGCCGACGGCCCAGAAAGCCGCGGCAGCGACCGGATCCCGCGCCCGAACCGCGGTCCTCCGCCGGTGGCCTCCCCGCCGCGGCGGGCGCCCCGGCGGCAGGCGGGGACGAGATGGAGCGGCTGCTCGCCGCCGCTCTGCTAGCCGGGCTGATCGCACCGGCGGAGTACCGGCGGGCGATGACCGTCCTGGCCCGCGCCGACGACGCCGGCCGACCGCTCGACGTACCGCTGTGGTGAGCCCGCATAGACGGCCGCCACAGCAGGGAACCCGGGAGGACGCGATGACGAACCCACGGATCCTGTCGGGCACGGCCCATCCCGCGCTCGGCGACGCCGTCTCGGAGGCACTCGGCACCGAGCCGGTCGCGTGCGAGGTGGAACGCTTTCCCGACGGCGAGTTGCAGCCCGTCGTCGGCCATGTCCGCGGCGAGGACGTGTACGTCGTCCAGCCCACCGGTCCCGACGTGAACGAGTACCTGATCGAACTCATGCTGCTCCTCGACGCATGCCGTCGCGCAGGCGCGCGCCGGGTCACCGGCGTCGTCCCGTACTTCGGCTACGCCCGCCAGGACCGCCGCACCCGAGCCGGGCAGTCGGTCGGCGCCCGCGTGGCGCTCGACGCCCTGACGGCCGCCGGTGCCGACCGGCTGGTCGTCGTCGACCCGCACACCCCGACCCTCGAAGCGATGAGCAGCATCCCCGTCGAGACGCTCAGCGCGGTGCCGCTGCTGGCCGCCGCGCTGGCCGAGGACACACCCGCAGCCGCCGTGGTGATCTCGCCCGACCTCGGCGCCGTCAAACTCGCCGAACACTACGGCGAGTTGCTCGGCCGGCCGGTCGCCGTCGTCCGCAAGACCCGCTTGTCCGGCAGCAAGGTACGGGCCGAGGAACTGGTCGGCGATGTCGCCGGCCGACCCACGGTGATCGTCGACGACATGATCAGCACCGGCGGCACCGTCAGGGCCGCCGTCAAAGTCCTGCTGGCCCAGGGCGCGGCACCGGACATCACCGTCGCCGCCACCCACCCCCTGTTCGTGGACCGCGCACCCGACCGGCTCGCCCAGCTCCCGATCAGCCGCCTCGTGATCGCCGACACCGTCCCCCCGCCCCACGCCCCCACGCTGCCCCGCCGCGTACGCACCGTGGCACCGCTGCTCGCCGAAGCCATCGCTCTGATGCACGGCGGCGAGCCGTTGGACACCCTTCTGATGCGCGGCTGACGCACGCCGCCCAACTCGTCGTTGCCCGGCAGGCCGACCACCACCGCCACCGAAGGTGCGGGGCTCGCTCGCTACCTGCGGCCAGGCCACTGCGGCTTCCGCTCCCCGCGGATCTCGAAGTCCATCGCACACCCTGAGCCGAGGTGTTGCGACGACCGTAGAACCCAAGGTCTGACCGGACGGGGCGCGGCGATGACTACCGTTCCGGTGGAGACGCTGACCGCGGCAGCGCTGCATGCCGACGCCCGGGCCGGTCCGGACACCGATGGCCGTGCTCAGCCGGGTTCAGCTGATCGTCTCCACGGCTTTACCGAGCGTCGCCATGACCGGCACCGACCGTGCGGACCCCGGCCCGCTCCAGCAGCGCGCGGGTGTCGGTGAGGGCGTCGAAGCCGTAGTCCAGGGCGTGGTTGTCGGCCAGTGTCACGCAGTCCACCCCCAGCTCGGCGAGCACGTCGGCGGCAACGGGAGGGGCGCGGAAGAAGAACCTCTTGTACGGGTTCGGCCAGCGGTTCCCCCGGTCGGAGATGCAGCACTCCAGGTTGAGCACGACGAGGTCGGCTTCCGCGAGTGCCTGCCGTACCTCGGCGGCGAACAGTGTCTGCGGCGTCCGCGAGCGCCGCAGCTGGTCGGCCACGCCGCGTCCGAGCATCGTGTCACCGGCCAGTGCCACCGTGAGTGCCATCCTTCCGCCCCGCTTGCCCATCGTGTTCAGACGTCGAGCGTCACCTGGCAGGTCCAGCCCCCGGGGCCGCCGGTCAGGTGGAGGCCGTGCAGCGAGACGGCCTTGGGCACCGCCCCGATCTGTTCGGCGGTGTCGGCGTCCGCCATCGTGAAGCGGACCGACACGGCCCGGCCGTCCCCCGTGTCACGGATCGTGTCCACCTCCGTGTCGAGGGGGATCTCGCCGTCGACGTCCATCCGGTAGATGACCTCCTCCAGGACGGACACCAGCAGATCCTCGTCGCTGTCCGCCGCGACCGCGCACACGCGCTCCCCGGCCGGCTGTGCCGCGGAGGTGTCGGCGAGGCCCTCGACCACCGCGTGCACCGCCTCGCGGATGCAGCCCTCCGCGGTCGGCGCCCACGCCTCCAGTCGCAGGTCCGCGGTGTGTGGCACGGCCCGATGACCGCTCCGTGTCCCCTGCTGCCCGGTCACCGACGACAACTCCCCTCATGCCCATCCGCAGCCGAACCTCCCCTTCCAGGCTCGTCCCGCGCACCAGTGCAGGCAATCCGTACCAGGTGCCGCAGGCGGACACGGCCACGAAGGTGCTCGGGGCAGGCCGTACCCTCCCCGGTAGCCCGCGCCAGGCGCCCGACCACCGGCTCTCGGGATCCGAAGCGGTGTTCCTGCACATCCCCCCGGAGCAGCTGGAGCACGTCTTCGACGCGCTCCCCAAGGATCTCCGGTCACTCGTCACCCCCGAGGCGTAGGAGTCCGGCGTAGGAGCGGGAGACGGCGGGCGCCACGGGCCGGTACCGGCGGGTCGTGGTGAAGCTCAGCGGTGAGGCCTTCACAGACGAAGCCGACTGGGGGACCGTTTCGGTCAGCCTCGTGCACCTCGCCGAGGAGATCCTCTCGGTGCACGAACTCGGCGTCCAGACCGCCGTCGTCCTCGGCGGCGGGAACTACTTCCGCGGCCGCGCGGCGGCGGCGTGGGGCATCGGCCGGACCGAGGGCGACACGATCGGCATGCTCGGCACCGTCATGAATGCGCTGCTGCTGCGCTGAGAACTCACCGCGCACCACGCCACCGACGTCCGGGTCATGACCGCGACCGACATGCCCTCCATCGCCGAACCCTTCATCCGGCTGCGTGCCCTGCGGCATCTGCGCCACGGGCTGATCGTGTTGCTCGCCGACGGCATCGGCCAGCCCTACGTCACCACCGACTACGCCGCCGTCCAGCGCGCCCTCGAACTGGAGCCCGACGCCCTGCTGCTCGCCAAGCACGGCGCGGACGGTGTCTACGACCACGACCCGCACACCCACCCCGGTACCGTCCGCTACACCAGCCTCAACCACCGGGACGCCCTCGCCCAGGGCGTGCGGGTGATGGACACGACCGCCCTGGTCCTCGCTGCCGAACACCGCCTGACCATGCACGTCTTCGACGCCGCCGCCACCGGTGCGATGCGCGCGATCTGCCAGGGCCGCGGCATCGGCACCCGCATCTCCGGTGGCGATCCGGCCGGGCAGCTCCCGACAGCATGAGGCGGCGGCCTTGGGGGTCCGGTAGCCCTGGCGGCAGGTCCGTACGGCCCTGTGCCTGCTCTCGCGGCGGGAGGACAGTGGAGGCTCGAAGGCCTTCGGCAAGCCCTGGGAGAGGTCAGGATGCACGGGTCCGTGCGGCTGGGCAGGATCTTCGGCATACCGCTGCGGATCCACTGGAGCGCGCCCGTCCTGATCGTGTTCCTCGGCGTCGGCCTGGCGGGGCAGACGCTCCCCGTGTGGGTCCCGGGCCGCTCCGCCGCCACCTACGGCTTCGCCGGCCTGGTCGGGGCGCTGCTGCTCACCGTGAGCCTGCTCCTGCACGAGACGGCCCACGCGGTCACCGCGCGCCGCGCGGGCATTCGCGTCGACGACATGACCGTCTTCGCGCTCGGCGGCGTCACCCGGATGGGACGTCCCCCGAGCCCACGGCTCCAGTTCGCCGTCGCCGGGATCGGGCCGCTCACCAGCCTGGTGCTGGGTGGGCTGTCCCTGGCCACCGGGCTCGGCGCGCTGCACACCGTCAACTGGGCGATGCCCTCGGCGGTACTGCTGTGGACCGGCTGGACCAACCTGCTGCTCGGTGTGTTCAATCTGCTGCCCGCCGCGCCCCTGGACGGCGGCCGACTCCTCCAGGCGGCGGTCTGGTGGCGCCGGGGCGACCGCGAACGCGCCGAGCGCGTCGCCGGTCAGGCCGGACAGGCCGTCGGCCTCCTGCTGTCAGCCGCCGGCTGGATCGAACTGCTTTACGGCAACGGAGCCGGAATCTGGTTCGTCCTCATCGGCCTGTTCATGTGGTCCTCCGCCACGGCCGAGGTCCGCCGCGCCGCGCTGGTGGCCGCGCTACGCGGCGTCCGGATCGGCCAGGCCATGATCCCCGCGACCGCCGCGCCCGACTGGCTCACCGCGGACCGCCTCCTCGCCGACCCCGCCGCCCGCGCCGCTCACCAGCCGGTGGTCCCCCTGGTCGACGTCGAGGGCCGAGCGAGCGGCCTGCTCGACCTGCGCCGCCTCACGGCGGTCCCGCCCGCCCACCGTGGCGAGGTCCGGGCCCGCGAACTCGCTACGCCCCTGTCACGCTGCCTGACCGCCGCACCGCAGGACGATCTCGTCGAGGTCCTGGACCGTGCGGCCGCTCCGCCACCGGTCCTCGTCCTGGACGACGGCCGACTGGCCGGGATCGTCACCGTCGACGTCCTCGACCGGATCGCCCGCAGACGCCTTGCCGCGACTGGGACCACCCCGCGCTGATCCCGGCGTGCGACCGGTCGGCGATCTCCACGGATACCGCGGGGCGGGGCGCAGAACCGGCATCGGAGCACATGCCCGCCACCGCCGACGGCCTTGGCCTGCCCGGGAATTCGTGTCGCGCGAGCCGGGTCGGGGCCCGAGGCGCCGCCGGACATGGGGCCGGGTGACCCTGGCCCGCGGAGGCCACCGGGCCGACCTACGGGGCGGCCGAGGAAGCCAAGCAGTGACCCGCGATTGGCACGCGCGGCGGCTCTGCGTCAGCGACCGCGCACGATCACGACTGGACACGGCGCGTGCTGGGCGCAGTGCTGGCTGACGGAGCCCAGCAGGGCGCCGGTGAAGCCGCCGACCCCACGGCTGCCCACCACCAACAGCCTTACGTCGTCAGCCGCGGCGGCCTTCAGTAGCGCCTGAGCCGCAGTACCCTCCTCCACCCGGGTGGTGATCTCCACCGGGGCCTCGGTGCCCACCGCCTTCTCGATGCTCTCGGCCAGGACCTTCCCCGCGATGTCCGCGAGCGCCTGCTCCTCGACAGCCGGGACCTTGCTGCCCCACCCGGAGAACGGCGGCTCCCAGGCGAGGACGGCCTCCACGCCTGCGCCAGTCAGCTCCGCCTGCCGAACCGCCCAGCGCAGTGCCCGCCGGGACTGCTCGGAGTTGTCCACCCCGACGACGATCCTCCCCCGAGTCTGCTTGCCGGTCATGGCTTGCCCTTCCCGTCAATCCGAGGGTGTCCTGGCAGTCATCGGAAACGCGGGCTGCCCGGCGCGCCCCGGCACCTTCTCCTGGCAGCATCGGCCGGATCCATCTGACCCGCACGCCGACGTCGGGTAGCTACTCAGGCAGCCGAGCGGGCATCGTGTGCCCGCTGAGTCGGGTCAGCCCGGCCATGTGCCCGGAGCTGCCGCCTCGACGCTCCGCAGCCGCTCCTCTGGACGCGGCGGGCCGGTCCGGCGCCCGCCCGCCATGACCTGTTCCAGCAGCGGGCGGGTCCCGGGCGACGCGGGCTCCTCGCGCAGCGCGACCGTGTCGGTGAAGCCCGGGCCGCGGAAGCCCTGCTTGGCACCGGGCGCGGTGACCTCGGCCGAGGACAGCTCCATCATCGGCCGCCCGTCGCACTCGACCAGCTTGTACGCGGCGTCCAGGTACTTCGGCGTACTTCGGCAGCTCGGCGGCATCCGGCAGCACACGGCCGCCCGGCCCGTGGGCTGCGTGCCGGACGGTTGGCGCCGACCGGCTCGGGACCGGTCTTGGCCGGCTCCCTGCTCATCCCTCCGCGCCGGGCCCAGCACGCCCCGCGTCCCGCGCGGGAACCCTGGCGTGGTCCGGCGGCTTTCGGAGCGGTCCGGACGGCGGCTCCGTGCCAAGGATGGCGAGCACGACCTTCCCGTCCACCGTCTCCTCCGCCATGAGCAGCGCGGCGAGTTCGTCCAGGTGGCGGCGGTGTCCGCGCAGGAGAGCCACCGCCCGCTGCTCGGCCTGGCGCAGCAGCCGGGCGACTTCTTCGTCGACCGTGCGCTGGGTCTGCTCGGAGTAGGGGCGGTGCAGCCGGTCGTCGGGGTACTCGCCGAGGTACTGGGGGGTGCCGGCTGCGTAGCCGACGGGTCCCAGGGCTGAGGAGAGGCCGAACTCGCGGACCATGCGGGTGGCGACCGAGGTGGCGTTGGCGAGGTCGTTGGCGGCGCCGCTGGAGCCCTCCCCGAAGACCACCAACTCTGCTGCCCGGCCGCCGAGTTGGACGGTGAGCAGGTCCTGCAGGTAGCCCTGACTGTAGAGGTGCCGTTCAGCCTCGGGGAGTTGCTCGGTGGCGCCGAGGGTCGTGCCGGCGGGCAGGATGGTGACCTTGGCGACCGGGTCGGCGTGCTCGCACAGGGCGGCCATCAGGGCGTGGCCGGACTCGTGCACGGCGACCGCATGGCGCTCCTCCGGGAGCAGGGCGTTGGAGGACTCGCGGCGGCCGAGCAGGACCCGGTCGCGCGCGGTGTCGAGGTCGCGCGCGGTGATGACGGTGCGCTCGGCCCGTACGGCGTTGATGGCGGCCTCGTTGACCAGGTTGGCCAGGTCCGCGCCGGAGAAGCCGGGGGTGCCCCGGGCGATGCGGTCCAGGTCAACGTCGGCGGCGAGGGTCTTTCCGAGGGCGTGGACGGCGAGGATCGCCGAGCGCTCGGCCTGATTCGGCAGCGGGACGGTGACCTGCCGGTCGAAGCGGCCGGGCCGCAGCAGGGCCGGGTCGAGGGAGTCGGGGCGGTTGGTCGCGGCGAGCACCACGATGCCGGTGCTCTGGTCGAAGCCGTCCATCTCGGCGAGCAGCTGGTTGAGGGTCTGTTCCCGTTCGTCGTTGCCACCGAGCCGCGCGCCGCCGGCGCGCCGGCCGCCGACCGCGTCGATCTCGTCGATGAAGATGATCGACGGTGCGCGCTTGCGGGCCTCGTCGAACAGGTCGCGGACCCGGGAGGCGCCGACGCCGACGAACATCTCGACGAACGCGGAGCCGGTCACGGAAAGGAACGGCACCTCGGCCTCGCCGGCGACGGCGCGGGCGAGCAGGGTCTTGCCGGTGCCGGGCGGGCCGACCATGATCACCCCGCGCGGCCCGTTGGCGCCGGCGGCGGCGTAGCGGCCGGGGCTGCGCAGGAAGTCGACGACCTCGCTGACCTCCTGTTTCACTCCTTCGTAGCCGGCGACGTCGGCGAAGCGGGTGTTCGGCCGCTCCGCCTCGATGATCTTCGCGCGGGACCGTCCGACCGTGCTCAGGCCGCCGCCCATCGCTCTCGTCGCCGTCCGCCCTGACCAGAGGAAGAGCCCCAGGAGGATGAGCATCGGCAGGAACGCGAGCAGGGCGGTCAGCGCCGATCCGCCGCTGGTGGTCTTCGCCGTGATCACGACGTGCTGTGACTGCAGCTGCCGGGTGAGCCCGCCAGTGTCCAGCGCGGTCGGGATCTGGGTGGTGAACTTCGTGCCGTCCTTGAGGGTGCCGCTGACCGCGCCCTTGTCGGTGATCTCGACGGTCTTGACCTGGCCCGCGTCCACCCTGCCGGTGAAGTCCGTGTAGGCGTAGCGCGTCCCCGTTCCGGACGGAGCCCGGGACAGCAGGACGAACAGCGTCACGGCCACGGCGATCGGCAGGATCCACCGCCGCCAGCTCGGTGGATCCTGCGCCGACTTCGGCGCGGGCTTCGGCGGGTCGGACGGTGGCCCGGATCCGGCCCGCCCGGTCGGATGCCGGGCGGGGAAGCGACTGCGCGTGATCATCACGTACCTCCGCCCCCATCGTCCGCCACCGGGAACACCGCAGGCAGGGCCGACCGGACCACCCGACCGGGCCCGCCGACCCTGCCGCACTCCGGGAATGTGGCACTGGGCCGAACCGCCGGAGGGTTTCCCGTGGACCTGCGGATGGGCGAGCACCTCATCCGGGTCGAGGAGTCCGAGGAGGACGGGGCCTACGTGGTGAAGGCCGAGCTTCGGGGGATCGACCCGGACAAGGACGTCGAGATCACCTTCGAGGGCGGGGTCCTGACCGTCCACGCCGAACGCAGCGAGGAGAAGAAGGAGAAACAGCGGTCCGAGTTCCGTTACGGCTCCTTCACCCGCAGCATCCGGCTACCCGAAGGCGTGAAGGAGCAGGAGATCACGGCCAGTTACGACAACGGCGTGCTGACCGTGAAGGCCCGATCGGTGAGGTCGAGAAGCCGACCCGACGGATAGAGATCTCCAGAGGAACCTGACACACGACCAGAGCGGGGCCTGGCCGGACCGCTTCCGGGGCCGGCGGGGCCCGCTCGTCCGCCCGCCTCAAGCTGTCGGGAGGTGCTCTGGCCGGTCGCGCTCGGACATGCCGTTCCCCAAGTTCGCGGGCCGGTCGACCCGATCCGACCGGACAGCGACGGTCCGATCCTCGGCCACGCCGCCTCGCTCAGCTGGGAAGCCGCTTGGACCAGCGCGGCTCGACCTGGCTCCACTGCGCGTCCCACTGGGCGTAGCGGTGGTGGTCCAGCACGCGGGCCGAGCCCTTCCAGGCGGCCAGGCACAGGAGTGAGACGGTTCCGGCGGTCATGGCGGCGGCCGTCCAGGCGGCCGCGGCGGCCTGGCCGCGGGTGATGGGCGCGGAGGCGACCGCGTCCTGGTGGTCGACCCACAGCGGGACGGGGGTACCGGCCCGTTCTCCGGGCCACACCCGGACGGTGGCGGAGTGGGTGGTGCCGTCGGCTGCCGTCCAGGCGGCGGTTGCCGGGACCTGGCTGTAGTCGTTGTTCGAAGGCACGGGCGCGTCGGCAGTCAGGTGCGCGGTGACGGTGTGCCGGGCCGAGGACTGGACGTGCCCGGCGTGCATCTGGGCTCGGTAGGTCAGTAGGCCGGCACTGACCGCGGCGGCGGGAAGGCCGACGACCATGACGACGAGCAGGATGCGGGCGAGCCACCACTGGATGCGGTCCGAGGTCCGCCGTACCGGGTTGTCCCGGCTCGGATGCGTGGACATGGCGTCCGCCTCCCACCGTTCCTGGGGCATCGCCTGAGCTGTCTTCCATCCTTGACCTCAGGCCCTCGCCGGTCATGGTCCAGGTGGCCCATATCGGACCGAAAACCGGCCCTGAACGGACAGGGCCGACTGTGCGAACAAGACCTTGTCACGCGCTGATAGGGCCGGTGGGTCCCTGTCCGCGTGGCAGTCCGTCTGGCGACGGGGGCTACGCTCGTCCGTCTTCCGGCCGGTTGCGGACGTGGGCGGGTGTGTAGGTGCGGCCCTCGCTCCCCCATTCGCCCCACGGTGACCGGTGGCCGGCATCGATCGCACGCAGGCTGGGGCGGCCGATGTGGGCGAACACCAGCCGCCGCACGCCCCGCCGCTGGGCTTCGGTGGCGACATCGCGGACGCTCATGTGCCCGCCGACGCCGCCGCCGCGAAAGCGGATCGGCCGATCCCAGCCGGCGGCCTCGGCGAGCATCAGGTCGGCTCCGTCGGCCCAGGCGGGGAACTCGCAGAACTCCGGTGCCCACACGGCCACCAGGCCGTCAGCCTCGATCCGGTAGCCCCAGGCGGGATGCGAGGTGTGCACGACCGGACACGCCCGGACGGCCAGCCCGTCCAGGTCGAGGTTCCCCGTGTGGGGGACGAGTCCGTGCTCGGCTGCCATCCGGCGCAGGGCGGACCGGAGTTCCGCGTGTTCGTCCGTCACCAGCCAAGCGTCCAAGCGCACTGGGGGTTCGGCGCCCGGGCCGTCGTCGAAGGCCACGGCACTCGGCCCGTGGCGCAGCAGAAGTCCGGCGGGCGCATACCGGGGGGAGTTCATGGCGCCCACGCCCAGCAGCGTCAGGCGCGGGCCCTGTCCGCGCGACCTGCGGGCAGGGGATGTCAGCATCGCCGTGCCTGCCAAGCGGCGTGGCGATCCGGGGCAGGGGTACCGCGCGCGGTCACTTCGGGTGGTGGGCGGCGGAGTACGGCCCGGGCATGCCGCGTGTCGCGGCGGCGCTGATGTCGATGTGGCTGTCGTCGGACATGTAGTGGAGCGTCTGGTGGACGGCCACGACTCCGTCGACGCCGCGGCACAGACGCTCGATGATGGGGACGAGGCCCTTGCGTTCGACCGTCCCGGTCAGGGTGACGACCCCGTCGTCGACGGTGACGTCGACGGCATCCGGCGGGAGCCAGAGCGTGTGGTCGAGGATGTCCTCGACGATCTCCTTCCGCAGCATGTCGTCCGGGCGCAGGAACGGCCGCAGCAGGTCGCGGCGGCTGAGGATGCCCACCAGGCGGCCGTCGCGGTCGGTCACCGGCAGATGCTTGACGCCGCGGCGGTCCATCAGCCGGGCGGCCTCCACCAGGGTCCATTCGGGCCGTGTCGTGACGGCCGGGCTGCTCATCAGGGTGTCGGCGTTCTCGGCCTCGGCACGGGACCTGCCGTGGGGAGGGAGCCAGCGCGCCTCGGGGCGGCCGGTGGCGTCCGGTCGGTGGGCCTGCGCGCGGATGAGGTCGGCCTCGGAGACGATGCCGACCGGATGGTCGGCGTCGTCGACGACCGGGACGGCGCTGATGTCGTTCCGGTCGAGCAGGTCGGCGATCTCCTTGAAGGCGGTGTCGCGATGCGCGACGACCACCTCCCGGGTCATCACGTCCTGGACGGTGCGGTGCATGGTCTTCGCTCCTTCTCCGGCACGGACGCCGTCGGCTCAGTCGTGGGGGACGACAGCGAGCGGGCAGGGCGCGTGGTGGATGGCAGCCTGGGTGACCGGGCCGATCCGAGGTGCCAGGGTGGTCCGGTACCCGCCGCGGCCGACCATGAGCAGACGCGCTCCGGTCGCGGCGTCGACGACGGCCCGGGCGGGGCTGTCGTGGCTGAGCCGCTCCACCACGTCCACCGCCGGGAACTTCTCCCGCCAGGGGCGCAGCGTCACGCTCAGTTCGTGGCGGTCGGCCTGCTGGACGGTCTCGTCGGGCGAGCCCTGCCAGGTGGTCAGGGACGGGCGGCGGCTGGTGGCGTGGACGGCCAGCAGTGAGGTGTGCCGTCGGTCGGCGGCGTCGAAGGCGAGTTCCAGGACGTGGTCGTAGCCGGAGCGCTCGCTCACAGCGACGGCGACTGGCCCGGACTGAGCGGCCGGGGTCAGGGTGCCGTCGGGGTGGTCGTGGGCGCGGACGAGCACCACTGGGTGCTCGGCGCGGGCGACGGTGTACAGGGCGAGCGAGCCGATCAGGTAGCCCCCTCCGGTACCGATGTCCTGTGAGCCGAGTACCAGCAGTTGCTCGTCGCCCGCGGCGGACAGCAGGGCGGCGGGAGTGGCGGCGGGCAGCAGTTCGGTGGTGAAGGGAACGTCCGGGTAGTGCTCGCGCAGCTCGCCCTCCGCGTCCCGGAGGATGCGCTGTCCAACAGCGGTCCCCGCTTCCCCGCTCGGGAGGTGCGGCGCCGCGCCAGGGCTGAGCAGCCACAGGTGCAGCAGCCGTACGGGCAGTGCGCGCAGTTGGGCCTCCCGCGCTGCCCACCGGGCGGCCGACAGGCTTTCGGCAGAGCCGTCAAGACCCACGGTGATCTCCGGTCGCATGCGAATTCGCCTCCTCCTACGAGGTGCCCGAGCCGACGAGGCAGGGCGGCGGACGGCTGGGCTGGCCGCCTCCCCGTGCCGACCGAGACGCCAGCCGGCCTGCTTCTCATCGTGGCCCTGCGGATCCCCCTCGGCATGGGCCGGTGGGCCCATACCCGGACGGTGATGGACCTTGCCCGGGGCAGGTCAGAGCCGGCGAGCTCGTCCGGCCCGGGTGGCCCGCCCCATGGTCACCGGCACACCGGTTCAAGCGGGCGGCTCGCCCGGCACGACGACGACGGGCAGGTGGGCGTGATGGACGATCTCGGTGCTCGTCGAGCCGAGCGCGAGACGGCCCCAGAGGCCGGCGCCGCGGGATCCGACCACAAGCAGGCTCGCGTCCTGGCTCGCGGCCAGCAGGACCTGCGCAGGGCGGCCGCGCTCGCAGTGGACCTCGACCTCGACGAACGGCTCGCCGACCTGTCGGCGCAGTTCCTCGACGGAGTCCGTCACCTCGCGGGCGACCACGTCGTGCAGGTGGGTCGGCGGCTCGCCGCTCGTGCGGGGCCAGACGGGCGTGCCCAGGTCGGACGGGTCTTCGTGGCCGGAGCCGTAGGCGCGTACAGCCCGCACGGCAACGCCGCGCACCTGAGCCTCGCGCAGAGCGAAGAGCACGGCTTGACGGGCGGGCTCCGAACCATCCGTGCCGACCACGACAGGCCTGGCGGGGCCGGCGGGGCCCGGTGTGGGAGTGCTGCTCACGGGGACCTCCAGGGCGTGCGTCCACTGTGCGGACTGCCCGGCTCGGCGGATCCGGATGCTCCGAGGGGGTGCGGTCGCCGAATCGCCCGCTCGCTTTCATGCTCCCCCGCCGCTGCCGCCGCGGCACGTCCGTCCCCGGCGCACGGGGTCCTTCCTGGAGTCAGCGGACGGCGGAGCGTCGACTCGGTCGCTCGCGCGCGTCCGGTGGCAGGAGGATCGTGGAAAGCGGGCCGCCCGGCGCGGGGTCCGGGGCCGGTTGTGGTCCTCGTATCCGGAGGAGGGCGGGTCATGTACTTCGTCGACCGTATGGACGCGGGGCGTCGCCTCGCCGAGCGGGTCGGGCACCTGACGGGCGAGGACGTGGTGGTCCTCGGGCTCCCCCGTGGTGGTGTTCCGGTGGCGGCCGAGGTCGCGAAGGTGCTGCACGCGCCGCTGGACGTGATCGTGGTGCGCAAGCTCGGCGTGCCGTTCCAGCCGGAGCTGGGCATGGGCGCGATCGGCGAGGGCGGGGTCCGCATCGTCAACGAGGCGGTGATGCGCGCGACGCGCACCTCCGAGCGGGACCTGGCCGCGGTGGAGGCGCGGGAACGGGTCGAGCTGGACCGCAGGGCACAGCGGTACCGCGGTGACCGGCCCCGCTCCGAGCTCATCGGCCGCACCGCGGTCGTCGTGGACGACGGCATCGCCACCGGTTCGACCGCTCTCGCGGCCTGCCTGATCGCCAGGAACCAGGGCGCGGCCCGCGTGGTGCTCGCCGTCCCCGTCGCCCCGCCGGGCTGGACCCGCGGGCTGATGGACGCAACGGACGAGCTGGTGGCGCTGTCGACGCCCGGGGAGTTCTACGGGATCGGGCAGTTCTACGAGGACTTCGCGCAGACCACCGACGCCGAGGTGATCGCCTGCCTGGACGAGGCCGCCGTCCGGATGGGCGGCGGCCAGCCACCCGACCCCGCCTCGCGGCTGCCCGCTCGGTCCGTTCCGGCGAGGGCCGACGACCCGGAAGTCGTGGTGGACTCCGGGCCGGTGCGGCTCGGCGGCCAGCTCACCGTCCCCGAGGGGGCAACGGGGATCGTGGTGTTCGCCCACGGCAGCGGCAGCAGCCGACACAGCCCGCGCAACCGGTTCGTCGCGGGCGAGCTGAACCGGGTGGGCCTTGCCACCCTGCTGTTCGACCTGCTCACCGAGGAGGAGGCGTTCGACCGGGCGAACGTCTTCGACACCGCGCTGCTCGCCCGACGCCTGACCGACGCCACCCGCTGGCTGCGCGACCGCGACGACGTCGGCGACCTCGCCATCGGCTACTTCGGCGCCAGCACCGGAGCCGCCGCCGCGCTGTGGGCCGCGGCGGAGCCGGACTCCCCCGCCCGGGCGGTCGTCTCCCGCGGCGGGCGGCCCGACCTCGCAGGCCCCCGCCTACCGGCCGTCACCGCACCCACCCTGCTCATCGTCGGCGGCGACGACCACGTGGTCCTCGACCTCAACCAGCAGGCCCAGGCACGACTGCACTGCGAGAACCAACTCGCCGTCATCCCGGGCGCCACCCACCTCTTCGAGGAACCCGGGACCCTCGAAGAGGCCGCGAACCTGGCCGCACAGTGGTTCACCACCCACCTCGCCCCGGTGTCAGGCCCCGCCCGCTGAGGCCCATGCCCCGATGCCCACCCGATCAGGAGCAGGGCCGATCGGCCGGTGCGGATCTCGACCCAGTCGCCACCGGGGGATCTCGGACCCGCCGATTCCCTCGGCATCACTCCGGGTTCGCGGACGGACCCACGGTGGCCGACCGGCTCCTCGGCACCCGCCGCGCCGAGGGCCGGCGGCGGCACAGGAGGTGCAGGCTGAGGGCCGCACAGAAGAGGGACACGAGCAGGACCTGGGCACGCTCGGGAACACCGACCACCCGCGCGTCAGCCAGCACCATCGCGATCTCCCCGAGCCCCAGGGCCCCCACCGCGAGCCCGGCTGCCAGGGTGAACAGGCCGAGCGGATGGTGGCCCGGCAGCCGGAGCAGCACGGCGCCGAAGAGGACGGCGGCGATCACCGCGGCCGTGAACTCCAGCAGACCGGTCAAGGTGTGCGCCTGGGCGAGCTGCGACGAGAGGGTGCTCCGGTCCAGGGCACGGCAGACCGGGTCGGCCGACGGCGCGCACGGCATCGGCCACACACCGTCGGCGGCCGAGCCCAGCCCGGTGACCGCGAGGGCGATCGCGCCGGCCACCGCCCACCGGCTCCCGCGCACGCACGAGGCCGCGAGGCCCGCGGCGAGAACGACCAGGCCCACCCCGCCGATCGTGTCGCCCACGCGGAACACCACGGCCCCGGACTGGCCCGCCACGGACAGCTCGCTGACGTACGACCGGATCACGCTCAGCCGCGAGCCCACCACCCACTGCAGCGGGAACGAACTGTAAGCAACGGATGCGAACAGCCCCACCCCCGCGGCCACGGTCACCCAGGGGCCACCCCGGGCACACGGGGCGCTCGCCCGCAGCGACGACTCGTCCATGATCGCGGCTCCCGTCCGGCACGCTCACCCAACACTCACCACCCTAGGAGGTGGACGGTCCAAGGTCGTTGCCCGCAAAGGAGTGGGAGGTTGGGGGTTCTGGTCGGTGAGCGGGAGGTCCGGGCCGATCAGGTCGATCCGGATGACCGGCCGGGCGGGCCGGTTGAAGACGGTCGGGTCGGCGGCCTCGGCCCGGGAGAGGCCGCAGTCGGGCAAGTTCAACGCAGCTGGTGATGGTGACGCGCCGCCCTTCGGCGCCAGTCAGGCGGGTGCGTACGTCAGGCAGTCGATGTCGCTCTGGTGGAACCCGACCGTGATGCCGGTGGCGCGGCACTCAAGGCCGACGTTGTGACGGCAGTCCGACATCTTGCACGCACCGACCCTGCCGTTGACGGAGGGGTCGCCGCCCTTGGGTGGGGCCTGCAGGTAGGTGTCGCAGTGCGCGTGACGGGCGTCGCCCACGGTGATGGCCAGGGCGTGGCAGGCGAGGCCCTGGTTGTAGGCGCAGCCTTCGACCGCGCATCCGGTGATGACGGGCATTTCCATGGCGAGGGTCCTTCGGTCGTGGCCTGCCCAGGTGGCGTCACGCGGTGGCCGGTGTGGGCACGCGAGCCTTCCGTTCGAGCATGAGCAGTGGTGTGATCGGCGGCCACTTGCGTTAGCCCAGCGGGAGCCGCGCTGCGGCTCTCCGTCTCGCCGCAGCGTGACACGTGAGCGGCGGCGGGGTCGGCATCCGGTCTCCTGTGGCAGGCTCCGCCCGCGAGGCGGAGCCTGGAGAGGGGCGAACGAAACGGTCGTCCGCGCGGGACGTCCGTCCGCGTCGCTTCGGGAGCTTGGCCGAGATGGCCGGGCAAGTCGGCTGCGATGGGTCTGAAGCCCAGGAGCGGCCTGCTGCCGGGAGCGTGTCCGGGGCAGGAGGAGTGATGGTTGATCCCGTGATCGTGGGAGTGGACGGCTCCGGACGGAGTCTGCGTGCGCTGGTGTGGGCCGCGAGCGACGCGGCGCGGCGCGAGTGCCCGTTGCTGATCGCCCATGTGCTTCCGGCCTGGGAGTTCGATTTCCCGTTCTTTCCCCCGGGTCGTGCCCAGGGCCTCAATCGCCGGGGCGCGGAGATCCTGACCGAGGCGGTGGCGATCGCCAAGGAGAGCCATCCGGGCCTCGAAGTGGAGTCCGACCAGGTCGCGGGCTCCCCAGCCGAGGTTCTTCGTGCGGCGACCGAGCGGGCGCGCTGCATGGTGCTCGGCGCCCGCGGCGAGGGAGGGCTCGGCAACCTGCTGATGGGCTCGGTGAGCCTCCAGGTCGCCGGCCACGCGGCCTGCCCAGTGGTCGTGGTCGGCGAGATCACCACCGGTCACGGACGCATCCTCGTCGGCACCGACGGCTCCGAGCACTCCACCGCCGCCCTGGAGTTCGCCTTCGAGGAGGCGTCCCTGCGCGGCGACCGCATCCACGCCCTGCGGGCGTGGAGCATGCCGACCACGCCGGAACCGTCCGAGGCCGAACCCGACCCGGACGAGGTGGAAGCCGGGCAGCGCCGCCAGCTCGACGACCAGCTCGCGCCCCTCCGGCAGCGGTATCCCGGCGTCGAGGTCGAGACGACCCTGGTCCGGGGGAAACCGATGGTCGAACTCGTCCGTGCCTCCGACCGGGCGGACCTCGCCGTGGTCGGCTCACGCGGCAAGGGCGGCTTCCACGGCCTGGCCCTCGGCTCGGTCAGCCACGGCCTGCTCCACTACGGCATCTGCCCGGTCGCCGTCGTGCGCCCACGGCCTCGGCACACACCGCCGGCGTGATCGCCAGCCCTTTCCAGAACAGAGCTGCTTCCTCCACGCTCCACAGCCTCAACGGTCCTCAGCATCACCCGGGCCATAGATCCCACCGAACGGCCTGCCCTGTCGCCATCGTCCCCTCCCCCTCCGGCCACGATGCCTGATTTGGCCGCTCGCCCCGCCCGTATCGTCGTCTCAACTGCATCTCGACGGCGTCCCCGCCGGGCTGCTCCTGGCGGTCTGCGGCGTCCTTGTCGGTCTCGACCCCGACCGGGGGCGCGTCGGCATGGCCCGTTGGAACAGATCCTCCTGACGGACCGCCAGTACGGAGCACCCCGGGGAAGGCGATCCGGGCAGGCCCGCCGAAGCGCTGATCAATGCCCGCGACGATGCCCAGGGGTCCGCACGCTCCCACGGCAGGCGATGGCCGGAGGCCAGCCAGTGTGACCGCGACCAGGCGGTGGACGGCGTCGGGGGTCGGGAGGCTGGCGGCGGCGGTGAGGGCTCGACTGACCGGACCTTCCTGGGGACGTACAGCGGTTCGCGGCACCGAGTCGGCCACCCGGGTACTCGTCGGAGTGCGGGCGAGTACCCGCGCCGGAATTCGGGGGACACGCCACCCCAGTGACCTGACCCACCAGCCGACCGGCACACCCCAGCCCCGGCCGAACCCAGGAGCCCCTCCCACCATGACCGAGACGACCCGCGCCCTGCCCCGCCACACCGCACTGGCCACCGCCGTGGCCGCCGTGCTCGTCCTTGCCGCCTGCGGCAGCAGCCACACCAGTGGAGCCGGGCCCGCTCCCGCCACCGCAGCCGCCCTGGCATCGGTCAGCCCGGCCCCGCACAACCAGGCCGACGTCACCTTCACCCAGAACATGATCTTGCACCACCGTCAGGCCATCGAGATGGCCCAGATGGCCCAGACCCGGGCCTCTTCCAGCGACGTGAAGGCTCTCGCGGCGAAGATCGAGAAGGAGCAGGCCCCAAAGATCGAGACCATGTCCGGCTGGCTGACGTCCTGGGGCGAGAAGGTCCCCGAGAACATGCCGAGCACGGCCTGCAGTGGCCCCTCGAGTATGCCCGGCATAGCGGGGCCTTCGTGCGTGCCCGGCATGATGGACAGCCAACAGATGAACCAGATGATGCACGCATCCGGCCACACCTTCGACACCATGTTCCTGACCATGATGATCCAGCACCACCAGGGCGCGATCGAGATGGCCCAGGCCGAGCAGGCCCAGGGCGCCTATGACCCCGCCAAGTCGCTCGCCGCCGGCATCGTCACCGCCCAGACCGCCGAGATCGCCCAGATGCAGAAGATGCTCGGCACCGGCTGAGCGTGTCTCGCGCAGCATGTGGGCATCCTCGGCAGGCTGATCGCTGGAATCGGACAGCACCAGATGACGGTGCGTCCGGCGGCGCGCGTTGGGGTCGGCGAAGACTCAGGACCTGGTGCAGGTCTTCGCGGTCGACGAGGTGCAGGCGCTGCCGGGTGGCGAAGGCCGCCGCGGGGTCGGTGAAGCCGTTGAGCGCCACAACGACCGGGACCGCAGCCCCGTGCACCGGCCGGGCAGTGCCGTTGAACCTCTGCACGGCCTCCGACCTGATTTCTTCGGGGTGGTTTGGGGCCTGGCGCAGGTTCTGTGACTGGTGACACTGGGTGACGGATCCTGGGCGTTGGCGGGGTCTGGAGATCGTCCGGAACTGGTCGGCCGAGCCACCTGGACGGCTGACAGTCGGCGGCTGTGTCGCAATCGTGGTCGTGGCTAGGTGAGTTGCTGTTCCCGTCGCTGCCTCAGGTGGAGGTCGTCGGTGTCGAAGCGTCCGGTGCGGTGGTGCGGATCGCTGCCCGCGTAGCACTTCCCGGTCATCGCGCAACCAGGACCCGAAACCGTTGACGACTTCCATACGCGAGCTTCGCGGCCAGCCGCTCTCGCCGGGGCGGTGACGAGGGCGCAACCCAGCGGCGGATCGACACGCTGGGGGCTGGGGGGAGAGAACAGCGTGCTGACGGTGGTCGGCTACAGGAGGATCCGGAACTCACACCGGACGTCGGCGGAACGCGGGTCAGCCCGGTCCATCCCGTACGGCCTGGACCTGCGCGCGGGCCAGGATCTCGCCATCGCCTGTCGGGGGAAGATCGACCAGTTCGACCTCAGCGGCGGTGAATGCGTCGCGGGCGCGGCCGGGCGCGAGGTCCAGTTGCAGGTGGTAGTCGCGGGTGTGGCCGTCGGGGACGTCGGTCCGGTACTCGCGGACCCCGTTTCCGACCACGTGTCCGCGCCCGGTCAGGTCGTCCATCGTCGGGGCGACCCGCATGAGGCGGCGTACCCGTACCCCGTCGGGCGCGATGATGCGCAGGGCTAGTTCCCTGGCCGTCGCGCGGCGGGTGCCCTCCAGGATCTCGGCCAGCTCCCGGGCCAGGCCCTGGGACGGCAGCGCGACGATGTCGACGGTGCCGCCGAGCGCTCGGGCGACGGCGTTGCCCTGGGAGACTTCCCAAGCTGTCCCGAGGCCGCGCACATGGCAGGTGAACCGGCCGGAGCTGGAGGCCAGGGCGGCGGCCAGTTCCTCGGGGCTCTCCGCCTCGTCGCGCATGTCCATCAGCAGGACGGCCGTGCGCACCGCGTCCGCGTGGCCCGAGAGCAGCCGGTCCGCCGTCCGGATCCAGCGGCCGAAGGCCGCCTCGCGAACCGGCTCCAGAGAGGCGAGCGCGGTGCGGGCCGCCGCCTTGGCGGCCGGAGTGGCGCGGACCAGGCGCAGGGTGTCCGGGTAGAGCGGCCCGGCGTACCTCGAACCCGCGATGACGGCGAACCTGGCGCTCTCGTCCAGGTCGTCCACGGCCCGCGCGACGGCCTCGGTCGAGGCCCGGAACTCCTCCTCGGGCAGCGCCGTGGAGAGCCCGATCAGGAACACCAGTGCTCTCGGCGCCGCTACGGCTGTCTCCCGTGCGGGGGCGGTCAGGGTCAGGATCGCGTTCGCCTCGACGGCGTCGGGGGCCAGGTACTCGTTCTGGAACACCTCGATGCGGTACCCCGGCCCGGCCTGCGGGTGAGCGTGGTCGAGGGACGCGGCGCGCAGCCGCTCGGCGACGTCGTCGGCGAGGAGCGGGCGGTCGTCGGGGTCCTTGGCGAGCAACTGTGCGGTCAGGAGGGCTAGTTGCGCCGGGACGTCCGGGCGCAGTGCCGTGAGGGACGGTGGCGGCGTGTACAGGTGCTCCAGCATGACCGCCCAGGCATCGCCGCGGGCGGGGAACGGCGGACGCCCGGTGAGCAGCGCGAAGAGCACGCAGCCGAGGGCATAGAGGTCGGCCCGGCCGTCGACCCGCAGGCCCCGGCACTGCTCGGGCGCCATGTATTCGGGCGTGCCCATGATGACGCCCGGTGCGGTCAGGGCGGAGGCGGTCCGGAGGTGGCCGGCCAGGCCGAAGTCGCACACCTTCACCCGGTCGTCGGCGAGCACCATGACGTTGGCGGGCTTGATGTCGCGGTGCACGATGTCCGCCGCGTGCGCGCTCGCGAGCGCGTCCGCGATGCGGGCGGCGAGGTCGACCGCGCGGGGCAGCGGCAGTCCGGTGGGATGTTCGCGCAGCAGCGCGCGCAGGTCCTGCCCGTCGAGGAGCTCCATGACGAGGTAGAGGCGCCCGTCCTGCTCTCCGCTGTCGAAGACCTGGACGATGCCCGGGTGCTGCAGTGCGGCCATGACCCGCGCCTCGCGGTGGAACCGGGCAACTGCCTCGCCCTTCCCGGCCGCCTGGTCCGCGGGCAGCAGCTTGACCGCGACCTGCCGCCCGAGCCGCCGGTCCGCTGCCCGCCAGACCTCGCCCATGCCACCCCGGCCCAGCATCGTCTCCAGCCGGTAACGGCCGTCGACCTCAGGCATTGGGCCACCCGTCGGCGCGTGCGGCCGCGACCGCTGGGGATCCGCCGGACAAGGTCGCGGTCACGTCCTCTCCCTCCGCTGCGAGCAGGCCACGTGGAACGAACCTACGGCGAGGATCCGCCCGGGAGGCGGGTTTCCGAGAACCAGGTGCACCGAGGGGTGGCGCCGCGAGCAGGACCACAGCCACTTCGCCGCGCCGTGGCCAGGCCCGGCGGATCACGCCTGCGTGGGGTGGTCAGCTGTGGTCGACGACCTGGGTGACGGTGAATCGGTTCAGGCTGTCAGGGCTCAGCCGGTGGCCCTCGACCACCAGGTATTGGTCCGCGCCGACCTGCAGGATCCGGGCGTCCTTCGCGGCCGGCGCGAAGTCCGGGTGGCCGCCGCGAGCCGCCTCCAGCGCGAACGCCCGCGCCTGCTCGCGCGACATCGGCCCGGAGGTCCTGATCTCGGCGCCGTAACGGTTCTTGGTCAGGCCGATCTCGGCTACCACGATGTGGTCGTTCATGGGAATCCTTCCAGTCATTTCTGGCCCGACCGACAGGGTGCCGGCCGATTGAGGGGGTGGTTGGAATACGGCATATGGCAGGCGGCCGGTGGACCGAGATGGAGCCCGCGGAGGCTTGCCCCCACCACGGGTCGGTGGTCAGTTCGTCAGCAGGTAGGTCGCCAGGCTGATCACCCCCGAGACCACCGCGATCACGGCGAGGGCCTTGAACAGGGCCACGGCCGCTCGCCTCAGCGCCCGCAGCAGGCGTCCCTCGCGCCAGCGTGCCGCCCGCCGTGGAGCGACCATCTCGATGGCCTGCGCGACGCCAATGGGGCCAGCGACCGCGGCGAACAGCCCGGTCGAGATGCCGAGCACCCGGACACCGGTGTAGGCGACGCCGACCCGATAACAGTCGTCCTCGGACTCGACGTACTGCACGGGCAGCCGGGCGCCGACCCGCAGACTGCCGTCGTACGGGACCGGACGCGCCGTGATCGTGCCCGAGTCGGAGGTGAACCGGCCGTAGCAGGTGGTGTGCGCCCCTTTGCCGGTGCCTTCGGCGAGGCAGCCTGTGACGGTCAACAGGCCCGGCTGACCGGCGAGTCGGAGCGGGTAGGCGATGGTGAGCACGCAGACGGTGGTCAGGGCCGCACCGGCCAGCATCACGGCGAGACCCGCGAACGCCAGGACCGGCGCGGCGCACCACCGCCCAACCCTGGACTTCGGGTCCCTCAGGTACACGGGTCCGCCGTTCCGCATCCTTGATCGCGACCGACCTGCTCCATCACGTTCCCGGTCACCGCACGTCCGCCTCTGCCTTCCAGGGCCGGCGGCGCGACCACCGGGCCGCGACCGCGCAGCCCAACAGCGCCAGGGCGCCCAGGAATCCCGAGAACACCAGCCCGGCCACTCCGGGGGTGCCGGTCCAGGCCCACCTCACGACGTTGGTCGTCCAGGCCACGATCACGCCGCAGACGAGCCAGAGGGTGCGGCGCCTGGGCCCCCGATCGACGAGTGGGACCAGGGGAAGCAGGTCGTCGGACGGCGGGATCGGGCCGGCTCCGGGGGGCCAGCCCGGTGGTGTCCAGAGGGACGGCGTCCGACCGTCCGTCCAGAGGACCGGGGAGGAGGCCTCCGGCCGCAGGTCGGGGTTGCGCATCCATTCGGCCCGGTGCCGAGCCGCCGGGTCCGGGTCCAGGACCAGCACGGTCCAGGAACCGGATCCGGCGACCGCCGGTCGGTGTTCCACCGGCCGGTAGCCGTACAGCTGCGCGACCCACAGCTCGCGGCGGAGCCCCGTGCCGGTGTTGGTCGTCGACACGACCACCCTCGGCCTGCCGTCGAGCCGGTCGGCCAACCAGGTGAAGTCCATGCCCACAATCGAACCAGCCACGCAGGGCCCGAAATGTTCTTTTGACGGTACTCTGACGGCCTCGCTTCAGGCCGCGGTCATCCGACTGTCCGTCAGCTGCCGGTGCAGACCCCAGAGGTCGAGCTGCGCCCACTGTCCCGTGACCTTGCCGTCCCTGACGTGGACGATACGGATGGCGTCGAAGGAGACCCGCCGGCCGGTAGCGGGAACGCCCATGAACTCGCCGATGTGAGAGGCCTCCACGCGGAAGCGGATGGTGACGGCGTCCCGCCCCTCGACCACCTCCTCCTCGGACATCTCCAGTCCCTCCCACGGCTCGACCATGTTCCGCGCGTAGTGCGTGAGCGCAACCTGGAAGTCGGTGAGCCAGCCGGTCAGTCCGAGGCACTTCTCGGTCCACCGGGCGGGATCGATCAGACGGGTGGCCCCCTCGATGTCGCCCGCCAACAGACAGTCGTTCCAGGCCCGGTAGATTTCGAGCGGTGTCGCGTTGGCCGGCGGCTCCGGACGGAACGAGGCCGTCTGCCGCCAGATCCGGCCGTCCTTCATCACCATGGTGCCGACTGAGTCCTTCCTTTCACCAGCGACCACCATGACCGCCCGGTAGCAAATCGTGTCGCCGTGCTCGGCGTACTCCACCATTTCCATCAGCTTCGGCCCAAGGGCGAGGTACTCGGAGAACGCCTCGCGAATTCCGTCCGCGCCGGTGAAACTACGGTCGGAACGGACGAGCACGGCGTCCTCGGTGTAATGCGCGACAACCGATTCGAGATCGCCGGCGGCCACCGCCGCGAGCTGCTTCTCGAAAACCGCCCGCGCATCCGTGGTCGTGATTTCCTTCATTCGAGATCCTTTCGGGTCGGTGCGGGAATTCGCACGGTGAACCAGGTGTCGCCGGGAGCCGAGCGGGCGGTGAGCGATCCGCGGTGCCGCTGGGTGACGATGCGGTAGGAGAGGTGCAGGCCGAGGCCCGTCCCCTTCCCGACGTCCTTGGTGGTGTAGAAGGGCTCGAAGATCCTCGTGAGCGCGTCGGCGGGGATGCCGCCACCGGTGTCCCCGATCTCGACGGTCAGACAGGTGCCCTGGAGGCCGGTCCGGACGGTGAGCGTCCCCGTGCCGTCCATGGCGTCAACCGCGTTGTCGATCAGGTTGGTCCACACCTGGTTGAGCTCGGTCGGGTGGCCGACCGCGTCCGGGAGGTCCGGCGCGTACTCGCGGACGACCCGCACGCGGGCCAGCTTGGGTCGCAGCATGGTCAGGGTGGCCTCGATGCCGGCGACCACGGAGAACCGCCCCTCCGGGGCCCGGCCGAGGTTGGCGTAGTCGCGGGCCGCAGCCACCAGCGCGGAGATGCGCGGGCCCGCCGTACGCAACTCCCCCGTGAGCGCCCGGGCCTCCAGCAGGGCGGACAGCTGCTCCAGGGCCACCGGAAGAACGCCCGGGCACAGCCCGTACAACCGGCGGGACAGCCAGCCCGTACCCAGGCCGCGTTCGGCCATCACGCAGGCGAGGCCCATCGGCCTTGCGGCGCCCTGCCGTTCGGCCCAGTCGAGCACCTCGTCCTCCAGGTCCGCCGACGCGACCGGATCGGACTCGGCGGTGAGCGGTGCCCGCTCGATCTCCGCCGCGAGCCGGTCGAGCGCCTCGGCCTCCCGGGCGACGGCCGCGGCGCCCCAGCGCCGCGCCGTACCGGCGAGCCGGTCGATGGCCGGGCCCAGCTCCTGGGCGGCGCGCGCCACGGCCGCGGCCGGGTTGTTCAGCTCGTGGGCCAGACCGGCCGCGAGCGTGCCCATGGCCGTCACCGTCGCCCTTCCCCGGGCCTGGGCCTCCGAGGAGGCGATCCGCCAGGCCAGGACGGGCAGCAGCACCCGGGCCACCCCGGGGCAGCGCACCAGCATGTCGAGGAAGACCTGCTTGGGATAGCAGGCGACGACCGTGCGGCCCGCCGCGGTGACGGTGGCCACGTAGGCGCCGTCGGTCAGCAGTGCGAGCTCCCCGGTGAACCGGTGGGCGGCCGGGGGCTTGGCGTCGTGCTCCCCGGCGGCGGGGCGGGCGCGGTGGCGGGTGAGCAGTTCCTCGCGGCCGTCCACCGTCTTGGTGACGAGCAGTTCGCCGTCGAGCAGGACGTAGAAGTGGGTGGCCTCGTCGCCGTCGCGGAAGAGGGTCTCTCCGTCGTCGAGCACCCGTTCCTCGGTCACGTCGGCGAGCCACTCCAGCTGGCGGCCGGTCAGATCGGCGAAGAGCTCGATCCCACGGAGCCGCTCGCCGCGGTCCTGGGCCGTCGTGGTCACCGCGATCCGATCAGCGGCAGGCGTCGCTGTGACAGCAGCCGTCCCGGTTGCCGGGGCAGCCCGGCCAGGACGGAGATCGCGTGCGCGATCGAGACGAGTGTGGCGTGGTGGTGCCAGCCGCGGTAGGAGCGCCCGGCGAAGTCGCGGATGCCGACGCCGTCGCAGACGTCCCGCAGGTCGCGGGAGACCCGCCTGGTCAGCTTGGCGATCCGGAAGAGCGCCGACGAGGAGAGGTGGCCGATGTTGGAGAGCCAGAGCTCCGCGGGCCGCACCTGGTTCGGGTCGGTCCACGCACCGATCAGGAAGAGCGGCGGCATGCCCACGGCGCGGTCGTGGACGGCCGGCAGCGCGACCCGGACCCCGACCACCTTGGCCACCCTGCGCCTGGCGTGCCGACTGTCCCGCCACTCGACCGCCGTACTCAGGTCCCGTACGGACGCCAGGAGGTGCTCCGTCGGCAGCCGCCGCCCGTCACCGGCGGGCAGCCTCGGGTCGGCGGAGGTCACCTGCAGGGAGGCGTCGACACTCAGGACGAAGGGGATCCGGCGCGGCACGAACGCCCTGAGGACCTCGACGAGGTCGTCGCCGGTCGCGGTCATCACCACCGGACGAGGCGTCAGGCTCCAGTCACGGGCGATCGAGACGACCGAATCGACGGCGCACTGCACCGGCGTCTGGGATCTCACGTGATCGGGGACGGCGGCTCTTCTCCGCTGCTCGCTGCCCGGGACCCAGGTGGCGGGCAACGCGAGCTGCCAGTCCACCGGGCAACTCGCCTCCTCGGAGGCCAGCCAGACGCCGGCGCTCTGCTGACAGTTGGCCATCCGACCGAGGCCGGGGACGAACTGGCGCTCGACGCCGACGGAGTGCCGGCCCGCCTTGGGCACGGCGAGCGGCTCGACGATCCAGGCGACCGGCTGGAGCTGCCGGTCCACGAAGCGGGCCAGGGACTGGCGCACCGGCTTCCACTCCCACGGGGAGGTGGTGATGAACTGCTGGAGGCTCTGCATCGCGCCGGCGTCGGCGGCCTCGGCGATGCCCTTCATGGTCTTGCGCCCTTGCGCGGACAGCAGCCCCCGGACGTACAGCTCGCCCCATCGCCGCTGGTCACTGCGCGGTACCGAGGCGAGCAACTGCCCGCACATGCGGTCCACCTGATCCTGAGAAAGGTCCTGCGGATCGAAGCCATCGAATCCGACGTCCACACCCATCCCTCCTCGAAGCAATGCGTGAATACCACGGCCCGGCGGAATTGCTCGCCATTCCGGGCATGACAGAGCGGGAGAAATCGTCAATCCGGACGGACTTCCCGAAAAACCATCTGCACTGCTGAGCTCGACCGCCCATTAGAGCAGAGAAGCGACTCCGGCAGAACTGTTCGACGGCGGTTTAGCGAGTTCCATATGCGGGTGCGCGCCGACCGGGCGCGACCGGGAAAGCCGTACCCACGGGTAATTGTTGGCACAGCGTACGGACAATTTCCGGTCGGGCCGGTTCTCCGGTCAGGTCCGCGAGAGCGCCGCCTCCTCCAGGTCGAGCTCGTGCATCACCCTCCGCAGCACCTCGTCGTGGATCCGACCCTCGCGACAGAGCCGGACGAAGACGCTGCGCTCGGTGGCCAGCATCTCCCTTCGCAGCCGCCGGTACGCCGCGGTGGGCGGCTCGGCCCGCGGCGAAGCGCCGTCCGAGCCGCCCGTCCGGATCCGCTCCCAGGCGGTGGAACAGCGGTGCTCGGCCAGGTCCCGCAGACGGTCGAGCACGTGGCCGGGCGCGTCCTCGTGACCGCTGGTGATCCTCTCCTCCACCCGGGCCCAGGCCGCTCGGACCGCTACCTCCTGCGCCATGGCCTCGGCGAGGTCGTCCTGGCGCTCCTGGCCCTCGTCCCGCAGGCGCAGCCGCCGCGCCACTGCGGGGAACCCGACGCCCTGGACCAGCAGGGTGCCGAGCACGGCCGAGAAGGCGAGGAAGAGCACCAGGTCCCGGTCCGGCAGGTCGGGCGGCACGGCGAAGGCCGCAGCGAGTGAGACCACGCCGCGGGTGCCGGCCCAGCAGATCGCGGCGGGGTGCTGCCACGGGGGCGCCGGGTCGCGCCCGCGCAGCCTCGCCGACAGCCGGCGGGGCAGGTAGGTGGCGGGGAAGACCCAGACGGTCCTGGCCAGTAGCATGGCGGCGAACACCACGGCCGCGTACCAACCGAGCGCCGCCAGGTCGGTGGTGTGCAGGGCCCGGAGCACCGGGCGCAGCTGCAGGCCGATCAATGCGAAGGACACCGCCTCCAGCACGCAGGTGGCCAGCCGCCAGGTGGCCTTCTCCTGCAGCCTGGCCTCGTGCGAGGCCCCGGCGAAGTGGTGCCCGAGGTACAGACCGGCGGCGAGCACGGCCAGCACTCCGGAGGCGTGGAGGGACTCCGCGATCGCGTAGGCGCCGAAGGGTACGAGCAGCATCACGGCGTTCTCCGTGACGGCGTCAGCCAGCCAGCCTCGTAGCCGGCGGACCGGGAGCGCGAGTGCCAGGCCGACGGCGAACCCTGCCAGCGAGGTGTACGCGAACTCCGCCGCACCGTCGAGGAAGGTGGTGGTGCCGCCCAGGGCTACCCCGAGGGTGAGCCGAAAGACGGTCATGCCGGTGGCGTCGTTGACGATGCTCTCGGCCACCAGGATGGTGACGATTCGTCGTGGCAGTCCGAGCCGCCGGGCGATCGAGACGGCGGCGACCGCGTCGGTGGGGGCGAGGATCGCGCCCAGGACGAAAGCGTCCGCCCACGGCATCCCGGGGACGACGGCGTGCGCCGCGGCGCCGACGACCGCGGTGGTGAACAGGACGAGCCCGACGGAGAGCAGGCCGATCGGGCGGGCGTTGGCCCGCAGGTTCAGGTAGGAGCTCTCCACCGCGTCGGAGTACACCAGCGGGGGCACGAAGACGATCAGCGCGAAGTCCGGGTCGAGGTGGTAGTCGGGGACACCGGGGACGAACGAGATCAGCAGTCCGGCGACGACCGCCGCGATCGGTGGGGAGACGCCGGTACGGTGGGCGGCGGCGGAGACCAGGGTCGCGCCGACGACCAGGAGCAGGATCTCAGCCACGCCCGGCCTCCCCGCCCTGCGGACGCAGCCAGAGCGCGCCGAGCGGCGGCAGCACGACGTCGGCACGGGCCGGCAGGCCCTGCCGGGGCCGTGCCTCGACCGTGACCGCACCGAGGTTGCCGACGCCGCTGCCCCCGTAGCACTCGGCGTCGGTGTTGAGCACCTCGCTCCAGTCGCCGGCGCGGGGGAAGGCCAGTGCGAACTGGGCGCGGACCACCGGCGAGAAGTTGTACACGCAGACCAGGGGTTCGCCGTCGGCGTCGTGGCGGATGAAGGAGAGCACGTTCTCGTCCGCGTCGTCGGCGTCGATCCAGCGGAATCCGCCGGGTTCGCCGTCGCGCTGCCAGAGTGAGGGGACGGTGCGCTGGAGCCGGTTGAGGTCGCGGACCAGGTCGCGCATGCCCCGGTGCTCGGGTGTGTCGAGCAGCGGCCAGTCCAGCGATCCGTCGTGCCACCACTCGGACGGCTGGGCGAACTCCTGTCCCATGAACAGGAGTTGGCTGCCGGGGTGGGCCCACATGAAGGCCAGGTAGGCACGGACGGAGGCGAACCGCTGCCACCGGTCGCCGGGCGGCTTGGCGAGCAGTGAGCCCTTGCCGTGGACGACCTCGTCGTGGCTGACGGGCAGCAGGTAGTTCTCCGCGTGGGCGTACATCATCGGGAAGGTCATGCCGGTGTGGTGGTGGCGCCGGTGCACCGGGTCCTGGCGGAGGTAGCCCAGGGTGTCGTGCATCCAACCCATGTTCCACTTCTGGTCGAAACCGAGCCCGCCGGCCTCGACCGGCCGGGTGACGCCCTCCCAGGCGGTGGACTCCTCGGCGACGGTGAGCACGCCGGGAAGGCGGCGGTGGAGGGTGGTGTTGAGTTCCCTGAGGAAGGTGACCGCCTCCAGGTTCTCGCGGCCGCCGTGGGCGTTGGGCGTCCACTGGCCGTGGCCGCGCGAGTAGTCGAGGTAGAGCATGGAGGCCACCGCGTCCACCCGCAGGCCGTCCACATGGAACTCCTCGCACCAGTACAGGGCGTTGGCGATCAGGAAGTTTCGCACCTCGGGGCGGCCGAAGTCGAAGACCAAGGTGCCCCAGTCGGGGTGATCGCCCCGGCGCGGGTCCGGGTGCTCGTAGAGGGGGGTGCCGTCGAACCGGGCCAGCGCCCAGTCGTCCTTGGGGAAGTGCGCGGGCACCCAGTCGACGATCACGCCGATGCCGGCTCGGTGGAGGGCGTCGACCAGGTGCCGGAAGTCGTCCGGGGTGCCGAACCGGGCGGTCGGGGCGAAGTACGAGGTGACCTGGTACCCCCACGAGCCGCCGAAGGGGTGCTCGGCGACGGGCAGGAACTCGACGTGGGTGAAGCCCAGGTCGCTGACGTAGGCGGGCAGTTCATCGGCGAGCTGGCGGTACGTCAGGCCCGGCCGCCAGGAGCCGAGGTGGACCTCGTAGACGCTCGTCCGCGCCGGACGCGCCGACCGGGCCGCCATCCAGGCGGCGTCGGTCCAGCGGTGCCAGGAGGTGTGGATCCGGGACGCTGTCCCCGGCGGGCACTCGGCGGCGAAGGCGAACGGATCCGCCTTCTGCCGCCAGCTGTCGTCCGCGCCCAGGACCTCGTACTTGTACAGGTCGCCCTCGCGCGCCCCGGGCACGGACAGCCACCAGACGCCCGAGGAGCCCATCGGCAGCATCTCGGTCCCGGCGCCGTGCCAGCCGTTGAAGTCGCCGATCACCCGTACCGCCCGGGCGCCGGGGGCCCAGACGGCGAAGTCGGTGCCGTCGGCGCGGGGGTGGGCTCCCAGCACCTGCCAGAGCCGCTCATGCCGACCCTCGCCGATCAGGTGGAGGTCGAGTTCCCCGATTGTTGGCGGAAGCTGGTCGAGTCGCGGGGTCACCGTGAAGTCCTCGTCAGGGATCGGATGGTGAAGACGTGGGCGACCTGGCCGGCGAGTGGGTCGAGCCGGACGCGGTTCTCATCGCCCCAGCGGTAATCGGCTCCGCTGAGCTCGTCGTGGACGTCGAAGGCGGTGCCCGGCTCCAGCCCGAGTTCGGCGAGGTCCAGGGTGAGGGTGCCCTGTTGGGCGCGGTGCGGGTCCAGGTTGAGCACCACCAGGACGGCGTCGTCGCCGAGCCGTTTGGAGTAGGTGAGGATCTGCCGGTTGTCGCATGAGTGGAAGCGCAGGTTGCGCAGGTGCTGGAGGGCCGGGTGCCGCTCCCTGATCTGGTTGAGCGCCGTGATCAGCGGGGCGAGCGTGCGCCCATCGGCGCCGTCCCAGTCGCGCGGCCGGTACTGGTACTTCTCGGACTGGGCGTACTCCTCGCCACCGGGCACGGCTGCGGCCGCCTCGCACAGCTCGTAGCCGGCGTAGACGCCCCAGGCGGGGCCGGCCGTCGCGGCCAGCACCGCCCGCACCGCGAAGGCGGCGCGTCCGCCGTGCTGGAGGTAACCCGGGAGGATGTCGGGGGTGTTGACGAAGAGGTTGGGCCGCAGGTAGTCGGCCGCCTCCTCTCCGTCGAGCCCGGCCAGTTCGCCGAGGTACGACTCGATCTTCTCGCGGGTGTTGCGCCAGGTGAAGTAGGTGTACGACTGGTGGAAGCCGACCCGAGCCAGGGCGTGCAGCATCGCCGGGCGGGTGAACGCCTCGGAAAGGAAGAGCACGTCCGGGTCGGTGGCGTGGACGTCGGCGAGCAGCCGCTCCCAGAAGCCCAGCGGCTTGGTGTGCGGATTGTCGACCCGGAAGATCCGCACACCCCGGTCCATCCAGTGCCGGAGCACCCGTAGGCAGGCGTCGTGGATGCCGTCCGGGTCGGCGTCGAAGTCGATCGGGTGGATGTCCTGGTACTTCTTGGGCGGGTTCTCGGCGTGGGCGATGCTGCCGTCGGCCCGGTGGCGGAACCATTCGGGGTGTTCGCGGACCCAGGGATGGTCGGGAGAGCACTGCAGGGCGAAGTCGAGGGCGACCTCCAGACCGAGGCGGCGGGCGGTGCGCACGAAGTGCCGGAAGTCCCGGTCGGTGCCGAGGTCCGGGTGCAGGGCGTCGTGCCCGCCGGCGGGCGATCCGATGGCCCATGGGGATCCGGGGTCGTGCGGTCCGGCGGTGAGGCTGTTGTCGGGGCCCTTGCGGTGGGTGGTGCCGATGGGGTGGATCGGCGGCAGGTAGACGACGTGGAAGCCCATTGCGGCGACGGCGGGCAGCCGGCGCGCCGCGGTGCGGAAGGTGCCGGATCGGGGCGGCCGTACGCCGGCCGGGTCGAGGACGGCGCCCTCCGAACGGGGGAAGAACTCGTACCAGGAGCCGTAGAGCGCCCGCTCGCGCTCCACTCGCACCGGGAACTCCGGCCCGACGGTGAGAAGTTCGCGCAGCGGTCCGGCTCCGGCCGCGGCCGTGACATCGGGCGCGAGGGCGGCGGCCAGCCGTTCCACGGCGGGGCGGGCGGTGTCCCGTACGGCGGCCGCCGCCCAGGCCAGTACGGTCTGTGCGGAGGTTCCGACGGCGAGCGGTCCGAGGGCGGCGCGGGCGAGCAGGGCGGCCCCCTCCTCCAGGGTCAGTTCGACGTCCACACCGGCCGGGACCTTGACCTCGGCCGCGTGCCGCCAGGTGGCCCGCGGGTCGCTCCAGGCCTCCACGCGAAAGGTCCACTCCCCCAGCTGGTCGAGGACGACCTCGGCGGTCCAGCGGTCGGTGCCGCGCAGCTTCTCGGCCATCGGGATCCCGGGGCGTTCGAGGCCGTCCGGGTCAGTGAGCACCACCTGGGCGCCGATCTCCTCGTGGCCCTCGCGGAAGACGGTGGCGGAGACCTCGAACGGCTCGCCCGGCACCGCCCTCGCGGGCCGGCGGCCCTGGTCAACCGACGGCCGCACTTCGGTGATCGGGATCCGCCCGACCGGGGACGGGAGTTGGTGCGGGCGGAGCTCCTTCGCGGGCAGGATCGACTCCACGGTCATCGGACTTCCGGCCTTTCCCTCATTGATCGGTAGACGTCGTGGACCTGTCCGGCGATCGCCGCCCAGGAGAAGTGTTCGGCAGCCCGGCGGCGTCCGGCCCGGCCCATCCGGCGGGCCCGGTCCGGGTCGGCCAGCAGCTCGTTGATCCGTAGCGTGAACTCCTTGGCGAAGAGCTCCGGCTCGGCGGGTTCGCCGTCACCACCGAGTGGGACCAGCAGGCCGGTCTCCCCATCGGCGACCACCTCCGGGATGCCACCCACGGCGGTGGCAACCACCGGGGTCTCGCAGGCCATCGCCTCCAGGTTGACGATCCCCAGCGGCTCGTAGACCGAAGGGCAGGCGAACACGTCGGCGTACGAGAGGAGTTGGCGCGCGGCCGAGCGGCTCAGCGGCTCCTCGACGTACACCACGTCGGCGCCCAGCCCGCGCGCCTCGCGGACCGCGGCGGCGAACTGCCCGGCGATCTCCGGGGTGTCGGGGGCGCTGACGCACAGGACCAGTTGGGTGCCGGGGGCCAGGTGCGGTGCGGCGCGCAGCAGATGGGTCAGGCCCTTCTGCAAGGTGAGGCGGGCGACGCAGGCGACGGTGGGCCGGTCGGTGCGCACGCCCAGGCGGCGCAGCTCGGCGGTGTCGGGGTCGGGGGCGAACTCGTCGGTGTCGACGCCGTTGTGGATCACCACGACTCGGTCGGGGTCGAGTTCCGGATAGCAGCGCAGGACGTCCTCGCGCATCGCGTCGGACACGGCGATCACCCGGTCGGCGCCGAGGAGTGCGACGCGCTCGCAGAACGAGGAGAGCGCGTAGCCGGCGCCGAGCTGTTCGGCCTTCCAGGGGCGCAGCGGTTCCAGGCTGTGCGCGGTGACCACGTGCGGGATGCCGTACAGCAGTTTGGCGAGGTGGCCGGCGAGATTGGTGTACCAGGTGTGGCTGTGCACGACGTCGGCTCCGGCGGCGGCCGCGGCCATGGCGAGGTCCGTGCCGAGGGCTTGGAGGGCACCGTTGGCTCCCGCCAGGTCGGTGGGCGCCCGGTGGCCCATGATGTGCGGAGCGGGCCGGGGACCGTCGAAACACTGGACCCTGAGGTCCACCAGCTGCCGCAGCTGCCGGGCGAGTTGCTGAACGTGGACGCCGGCTCCGCCGTAGACGTACGGCGGGTACTCGCGGGTGAGGAGGTCGACGCGCATCATGCCGCCCTTCCGTTCGGGGGCGTCTCGCCCAGCCAGTGCAGCAGGTCCTTGAGTCCGGAGAGGCTCGCCCCGGCGGGTATCCGCGCCTCGCTCCCGATGTCGAGCCGGGGGAACACGCTGACTCCGCGCAGGTAGGTACCGGCGCCGACCCGCACTTCGTCGCCGAGGGCGCAGAACTCCTCCAGGACGACGGGGCGCCCGAGGGTGGAACGGATGTCGACCATGGCGCCGAGGAAGGCGTCGGAGATCCGGGCGCCCGGGCCGACGATGCTGTGGTCGCCGCAGGCGACGCCGTACAGCGAGCTGCCCTCGCCGAGGTCCACGCCGTCTCCGATGTCGGACTCGGCGAGGACGACGCCGGGCCCGATCTCCACGTCCCGGCCGATCCGCACGTTCGGGCCGATCCGGACGGTGCCGTCGGCGACCTTCTCCGCGAGGGTCCGGCCGGTGGTCTCGTCCTTGAGGTACAGGCTGCTCTCGTGGATCCGGGCGCCGGCCAGGGTGCTCACCGGCGGGTCGATCCGGTCGCTCAGCATCGGGTACTCGTCGCGGAGGACCTCGCGCAGGGTGGTGAGGTAGTCGCGGGGGCTGCCCAGGTCGCCGAACTTGGCGATGGGGTGGGAGGCGATCCGGTGGCCACGCGCGGCCAGGTACGGCAGCAGGTCACCGCCCCAGTCGAGGCTGCGGCGGGCGAGCGCGGCCAGGGCCGGCTCGCGGGCGATCACCCGCAGCCGGTCGCAGTCGACCAGGTACATCCCGGCGTTCGTCTCGACCCGGCCGGCGCCGTCGAGCGCAGCGGCCGCCCGCAGGGTGGCCAGGTCCGGCTTCTCCAGGAAGCCCGTCACCCGGTCGTCGGGGCCGCGCAGCACCACGCCGTACTTGCCCGCGGCCTCGGCGGCCGGGCGCAGCACGGTGGCGAGGGTGATCACGGCGTCGTGCGCCCGGTGGGCGCGGGCCATGGCGGCGAGGTCGAAGTCGAAGACCGAGTCGGAGGGGAAGACCAGCGCGAGGCCCGCGAGGTCCCAGTACTCCAGGCAGCGCAGGGTGGCCTCGCCGGAGCCGGTGTTGCCGCTGTCGAAGCGGGTTCGGGAGTAGCGGACGGAGACGCCGAGCTGTTCCCCGTGCTCCAGGATGGCCTTGGTCTGGGCGCGGTTCTCCCCGCCGTTGGCGGCGACGTAGAAGTGGTCGACCCCCTGGGCCCGCAGGATGCCGACCGCCCACTCGATCAGGCTGCGGCCGGCCAGGCTCATCGCGGCCTTGCTGCGCAGGTAGTCCGGGGAGTTCAGGGTCAGCGGCCGCGCCCGCACTCCCCGGCCTCCGACCAGGGCGATCGCGGACAGGGTCTCCATCGTTGCCGTCACCTCCGGCGTACCAGGGAAGGGATGATCATGCGGAAACGTTTCATCAGCGGGTGATCGGGGTGGGCGTCGACGAACAGCCGCGCTCCGGCGGCCATGGCCAGCTCCGGCGTGTACGGGAGGGCGGCCTCCGCGGGCGATCCGTACGCCGCCTCGGCCCGCTGCGCGGCCAGTTCCCGCGGCACGCCCGGCGGCACCATGTTCACCAGCAGTACGCGGCGCGGGCAGCCGAGCTGGCCGGCGAACTCGATCGTCTCCCCGGCGCCGCTGAGGTCGAGCCGGCACGACCTGGTCACCACGGCCAGGGTGTCGGCGCTCGCCACGGCGGTCACCGTCTCGTTGTTGATGCCGGCGTGCGTGTCGAGCAGCAGGACGTCCAGGCGCAGCGCCTCGATCAGCCGGTCGAAGCCCTCACGCAGCAGGCCGACGTCGTACCCCTGCGCGATGATCTCGTGGATGCCGGAGGTCTCCGCCCGGGCGGGGACCAGGTACAACTCCGAACCCCCGGGTGCCGCGGGCAGCGCGAGGGCCGCGTCCTCGACCTCGCAGCGGCCGACCAGGTAGTCGGCCAGGGTGCGGGCCGGTGGCTCAGTGCCGCCGAACAGCACGTGAGCGGCGGGTGACTGGATGTCGGTGTCCACCAGCGCCACCCGGTGGCCGGCGTCGGCCATCAGCCGGGCCAGGTTGGCCGCGAGGGTGGATCGTCCGGTACCCCCTCGGTGCGAGTGCATCGCGATGATATGTGCCATCTCTCCTGTCCGATCGTGCTGGAATCCCGGTGGGGCGGGGTCCGCGCCGGGTCAGCCCGGTCCGGCGGTCCGGTGGACGGCCATCATGGTGATGTCGTCGTGCTGCTCGGCGGCGCCGGTGTGCTCCCGCAGCGCCGCCTCCATCCGCTCCAGCAGCGCCCGTCCGGACGGCACGGGCTCGCGCAGCAGGTCGAGCACACGCTCGTCGCCGAAGAACCCGCCCTCCGCGTCGCGGGCCTCGGGCACGCCGTCGGTGTAGACGAACAGCGTGTCGCCCGGGCGCAGTTGGGCGTACCCGAGGGAGAAGGCGCAGTCCGGGATGACGCCGACGGCCGGCCCGGTGGGCTCCAGCGGCGTCGGGTCCCCGCCCTCCCTGGGGACGAGCATGGGCGGGTTGTGGCCGCCGTTGATGTAGACCAGGCTGCCGGTGGCCGGGTCGAGGACGGCGAAGAAGAGTGTCGCGAAGTAGCCCTGGCCGCTGTGGTTGCGGGTGAGGTAGCCGTTGGTACCGACCACGGCGTTCAGCAGCGGGGTGGCCCCGACCACGGGGATGACGTGCGCGGGATCAGCCGCCTGGTGAGCCGTCATCGGGCTCTGCAGGCCGCTGTGCTCGGCCGTGTGCCGCAGCAGGCTGCGGATCAGCGCCATGAACAGCGCCGCGCCCACGCCCTTGTCGCAGACATCCGCCACCACCAGGGCCAGCCGGCGCCGGTTGACCAGCTCGAACACGTCGTAGAAGTCACCCGCGACATTGCGCGCGGGGCAGAAGCGGACGTCCAGGTCCCAGCCGTCGGGGGCCGGCAGTTCCTCTGGCAGGAAGCCCTCCTGGATCTGCCGGCCGATCTTCAGCTCCCGTTCGTAGCTGAGGAGTTCGGCCTGAGCCTCGACCTCCTCCATGGCCCGGCCGAGCTTCGCCCGCTCGTAGCAGCTGCGCAGCCGGGCCCGCACCAGCGGCGGGAGGAACGGCGGGACGATGTAGTCGTGCCCCAGCCTGGTGTGCTGCTCGATGTCGGTGAAACCGTCCTCCGCGTACACCACCGTGATCGGGGTCGTCCCGCTCTCGGCGAGGCGCCGGCTGATCTCCCGCACGGCCCGCGGCGGCATCGCGGCCGGGGTCAGCAGGACTTCCGCCCGGGGTGCCTCGCCCTCCAGGGCGTCGTGGGGGGTCCGGACCTCGACGGCCACGTCCTCATGGGTCAGCGCGGCCAGCAGTTCGGGGGGCGGGTTCCGCTCCTGGTCGACCAGGAGCGCGGTCACGTCGGGCATGGGGTCCTCATTCGGTTCGGTGCCGCCGGATCACGAGGGCGCTGCGGTTGTGACCGTCGGCGTAGCGGTAGTTGAAGGCGTCGAGCGCGGTGAGGGCGAGGTGGATCCCCAGTCCGCCGATCGGGCGCCGCGCCAGCGGCACGTCGGGCGTCGGGGGTCTGCACCCGGCGGCGGGATCGAAGGGCGGGGCGTCGTCCTCCAAGCGAATCCAGACGGTGTCCTCGTCCATTCCGCCCGTGAGCCGTAACTCCCCCTCGCCGCCCCGGTAGCCGTGCATCACCACGTTGGTGGCGAGCTCGTCGGTGGCGAGCCGGAGGCGGTACGCGGCCTCGGGACCAAGCCCGGCCCGCTCGGCGAGCTCGTGGCAGAAGTGCGCGACCTCGTCCAGGGAGGTCAGCGCGGCAGCGATGCGCAGGGCGGTCATCCGTGTGGCCCGTCCGGTCTCACTCGTCGACGAGCGTGACGCTGCGGTCGAAGCCGGCCTGCCGGATGGTCCGGGCCACCGGCGCGCTCGGGCCGGACACGGTGATCCTGACGTCGTCGCCCATCTTCTGGCGGGCGAACACCAGGGACCGCAGGCCGGCGCTGGCCATGTACGTCAACCGGCGGGCGTCGATGACGACATGGGTGATCCCGGCGGCTGCGGCCTGCTCGATGGTGCCGTGGAAGGCCGGGGCGCTGGCGGCGTCCAGCTCTCCGACGAGGCTGATGGTCGCGGTGTCGCTGGACGTGGTGACCGAGACGGTGAGGGCCATGGGGTGGGTTCTCCAGTTCTTTCGGGTGTCAGCGCGCGAGCAGGATGACCGTGGAGCGCGGGGCGAGCCGGTAGCCGCCCGGGTCCTCCAACGGCGGCTCCGTGCCGGGCCGGTAGAGGTCCTGCGGTCCGTCGGCGGCGGTGTCGGCCACCAGGCGCCAGGCCGTGCCGGGGCGCGGCAGCGGCAGTTCGAGGTCGTGCGGCTCCCAGTGGGCGTTCATGGCGACGTAGATCTCCTCGTCGCCGCTGCGCAGCACCGCCAGCAGCCGGCTGTCCGGAGACCAGTCGGGCTCCCCGGCGCGGACACCGTGCCAGCTGACCTCGCTGCCCGGGTGGTCGGCGCCGCGCAGCAGTGGGTGGGCGCGCCGGAAGGCGATCAGGCCCCGGACGAAGCGGTGCAGGTCGGCATTGGCCTCCAGCAGGCCCCAGTCCAGCCAGGACAGCTCGTTGTCCTGGCAGTAGGTGTTGTTGTTCCCGGCCTGGGTGCGGGCCAGTTCGTCGCCGGCCAGCAGCATCGGCACGCCCTGGCTGGTGAGCAGGATCGCCATGGCGTTCTTCATCTGGCGTCTGCGCAGTCGCAGGACCTCCGGGTCGTCGGTCGGGCCTTCGGTACCGCAGTTCCAGCTGTTGTTGTCGTTGGCGCCGTCGGCGTTGCCTTCGCCGTTGGCCTCGTTGTGCTTGTCGTCGTACGAGACCAGGTCGTGCAGGGTGAAGCCGTCATGGGCGGTGACGAAGTTGACCGAGGCGGCGGTGCCGCGGCCGCGGTAGAGGTCGGGCGAGCCGGCCAGGCGGGTGGCGAGTTCGCCGACCGTGTCCGCGTCCCCCTTGAGGAACCGGCGCACGGTGTCGCGGTACTTGCCGTTCCACTCGGCCCAGCGCCCGTAGTCGGGAAAGCTGCCGACCTCGTACAGGCCGGCGGCGTCCCAGGCCTCGGCGATCAGCTTGCAGTGCCGCAGCACCGGGTCGTGGGCGAGCTGCTCCACCAGCGGCGGGTTGGCCAGCGGGGTGCCGTCTGGTGCCCGGTCGAGGATGGCCGCGAGGTCGAAGCGGAAGCCGTCGACGTGGTACTCGGCGACCCAGTGGCGCAGGCAGTTGAGGATGAAGTCGCGCACCACGGGGTGGTTGCAGTTGACGGTGTTCCCGGTGCCGCTGAAGTTGTAGTAGTGGCCCTGCGACGTCAGCATGTAGTAGGTCGCGTTGTCCAGGCCCCGGAAGGAGACGGTCGGGCCCTGTTCGTTGCCCTCGGCGGTGTGGTTGAAGACCACGTCGAGGATCACCTCGATGCCGGCCGCGTGCAGGTCCTTGACCAGCGCCTTGAACTCGTCGGCCTGCATGCCGAACCGTCCGGTGGCCGCGTAGCCGGCCTTGGGGGCGAAGAACCCGACGGTGTTGTAGCCCCAGTAGTCCAGCAGCGGTTCGCCGGTCGCCGGGTCGCGGCGCGGGTTGTCGTGCTCGTCGAACTCGAAGACCGGCATCAACTCGACGCAGTTGATGCCGAGTTCGCTCAGGTACGGGATCTTGTGGCGCAGCCCGGCGAAGGTGCCGGGCGCGGAGACTCCGCAGGACGGGTGGCGGGTGAAGCCGCGCACGTGCAGCTCGTAGACGACCAGGTCCTCGGTGGGGATGCGCGGCGGCGCGTCGTCGCCCCAGTCGAAGTCGTCCCGCACCAGCCGGGAGCGGTACGGGCAGAGGCGGTCGCGGTCCGGCGGGGCGCCCCACACGTCCCTCCCGGAGATCAGCCGGGCGTACGGGTCGGTGAGCACGTGGCTCGGGTCGAAGCGGTCGCCGTGGGTCGGGTCGAAGGGGCCGTCGGCGCGGAAGCCGTACTCCAGGCTCTCGGCGTCCAGGCCGAAGACGGTCATCGCGAAGACGCTGCCGACCCGGAACTCCGCGGGGAACTCCAGCTCGGTCTCCGGTTCGGCCTCCCCGGGCCGGAAGAGCACCAGCCACATCCGGGTGGCCCGGTCCGAGTACACCGAGAAGTTGACGCCGCCGGGCACCGGCGTGGCACCGAAGGGCAGCGGGCGGCCGGCGCGGACACCGTAGCCGGCGATGGTCCGGGTCGGGTAGGCGTCGATGCGTTCGCCGGTGCTCATTCGCGGGCCGATCCGAGGACGGCGGACGCGCTGTCCCGGACGTCGAAGAAGTCGAGGAAGCCCGTGGAGGCCATCACGAACCGCACCTCCTCCGCGAGCCCGACGAGCACGGTGGCGCTCTGCCGCCGCAGCGCTTGCCGGTGCACCAGCAGCAGCGTGCGCAGGCCCGCGCTGGAGATGTACGGCACCCCACTGAGGTCGATGACCGTGGTCGCGGTCCCGCCGATCAACGGCAGGATGCTGCTTTGGAGTTCGGCGGAGGTGACGCTGGTGATCTCCCCTTCCAGCTCCAGGACGGTGACGCCGTCCTGCTCGCGGGAGCGGACCGAGACGGTCATGACGCCTTCCCCACCGGTTCGAGGCGGACCCTGACCTTCACCCGGCCCCGGCCGCGCGGCAGCCGGACGGTGAGCGCGTCGGCGTCGTGGTCCGGGTACGGCACGCCGTCGAGCTCCACCTCGGCGATCCGCACCGAGCCGGCCGGCAGCAGGTCGGGCGAGACGCGCAGCAGGCCGTCCGGAAGGCCGTCGGGGTCGGGCTTGAACCAGAAGTCCATGCCCCGGCCGGCGATCAGCAGGTTGTTGTAGACCGCGGCGAGGTAGCACAGCTCGGCCGAGTGGTACATGCTCATCGAGTGGCTGCCCTTGAGCCGCTCGGTGCCGAGCAGGTAGGGCGTGCCGGAGGCGAGCACGTTGAAGTAGACGGCGCCCTCGTCGTGGTCGAGGAAGAAGGTGTTGTAGAACGCCTCGGCGTGGCGGGCGTCGCGCAGGAACTCCGCCCGACCGGTGGTGCCGTGGAGGATCAGGTAGGCGAGGATCGCCTGCTCCTGCTGCCACCAGGCCTTGCGGTCGTGCCAGGCGAAGCGATGGTGCTCCTGCCCGTCGGCGAGGACCCGCTCGACCACGTCGTACCAGCCGCCGCGCTGACGGTCGCTGCCGACGGCCGGCATCAGCTCGCCGATCTCGGCGGCCGTCTCCAGGTACTCCCGTTTGGGGCGCAGCGCGTGCATGCGCATCAGGTTCCAGGCGATCTTCAGGTTGTGGCCCACCACCGCACGGTCCTGCTGCCAGCCGTGGGTGGTGTCGTGCGACCAGTCGCGGTGGAAGCGCTCCTGGACGAAGGGACTGTTCTTGCGGTCGGGGAAGCGCTGGACGATGGTGTCGAAGGTGTACTCCAGCATCCGGGCGTAGGTCTCGTCGCCGGTGGCCAGGTAGAGGTTGATCAGGTAGGCGGGGGCGTGGTCGCCGACCGAGTTCCAGTTCTTGCGCGCCTTGTTGGGCCCGAGCGAGGGGTGGTCGGCGCGGAACAGGATCGGGTCGATGTGCGAGTAGTAGCCGCCCTGCTCCCGGTCGAGGAAGAACTTCTCGAACAGCCGCAGGGTGGCGTCGGCGTCGCTCTTGATCCGCGGGTCGCCGGTGACCCGGTAGGTCTGGATCGGTCCGGCCAGCGCGTAGATCTGCTCGTACATCGGGATGGCGTCGTAGTCGTCGGAGAACTCCGAGGTGAAGAGCTTCTTCTCGGTATCCCCGTCCACGCTGAGCCCGTGGTACCAGTAGACGACGTCCTCCTCCGGGTCTACCACGCGCATGTGCTCGCGCAGGTACTCGGTGCCCCGCTCGGCGACCTCCAGGTACGCGTCGTCGCCGGTGAGCATGAAGGCGGAGGCCATGCCGTACACCAGGCGGGAGATGGTGTCGGTCTCCTGGATGTGGCTGGCGGTCTTGTCGCCGCCCAGGCGCAGCTGGGTGCGGTACCGGGTGTAGTCGATCGGGCCGTCGCCGAACTGGGCGCGGCGGTAGAAGCCGGCGATGGACTCCAGTTGGCGGATCCACCAGTCGGTTTCCTCGAAGCGGTACGCGCCGGCCTGACGGCCGAGGAAGATCAGGCGCTTGGCCTCGATCCGCGTCGTGCCGCCCTCCGGGTAGTAGAGCACGTGGGCGAACAGGTAGCGGCCGGGTTCCAGCATCGCGTCGAGGTGACCGCCGGCGTCGGCGTACGGCTCCTCCAGGTTGCGCAGCAGTTCGGCGGAGACCTCGCCGGCGGTCGAGATCTCGAGCTCCCGGCCGTCGGCGGTGCGGAGGGTGAAGCGCCCGGTGTCGCGGTCGTGGGCGGTGACGTAGCCCGCGACGGTGTCGGAGAACGTGAAGTTCACCGTGTCAGACATTGATCTTCCTTTCAGCGGTCTCGACGGCTTCCTGGTCCCGGTACCCCTGGCTGACCTCGACGACCACGCCGTCCGGGTCGCGCAGCCAGACCGTTCGCCAGCCGTCCAGGACCTCGTCGAAGTCCAGCGGGCCGAGGGTGACGTGGGCGATTTCGCCCATGGCGGCGAGCAGTTCGTCGACGCTGTCGGTCTGGAAGGCGATGTGGCGGACGGCACCGGGCTGCGCGGGGCCGTCGGCCAGGGCGCTCGGGGCGGCCGACTCGCCCGGGGCCGGGAAGAGTTCGAGGTGGGCGTCACCGTTGCGCAGGAAGAGGATCTCCCCGTCGCCGACCGGCACGGCGCGGGCCCGGTGGAAGCCGAACCAGCGGGTGTAGAACTCCTCGGTCGCCCGCTGGTCGCGGCAGTTGAGGCCGACGTGGGCCCAGCGCATCACCGGCTCCTCCGGTCGGCGAGCAGGTCGATGACCGTCCTGGCGAGGAGGTGGTGGTGCTCGCCGGTGCGCGCGGTGACCAGGTCGCCGTCGATCACGACGTCCTGGTCGACGTACTCGGCGCCCATGTTCCGCACGTCGCCGATCAGGTTGTTGTGGCAGACGACCTTGCGGCCCTTGACGGTCTGCGGGATGGCTGAGGCCAACCACAGGCCGTGGCAGATGATGCCCTTGACCACGCCCGGTTCGGAGAACGCCCAGCGCAGCAGCCGGGTGGCGGGGGCCAGCCGGTTGACGTCCTCGCTGTAGCGCAGCCGGTCGGCCACCATGCCGGAGGGCACGATGATCGCGGCGTACCGGCGCGGGTCGATGCCTTCGAGGCTGCGGGTGACGGTGAGCGGTGCGCGGAACTCGTGCCCGGTGAAGGTGAGTTCACTCTCGCCCCAGAGGCGGCTGAGGAGGTCGACCTCGGCGCCCTCCTCGGCGAAGCGGTGCCGGTAGTAGGTGATCTCGGGTTCGTAGTAGTCGCTCTCCACCAGCACCGCGATGTGGGTACCGGACAGCGGTCCTTCCCTGACGGCGACGTCAGACATGGGTCCCTTCCCTGATCAGGTCGGCCGCCCGTTCGGCGATCATCACCACGGCGGCGTGGGGGTTTCCGGAGGGCACGGCGGGCATCACGCTCGCGTCCGCGACGCGCAGCCCGCGCACCCCGTGGACGCGCAGGCGCGGGTCCACCACCGACAGGTCGTCGGTGCCCATCCGGCAGGAGCCGGCGTGGTGGTGGTAGCTGTCGGCGGTGCGCCGGACGAAGGCACGCAGCTGCTCGTCGCCGCGCACGGCGGGCCCTGGCCACAGCTCCTGTTTGTGCCAGGGCGAGAAGGCCGAGGTGACGATGATCTCCCTGGCCAGCCGCACGCCCTGGACGAGCCGCTCCAGATCGGAGCGGTCGCCGAGGTAGTTGGGGTTGACCAGCGGCGGGGCGAGCGGGTCGGCCCGGGCGAGCCTGACCCAGCCGCGGGAGGCGGGCCGGACGACGCCGGGCAGGACGCTCACCGTCTCCGGGTGTTCCTCGCCCACGGCCGGGTCGAAGGGGGCGTGCACGAAGGCGAGCTGGAGGTCGGGTGTGGGCAGTCCCGGTTCGGAGGCAAGGAACAGGGCCGCCTCCGAGAGGTTGTGCCGGGCGGCCGGGACGGGGGTGCGCGATTCGGACATCACCGCGGTCAGCACGTGGTTGTGGAAGTTCTCTCCGACCCCGGGCAGCGCCGCGTTGGCGGAAATGCCGAAGTCCCGCAGGCGGTCGGGGCTCCCGATGCCGGAGAGGAGCAACAGCTTCGGCGACTCGATCGCGCCGGCGGCGACAATCACCTCGGCCGCGGCGTACGCCTGGTGGATGCCCGCGCGGAGCTCCCTGCCGTGCACGTCGCGCACCGCGCGCCCGTCGAGGCCGGGCGGCTCCGGGCGCTGGAGGTAGTCGACGCCGACGCAGCGGCCGCCGATCACCACCAGCCGCAGCGCCTGGGCGTTGCTGCGCAGCGTCAGGTTGGCGCGCTTCAGGGCGGGTTCGAGGTACGAGGCGAGCGCGCCCCGGCGTCGACCGCCCGCGGTGTCCAGCCGGTGCCAGGCGACGCCGTGCCTCGGGCCGTCGGCGAAGTGCGCGAGCCGCGGGTACCCGAGCTCGGCGCAGGCGTCGACGAAGGCCCGGGAGGCCGGGTTGGGCCCGTTCAGGCCCGCGTGGGTGAGCGGCCGCTCGGCTTCCATCCGGTCGAAGTAGGGCCGGACGTCGCGGTACGACCAGCCGGCCGCGCCCTGGTAGGCCCAGTGGTCGAAGTCCGCCGGGTGGCCGCGGAGGTGCATCATCAGGTTGAGGTTGCTGCTGCCGCCAGGGGCCCGGCCGCGCGGTTCGCGGGTGACCCGGCCGTCCAGGCCCGGCTGCGGAGTGCTGCGGTAGCGCCAGTCGATGCGGCTGCCGAGCAGCCGCATCCAGGCGGTGGGGTCGTCCACCTCGGCCGGGATGCGGGCCGCTCCGGCTTCCAGGAGCAGCACGCGTACGTCCGGCTCCTCGGTGAGGCGGTGGGCCAGGACGCTGCCGGCCGTGCCCGCGCCGACGACGACGTAGTCGAACTCCTCCCTCATCACGACCGCCGGCTCTGGGACAGCACCTGGAACGGCAGGGTGTCGTGGAAGTTGGACATGTAGGTGATCCGACCGTCGCGGATGCGGAAGTAGTTCATGACATCCGCCTCGATCGGCCTGCCGGAGGAGCTGCGGGCCGAGATGTGGGACACCACGGCCGCCTCCTCGCCGTCGGCGTCGACCAGGAAGTAGCGGGGGAGGTTCTCGAAGGCGGAGTACATCTCCCCCATGCCCCGCATCATCGAGCGGAGCCTGCCGCGCCCCTCGATGCGGCCGGCGAGCTGTTCGTCCATCACCATGTCCTCGGCGAAGAGGTCGCACCAGCTGTCCCAGTCGCCTTCGTTGGCGTGGACGTAGTAGTTGGCCAGCACCTCACGGGCGTTCATCGCTTCTCTCCCGGTCACAGGGCGGCGGAGCCCGGCATGGGCTCCAGCGCGTTGCAGGTGTAGGTCTTGATCAGCGGCGTGCGGCCGTCCTCGCCGGCCACCACGGTCCAGGTCTGGTCGGCGTCGAAGCCCAGCCACCGACTGTCGGCGGCCGGTGCCTCCCACACCCGGGCCTGCCAGTTGACGTTGACGCGGACCACGGCCACGGCGCCGTCGACGGCCGCACGGACCCGGAGCACGGTGTGCTCCTCGTCGAAGAAGCGGTGGACGACGGCCGCGTACCACTCGGCGAAGCCCGTGTGTCCGCGGAAGACGCCCTCGGGGAAGCGCAGTTCGAGGCCGTCGTCGACCAGGAACCGCTTCGCCTCCTCCGGGTCGCCGTGGCGGTCCAGGACGGCGTACCACTGCTCGACGAGGGTGCGGACGGCCCGCTCGGTGAGGCGAGGCCCTGCGGAGGTGGGCTCCGACATCGCGATGACTCCTTGGGTGTCGTCAGACCTGTCAGACCTGGAGGTCGACCAGGAAGGGCCCGGTGGCGGCGAGCATCCGCTCGACTGCGGCCGAGGCCTCCTCGGGTTTCTCCACCCGGATGCCGTCGGCGCCCAGGGCGCGGGCCAGCTCGGCGAAGCGGATGTCCGGGCGGGAGAGGTCGAAGGAGGAGGGGAACTCGTGCTCGGGGATGTCCCGCTCCTTCCAGTACTGGGCGATGTTGTCGTCCAGCAGCCGGTACTTGCGGTTGTTGCAGACCACGAACTTGGCGGCGATGCCGTACCGGGCCGCGGTCCACAGCGCCTGGTACGTGTACATCGCGCCGCCGTCACCGGTGAAGCCGACCACGGTGCGGGCGGGGTGGGCCAGTTTGGCCCCGATCGCACCGGGGATGCCGACCCCGAGCGAGCCGCCCCGGGTGAGGAAGTAGTCGCCGGGCCGGTCCGGCGGCAGGTGCCTGACCACGGCCGGCGAGGAGGTGAGCGCCTCGTCGAAGACGATCAGGTCTCCGCCGGTCTGCCGGGCGAGCTCCTGGACGAACCTCTCCAGCGTCGGCTCCCCGGCCGTGACCGGCCCCTGCTCAGCCGTGCGCGCGGCCAGCCTGGCAGTGGCGGCACGCTTCTGACGCATGCTCAGGCGCGCCTTCAACTCGGCGGCCAGGGCGGCCAGGGTCGGCTTCGGGTCGGCCACCAGACCGAGGTCCACCGGGTGGTTCTTGGCGATCTCGTACGCGTTGAGGTCGATGTGCACGATCCGCGCGTCCGCCCGGAACGGGCTGGTGAGCACCGGGAAGACCTCGGGGAAGACGTACGTGCCGACGATCAGCACGGCGTCCGCCTCGGCGACCGCGGCCGCGCTGCGCTCGCCGAACATGTGGCCGAGCTGGCCGCGCGAGAGGGGGTGCGAGGCCGGCACGTTGACCTCGGAGGAGTCGACGGACCAGACATCGGCGCCGAGGGTCTCGGCCACCCTGACCAGCTCCGCCTGCGCTCCGGCGACCGACACGCCGTCACCGACCAGGAGCAGCGGCCGGTCGGCGCCCGCGAGCAGCCCGGCGGCCCGGGCCACCGCCTCCGCCGGCGGCGCGGAGGCGGTGACCGGCACGGAGGCGGGCAGGACGGGCTCGTCGTTGATCTCGTCGAGGACGTCCATCGGCACGGCCACGAACACCGGGCCGCGCGGCTCGGTCATCGCGGTCTTCACCGCGCGGCGGACCACCCGCAGCAACGAGCGCGAATCGGTCACCCGGGTCGCGTACTTCGTCACCGGCCGTGCCATCGCGACCAGGTCGGACGCCATCTGCGCGTCCATGGCGTCGTAGCGCACCCCGGCGTCGCCGGCGATGACGACCAGCGGGGTGTGCCCGCGCAGCGACTGGTAGAGCATGCCGATCCCGTTGCCGAGGCCGACGCCCGAGTGCAGCTGCAGCAACGCCGGCCCGCCGGTCGCCCGGGCGTAGCCGTCGGCGATCCCGGCCGCCACGGTCTCCTGCAGCGCCAGCACGTACCGGAACCCCTCGGCGTGGTCCGCCGCGTCCAGAAGTCCCTGCTCGACCGTTCCGGGATTCCCGAACATCAGACGGATGCCGTCGGCCTGGAACTGCTCGATGAGTTTGACGTTTCCCGTCTTTCCCGTCTTTCCCGTCACCGAATTTCTCCCGCCCTTTCTCGGCGATCGCGTTTCCTACCAGCCGAACCTGGTGAGGCCGTCCTCCAGCATTTCGACCATCTTCTGGCCGGTGAGGAAGGAGTCCGGGGTCGACCGACCGGTGACGAACGGGTGGTCGACGATGACCGAGAGCGGCTTCCCGAAATTGCCGTGGTAGGCCCCGTCAGGCCCGGTGGCGTCACGCAGGATGTACTCCAGCGGGTACGGCGGCGGGCCCATCACGAAGTCGGTCCCGAGGAAGCCGGTGCCGTCCTTGTAGTCGTACTCCTTGCAGTGGCCTGTCACGTGCTTGCCCCGGATGATGCTCTTCCGATCGTCCCAGTCACGGGCGAAGGCCAGGCAGGCGACGCCGTAGCACTCGGCGCCGATCGGCTTGCCGGCCCGCAGGAAGGCCAGGATCAGGTCGTGCACGCGCTCGTTGTTCGCCAGGTCGACGATCGGGCCGCTGCCGCCGACGATCAGTAGGGCGTCGTATCCCCTCAGGTCAGCGTCGATCCGCTCCAGCGAGCGGTGGTAGTCCTCCAGCTCGCGCAGGTGGTCCGGCGAGCTGGTGTAGGGGCGCTCGGGGAGCCAGGCGCTGAGGTCGACCGGGTCGTCGAGCCGGTTGCCGCCGTCCAGGGCGCGCCCCAGGGCGGCCACCTCGGCGGTGGTCACCCCGCGGCCGAGCGGCGGGTCGACGTATTCCTCGTCCAGGCTCGGCGGCAGCGCGCGGGCCCGCTTGCCGTTCGGCGTCGCGAAGGTGACGCGGTAGCCGCGCTGGTCGAACTCACTCAGTGGGCCGACCAATTCCTCGGCCCAGTAACCGTATTCCGAGAGAACGATCAGAATGTGCTTGGGCACTTCCCGTTCCTCCTTCACTCTGACGATTGTTCGACATTGAGACTGGCGGTCGGAGAACTCCCTGTCAAAGGACCTGGATCCAGTTTGTGACGTTGCCGCGAGTTGGTGAGGTCGCGTTCGGACGGCGTCAAGAAACCGCCCCGCCGGCAGAGTTTGTTAGGTCGCCGCATGGACCCGATCGGCCCCGGATAATCTCTCGGTCGCCGACTCGGCAGAGAAGAAGGCAGGCGAATACGAGAATGACGAGAAATCCGTCCGAGGAATTCCTCGCGGCCGTACACCGAGGTCACACCGCCGGCGTGCGGAGGTGGCTGTCCGTCGGCGCCGATCCGGGCGCCCGCGACCCGAGGAGCGGTCTGACCGCCCTGATGATCGCCGCGGGCCGCGGGGACGTCGCGCTGGTCCGGCAGCTGCTGGAGGCCGGCGCCGACCTCTACACCGCGGACTCGCGCGGCGGCGGCACCGCGCTGCACAAGGCCGTCCAGGGCGGCGACCCGGAGACCGTCCGGGTGCTGCTGGAGGCGGGCGCCTTCGTCGACGCCGTCGCGGCCACCACCGGGCACACGCCCCTGATGGACGCCCTCTGGTACAAGTGGCCGGCCGTGACGGCCGTCCTGCTGGAACACGGGGCAGGGCTCAACCTGTCGACGCACTACGGCTTCTCGATGCGCGAGCACTTCGAGTACGAGCTCCGCGTCAACACCCGCGGCAAGGACCGGCTGCTGGCGGCCGAGCGCCTGCTGACCGCCCGTACCCAGGCGGACCAGGAGGCGGCCGAGGACCAGCAGTTGATGGCCGCGGTCGCCGCCGGCGATCTCGGCACGGTCCGAAAGTTGCTCGCTGGGGGCGCCGAGGTGGACGCCCGGTACCCGGTGGTCAACGGCTTCAACGACGCGCACACCCCGCTCCTGGTGGCCTGCCGCGACGGCCACGAGGAGATCGTCCGCGCGCTGCTCGCCGCCGGAGCCGACGTCAACGCCACCGAGCCCACCTTCGGTGCGGTGCCCCTGCACAAGGCCGTCTACAACGGCCACGCCGGGATCACCGCGCTGCTGGTGGCCGCTCCCGGCACCGACCTGGACTACCAGGGCATCACCAACGGCTACACCCCGCTGCACGACGCACTCTGGCACGGCTACCAGGAGTGCGCCCGGATCCTGATCGACGCCGGCGCCCGGCTCGACCTGGTCGGCCACGACGGCAAGCTGCCGGCCGACATCGCCCGCGAGAGCCTCGGCGCCGAGCACCCCCTGACCCGCGTCCTGACCGACGACCACTGAGGAGCGCAGCATGCTGTTCTACGTCCAGATGAAGTGGAAGCACGAGGGCCGGATCTCACTCGACGAGCTGTGGGAGGTCGAGCGGGAGGAGGCCGAGCACGCCGTCGACACCATCAACTCCGGCTTCTGCGTCGGCATCTGGAAGGTCGCGGCGCAGAAGCGGGTGATCGCGGTCATCGACTCCCCCGACGCCGAGGAGCTCGACCGCACCGCGCTGGGGCGACTGCCGATGCGCGAGTACCTGGAGTTCGAGGAGGTCTGGCCGCTGCGCGACTACCTCGGCTTCGCGGAGGACGTCAAGAAGCGCTACCAGGTCTGACGGCGCCCATCACCCCTGGAGGACGACATGATCCATCAGATCATCCTGGCCCACCCGAAGCCCGGGATGTCCGAGCGGGAGTTCCAGCGCTACTGGGTCGAGGAGCACGCGGTCCGGTATGCCGCCAAGATCCCGCAGATCAAGCGGTACTGCGTCGACACCCGCGTCGCGAGGCCCGGCGACGAGGAGGACCCGCTGTGGAGCGGGGTCGCCGAGATCTGGCTGGAGAACGAGCGGGAGCAGCTCGCCTCGCTGCAGACCCCGGAGTTCCTGGAGGGCGCCCGCCTCGACGAGCCCAGGTGGGCGGCGTTCTGGCGCACGGTCGTCCTGGACACCGACGCGCACGTGGTCGTGCCCGGCGTCGGTGAGACGGCCGCGGTCAAGGTGATGATCCTGGTCAAGCGCCGCGAGGGCCTGCCGCTCGCCGGTTTCCGGGCCGACAGCCTCACCCGGCACGCCCCCCTCGCTGGGAAGGTCCCGGGCCTGCGCCGGTACGTGCAGAACCACACGCGCGACGCCTTCTACGGCGTGGGCGAGGCGGTCCTGGACGCCGCGTACCAACTCTGGTTCGACGACGCCCAGGCGTACGAGGCCGCCCGGAAGACCCCCGAGTACCAGGCGCTGCTCACCGACCTCCACCGCATCGCCGAACCCCGGTACGTCCACACGCTCCTGCTGGAGGAGCACTGGATCCTGGGCCGCGAGGCCGGCGCATGACCGGCGACGGGCTCAGCGACCGCCTCGACGTCGTCGACGTGTGCACCCGGATGTGCTGGCACACCGACAAGCGCGAGTGGGACCGGCTGCGGACGGACGTCTTCGCGGACGAGGTCCTGGTCGACTACACCAGCCTCAACGGGGGCGAGCCGACCGCGCTGGCGGCGCGGGAGCTGATCGCCGCCTGGCGCGACCTGCTCTCCGGCCTTACGGCCACGCAACACCTGCTGACCAACCACCTGGTGCGGACCGAGGGCGACACCGCCCTCGCCACGGCCGACTTCCAGGCCACGCACCTGCTCCCCAACGCGCTCGGCGGCCCGCTGTGGACGCTGGGCGGGCACTACCGGTTCACGCTCCGCCGCACGGCGGCGGGGTGGCGGATCGACGGCCTGACGATGACCGCCGTGTGGGCCGAGGGCAATCGGCACATCCTGGAGCGGCACAGCTTGGAGAGGACCAAGGGATGAGTACGACGCGGGAGACCGCCACCGGCTGGTTCGACGCGCTCACCAGCGGCGACTTCGAGCGGGCGCTGGGCTACCTGGCGGACGACGTCGAGTGGATCAACTACACGCCGGTGCCCGGCTGGAACGACGCGATGCCGTGGATCGGCACCCTGCACGGCAAGGCGGCCGTCATGGACAGCCTCGGCGTCTTCGCCGGCACGGTCGAGCTCGGGAAGGAGGAGCTGATCGAGCTGGTCGTCGAGGGCGATCAGGCGATGGGCGTCCTCCACGAGCGGTCCACCGTCAAGAGGACCGGCATGGCGTTCGAGATCGAGTTCATCCAGTGGCTCACCGTCAGGGACGGGAAGATCGTGCGCTGGAAGTCGTTCACCGACCCGTCGCAGATCCTGCGCGCCATCAAAGGGGCGGCGGTATGACCGCAGCGACCGTCCACACGGAGCACGTCTCCTTCGACAGCGACGGCACCACCCTCGTCGGGACCCTGTACAGCCCCGAAAGCCAGGGCCAAGGGCCGGCGGTCGTGGTCCTCGGCTCCTGGACGACCGTCAAGGAGCAGATGGCCGCCGGGTACGCCCGGCGGATGGCCGAGGCCGGCTTCCACACGCTGGCCTTCGACCCGGCCGGCTACGGCGAATCCGGAGGACGGCCACGGCAGTTGGAGTCGCCAGCTCGCAAGATCCGGGACATCCACAGCGCCGTCACCTTCCTCGGCGGGCAGCACCGGGTCGATCCGCGCCGGATCGGCGCCCTGGGGATCTGCGCCGGGGCCGGGTACACCGCCGTGAACGCCGCGAACGACCCGCGCGTGCGCAGCCTGGCGTTGGTCGCGCCGTGGCTGCACGACGCCGCGCTGGTGCGCGACATCTACGGCGGCGCTGAGGGCGTCCGGCAGAAGATGGAGCTCGGGCTCGCCGCGCGGACCAGGTACGAACTGGGCGAACCGGTGGACTACGTCCCAGCCGTGAGCACCACGGACCCCGATGCCGCCATGTTCGGACCCTTCGACTACTACCTGGACGCGCGGCGCGGCGCCGTGCCGGCCTGGGACAACCGGTTCGCGGTGATGTCCTGGCCGCAGTGGCTCACCTTCGACCCGCACCCGGCGGCGGCCCGGATCACGGCGCCCACGCTGATCGTCACCAGCCGCGACGCGGCCATCCCCCAGGGCGCGGAGAAGTTCCACGCCGATCTGGGCGGCCCGAAGAACCTCGTCTGGACCGAGGGCGACCAGTTCGACTTCTACGACCGGGACTCCACCGTCGACGAGGCCGCTGCCCTCGCCGCCTACCACTTCGCCGAGACGCTGGCCTGAGGCACCGGGCGACCTGTCAGGGGCGCGGGGAGCCTCCGGGTTCCCTGCGCTCCGAAGGCCCCTCACCTGCAAAGGAGCTCCCATGCCCACCTGCTCCCACCTCGACACGATCACCGTCGAGCCCGCAGGCCCTGCCGAGCCTGCCGTCTGCCAGCAGTGCCTGGAGGCCGACGCCGTCTGGGTCCACCTGCGCCGCTGCCTGACGTGTGGTCACATCGGCTGCTGTGATTCCTCCACCAACAAGCACGCCAGCCGCCACTACGAGGCGACCGGCCACCCCCTGATCGCCTCCCACGAGCCGGGCGAGAGCTGGCTCTGGTGCTTCCCCGACCGGTTGTTCCTGGACTCCGTCGAATGACCGCCGCAACGGCCGAAGCGGCTCACAAGCCGGTGATCCTCGCGGTGGACGACGATCCCCAGGTACTCCGCGCCGTCCGCCGCGATCTGCGCTCCGCTTACGCCGAGGACTACCGGGTGCTGAGCGCCTCGTCCGCCGCCGAGGCGCTGAGCGTCCTGGACACCCTGGACGAGCGCTCCCAGGACCCGGCGCTCTTCCTGGTGGACCAACGGATGCCGGACATGACCGGCGTCGACTTCCTGCTGGAGGCCGTCAGCCGCTTCCCGGACGCCAAACGGGTGCTGCTCACCGCGTTCGCCGAGACCGACGCCGCGATCACCGCCATCAACAGGGTGCGGCTCGACTACTACCTGATGAAGCCCTGGGACCCGCCCGCCGAGCGGCTCTTCCCGGTGCTGGACGACCTGCTCTCCGATTGGGCCGCCGCCTACCGCCCCGCCTACCGGGGCATCCGCGTCGTCGGGCACCCGGTCTCCGCCGGGACGCACCTCGTACGGGACTTCCTGACCCGCAACGGCGCGCCCTTTCGCTTCCTGAACGCGGAAACCGACCCGGAGGCCCGGCTGCTGCTGGCCGAGCACCCGCAGGCGCGGCTGCCGTTGGTGGTGTTCCCCGAGGGAGTTCCGCTCCACGCCCCGGGCGCCGCCGAACTCGCCGTCCGTCTCGGCCTGGCCACCACCGCGTCCCGGCCGCACTACGACACGGTGATCGTCGGCGCCGGCCCGGCCGGTCTCGCGGCCGGTGTGTACGCGGCCTCGGAGGGCCTGTCCACCCTGCTGCTGGACGCCGACTCGCCCGGCGGGCAGGCCGGTACGTCGAGCCTGATCGAGAACTACCTGGGCTTCCCGGCCGGCCTGTCGGGTGGCGACCTCGCCCGCCGCGCGGTCAGCCAGGCCGCCCGCTTCGGCGCGGAGCTGCTCCATCCGGTGGACGTCGTCGGGCTGCAACGGGACGATCCCGCCCGGATCCTGACGCTGGCCGACGGCTCGGAGATCAGCGCCGAGACCGTGCTGGTGGCCACCGGGGTCTCGTACAACCGCCTGGAGGTGCCGGGCGCGGAGCGGTTCGAGGGCGAGGGTCTCTACTACGGGGCCGCAACCACCGAGAGCAGTTCCTGCCTCTCGCACCACGTCCACATCATCGGCGGTGCCAACTCGGCGGGACAGGCCGCCATCCACTTCTCCCGGTACGCGGCGAGGGTCACCGTGCTGGTACGGGGTGACTCGCTGGAGGCCGGGATGTCTCGGTACCTCGTCGACGAGATCCGTCGGACGCCGAACATCGAGGTGCGCCTCGCCACCCGGGTCCTCGCGCTGGACGGGGCGGATCGACTGGAGCGCATCACGCTCCTGGACGACGCCACCGGCCGTAGGACCGTGGAGCCAGCGAACTTCGTCTTCACCTTCATCGGGGCGCGGCCCCGCACCGGCTGGCTGGACGGTGTCGTGGACTGTGACGACCACGGCTTCGTCCTGACCGGGCCCGACCTCATGGGCTCCGGCAAACCGCCGGCCTCCTGGCCGCCGGGACGCGACCCCTACCTGCTGGAGACGAATGTCCCGGGCGTGTTCGCGGCCGGAGACGTACGCGCCAATTCGATCAAGCGCGTCGCCTCCGGCGTCGGCGAGGGCGCCATGGCCGTCGCCTTCATCCACCGCTACCGGGCGGTTGGCTGACGCGCTGCCACACCCCGCGGAGCCGGCCGATGCGGAATTGACGATTCCCTGACTCGCCCAACTGGTGTGCCTGGTGTGACTATTGGGGCGATCGCCGGCCAGTGTCCGGCGTGACATCACATGGGGGTTGAATTGAAGAGCGTTGTGAGGCGTGCGTCCCTTGGTGGAGTCGCACTGATCGCGGCCACCGGTCTGCTGATGACGATCTCGCCCGCGGCCTCGGCCGCTCCGGTGAGCTCGCGGCAGGTGCAGGCCAACTCGAAGACGCAGCAGGGGCCGGCGACGGGCAGCCGTCTGCCCAGCGACGAGGTCGCCCCGAAGTCCAGCCCGCTGCACGTGCTCAACGGGTACGTCACCTTCTCCAAGTCCGGGTACTCGATCGACGCGCCGGCATCGGTGCTGAAGCAGGTGCCCGCGGCGCAGCTCATGCAGCTGCGGTCGTACGTGGCGGACGTGAACGCCAACATCAAGAGCGGGAAGCTCGCGATGTCGCCGGAGGGCGTGGCGGTTCCCACCGACGCCCTCACGGACGAGATCGGGCAGCCGACCGGCCAGACCGGCCACCCGAGCCCGAACGCCACCTGGCGCGGTCGGCACGGCTACATCAAGACGCACTGGTACGGCGTCGAGGTCGGCCTGGACTCCTGGCTCACCAACAAGGTCGAGGGCGGCTTCTGGACCGGTGCCGGCATCTCCGGGCTGGTGGCCGCGCTGGGTGGCGGCCCGTACGCCGGAGCCGTCGCCGCCGCGCTCGGCGTGATCGCTGGCGGGATCCAGGTCTGCCAGCACCAGAACGGCTGGACCTACATCTACTGGATCGGCGGCATCGGGGCGGGCGGATTCGTCTGCAACCCCTTCGGGTAGTCCGGTCCCCGTCGGACTCGGCGGATCTCAGCGGACGGATCGGCGAAAGGCAGACTCCGTGAAACAGGCGACCGCCGCGGTCGTCGTGGGTCTCCTGGCCCTCGCGGCCCTGATCGCCCTCATCGCGGAGTGAGACTCCTCCCGGAATGACGCCGGCCTCCTCGGAGGAACGGCATTCACCTGATTCTGCCGCTTCCTCCCGGGGCTTCAGCCCCGGGAGGAAGCGGCTCCTTGTCTCGGAGCCGCGAAGCGGCGGAGTGAGCTCGGGAGTTCTGGACGGGGCCGTTGTCAGTGGGCCTCGGTAGGTTGGTCTCGTGCATCTTCCGGTACTCGTATCGCATCTATCCGACGGAGGGTCAGCGCGCTGTGCTGGCCCGGACGTTCGGGTGCGCGCGGGTGGTGTACAACGACGCTCTCGCGGCACGGAAGGAAGCCCGGAAGGCCGGGCAGTCGTATCCCAGGAGCACGGATCTCCAGAGGCTGGTGATCACGGCGGCGAAGAAGACCCCGGAGCGGGCGTGGCTCGCTTCGGTCGGGGTGGACCCGCTGATCCAGTCCCTTCGGGATCTTGACACGGCCTGTCGGAACTTCTTCGACTCGGTGTCGGGCAAGCGTGCCGGGCGTCCGGTCGGTCTGCCCCGGTTCAAGTCGAAGCGGGACAACCGGCAGTCGTTGCGGTTCGCCCGTAACGGGTTCCGTATCCGTTCGAACGGAAAGCTGAACCTGGCGAAGATCGGTGACGTGCGGGTGAAGTGGTCCCGCGCGCTTCCGGTCGACCCGTCGTCGGTGACGATCGTGCTCGACCCGGCAGGCCGCTACCACGCCAGCTTCGTCGTGGACGTGGAGCCCGATCCTCTGCCCGAGGTGCCCGCGGAGATCGGTATCGACCTCGGCCTGACCACCTACGCCGTCCTCTCCGACGGCACCGTGATCGACAACCCGCGCTTCCTCCGCAAGGCCGAGAAGAAGCTCAAAGCCGCGCAGCGGGCGCTGTCCCGCAAGGCCAAGGGCAGCAGGAACCGGGCCAAGGCCCGCCTCAAGGTCGCCAAGGCGCACGCCAGCGTGGCCGACACCCGCATGGACTGGCTGCACAAGCAGACCACCAGGATCATCCGCGAAACCCAAGCGGTGTACCTGGAGGATCTGAACGTGCGCGGCCTCGCCCGAGGCCGACTCGCCAAGTCCGTCCACGACGCGGGATGGTCCACCTTCCGGCGACTCCTCGAAGAGAAGGCAGCCAGGTACGGGCGGCATGTCGGCATCGTGCACCGCGCGTTCCCCTCCTCCCAGCTCTGCTCGGCGTGCGGACACCGCGACGAACCCAAACCCCTCGCGGTGCGCCAATGGGCCTGCACCGCATGCGGCGTCCTGCACGACCGTAACCTCAACGCTGCTCGTAACATCCTGGCCGCCGGGCAGGCGGACAGGCTAAACGCCCCTGGAGGGCCGGTCAGTCCCGGTGTGGCGATCCCACGCCAGGCACGGCCCGTTGAACGGGGAACCCACCTCGGCGACCTGCGACCCACGGGTGTCCGTGCCGCAGGCGCGGGAGGAATCCCCCGGCTTTAGCCCAAGGCCATGAAGTTAAGGGCTTGCTGGCGTTGACGAGCCTGGTGGAGTTGCGAGGATGTCGATGCTGAGGGTGGCCTTGTAGGTTCGGCGGTCGACTCTCAGGCTCTTGTACGCATAGCGTGACAGTGGTCGTTTGACCGCGCGGGGGCTGACGCGAAGGCGTCGGTCGGGCATCAGATGGGCCAGGACGTGGCGGCCGATGGTGCCGATGAGGTCGATGGTCTCGTCGGCGACGATGCCCGTGGCCTGGATGACCTGGTCGCGGGCGGCTTCCAGGGCGATGGTGAAGCTGCCCCGGTCCGGGGAAGCCGTCGTGTCGGTGTCGGTGGCGTCGGTGATCGCGATCCGCAGGGACTGGTAGACCGTCAGCAGGGCGTAGATCTCCTGGGCGATGCCGGCGGGGGTGCGGGCGCGCAGGACTCGGCGGCCGAGCATGGTCTTCTTGATCTCGAAGTAGGCGGACTCCACCTCCCAGCGCTGGTGGTAGAGCCTGACCAGCTCGAAGGCCGGGTAGCGGCGGTGATCAAGAAGAGTGGTGGCGAGCCGGTAGAGGCCCGTCTGCCGGCCCGCGCTGGTGGCGATGGTGATCTCGCACTCGATGACGCGCACGGGTATGCCGGCGACGACGGAGCGGTAGGAGCCGTCCCGGTGGAGGCGTATGACGGGTGTCTTGCGGACGGCTGTCAGGCGGGCGAGCAGATCGGCACCGGTGCCTGCGATGGCCGCGAGGAAGGCGTTGGTGGCGAAGCCCCGGTCGAGCAGGACGATCATGCCGGAGTGCAGCGAGCGGGTGAGCCGCAGGCCGTAGGTGGTCTCACCGTTGCTGCGGGGGCCGAACGCGGCGTCGATGACGGCCCGGGTGCCGCAGGCGACCAGCGTGGTCAGGCAGATCTGCGGATAGCCCGCGGTGGCGTACTGGTTGGTTCCCTTGCCGAGGCGGTGGCGGGTGCGGGGGTTGTCGGGCACGTCCAGGTAGGTGCCGTCGATGGCGCACACGAGCATCCCGGCCCAGCGGGAGCCGCTGGTCAGCGTACTGGCGGCCGGGCCGCGCAGCAGGTCGAACAGCGCCCGCAGCGGGCGGGAACCCAGCCGGGCGCGGGCGTGCCACAGAGCAGTGGCCGTGACCGTCGGGATCGGCAGGCGATCCAGCGCGCCGTCAGCTTGCGCCACACGACCGGATATCCGCTCTGCTCGAAGAGGCCGGCGGCCAGCAGGAGGTAGACCACGACCCGGGCGGGCAGCTTGCGGACTCGGCGCTGGATCCCGCTGGTGGCGGCGAGGGCCTCGTCCACCATCTCGAACGGCACGATCCGCGTCAGCTCACCCAGATGACCTGGAGCGAACACGCCCTCCGCTACCGCGATTTGTCGACTGATGACAGACTGTCCAAACAGCGGAGCTCCCTCGGTAGAACCGGTTGGTCTTGGTCGACAGACCGTTCTACCGGAGCTCCGCTTCCCACGCCCGGTGATCTATCCAATCGCCCGCACACCCCTTGTGATCAGGCTCGAAGCCTTAACTTCATGGCCTTGGGCTAACGCCGGGGGAGGATGTCAAGGCTTCGGTCGTGTTCTTCGCAATCGGCTGGACGAAACGGAAGAAGACCCGCTGAGCGACGGGGCGTCGACGAATCCAGGTGGCTCCCGGCCTCTTACAGGCCGGGAGCCACTCACGCCGCCGTGACGTGGCCCGCGGTGGTCTCCAGGGCGGCGCCGGCCTGGTCGGCGAGGGTGCTGGCAACGAGGAGAGCCTGGCGATCGGGGACGGGGACGGGGACGGGGACGGGGACGGGGTGAGCATGAAGCGGCCGACGTACCTGCCGTGGGCGAACACACGCAGTTCCACGTCCTCCGCGGGCATGCCCAGGTCCTCGGTCGGCCACGGCTTGCGGCCGACGACGATCGAGCCGTCGTATCCCGACGAACTCACCCTGCGCCCCTGTCCTCGTCCCCGAAACCGGCGCCATCGAGGCGGCGACAGCGCGAAAGGCCATGCGACCAGCCACTTCGCCCCCGGCAGCCGCCCGAGTCGGTTCGCCCCGTTGGCCCAGCGGCCCGGCAGGCAGCCACCCGGCTCGTGTGTCGCCCGGGTCAACGCCCCGTCAAGGAGGCGGGCAGGATCCGTCAAGGTCGAAGACCGGCGTGAAGCCGATCATCGGCATCGAGGCGTACGTCGCGGCCCACACGGCTCATCGTCGCCCGGCCCACCTCCGCCGGCCGCCGGGGCCGCGGTCCTCCAGCATGTTCATGCGTTTGGCGGTGAAGGCGCCGGTGAGTCTGCGCCGCAGCCGGGTGTGGTCCGGCGGGTCCATGCTGATGAACATGCCCGGAACCTGCGGGGACGGTTCGGCGACGGCGGGCATGCCGGAGGTCTCGTACGGCAGATGGAGAACCCCGACCGCCGACGCCGCCGAGTACTTCGGCCTCCCCCGCGACCGCACGGTCATCATGGGCTCGCACATCGAGGTGTAACCGGGCCGGCCGACGAGGCGTCAACGTCGCTGCACGGCGCCGGGCGCGCGCCGGCCACCCCGCGGCGGGGGGGGGGCCCCCCCCGCCGCCCCCCCCCCCGCCGCCCCCGCCGGCGCGCGGCGCGCCGGC